>DBDN01000032.1 GCA_002293615.1 Betaproteobacteria bacterium UBA931 | reverse complement strand
GTCGTGCTCTTCGCGAGCACGTGGATTGAAACAAAAGTGAACAGTTCAGGGTAAATGTCGCCAACAGTGTCGTGCTCTTCGCGAGCACGTGGATTGAAACTGTGTTGTTATCGGGCGCGCTGCACGCTGAAGGGCGTCGTGCTCTTCGCGAGCATGTGGATTGAAACTATATTAAGAATCTATTTTGAAAAATGAAAAAACAAATAATACCTTTTATCCCCTAAAGCATCTTCCTTATTTCAAACCTTTGTAGCGCACCCGTTTGGGTCGCGCGCCATCTTCACCCAACCGTTTTCTCTTGTCCGCTTCGTATTTCTGATAGTTGCCGTCAAAAAATACCCATTGGCTATCTCCTTCCGCCGCAAGGATGTGCGTACAGATACGATCAAGAAACCAGCGGTCGTGACTGATCACCATCACCGATCCGGCAAATTCGAGCAGGGCATCTTCCAAGGCTCGGAGGGTTTCCACATCGAGATCATTGGAAGGCTCGTCGAGCAGAAGAACATTGCCGCCTTCGGCAAGCATTTTGGCAAGATGCAACCGCCCCCGCTCGCCGCCGGATAAATTTTTCACCAATTTCTGCTGATCAGCGCCTTTAAAATTAAAACGGCCAAGATAAGCGCGGCTTGGCATCACGAATCGGCCAACCGTTAAGTTATCCAACCCACCCGACACGTCTTCCCAGACAGTTTTATCGCCCTCCAACGCTTCACGGCTTTGATCGACCATGGCCATATGTACGGTATGCCCGATTTTCACTGCCCCGCTATCCGGTTTTTCTTTTCCAGTGATCAGCTTGAACAGTGTTGATTTACCAGCGCCGTTCGGACCGATAACGCCGACAATCGCCCCCGGTGGCACCTTGAAACTTAAGTTATCAATCAAAATGCGATCACCAAAGCTCTTGGTGACGTTTTCAAATTCAATGGCTTCATTACCCAACCGCTCGGCCACCGGTATAAATATTTCGTTGGTTTCGTTGCGCTTCTGATATTCATGCGTGGACAGTTCTTCAAACCGAGTTAACCGTGCTTTGCTTTTTGCCTGCCGCCCTTTGGGGCTCTGCCGCACCCATTCCAGCTCCTTTTTCATCGCCCGGATACGAGCGTCTTCGCTTCGCTGTTCTTGTTCTAAGCGTTTTTCTTTCTGATCCAGCCAACTGCTGTAATTGCCTTTCCACGGGATACCATAACCGCGATCAAGCTCAAGAATCCACTCGGCGGCATTATCAAGGAAATATCGATCATGCGTAATCGCCACCACCGTCCCCGGAAAACGATGGAGGAATTGCTCCAACCATTCGACCGACTCAGCATCCAGATGGTTGGTCGGTTCATCGAGCAAAAGCATATCGGGCTTCGATAACAGCAAGCGGCACAACGCCACACGGCGTTTTTCGCCGCCAGAAAGCGTCGTCACCATTGCTTCCCACGGGGGCAAGCGTAAAGCGTCGGCGGCGATTTCCAGCTGCGCGTCGCTGCTGTCGCCACTGCCCGCAGCGATAACCGCTTCAAGCTCGGCCTGTTCCGCAGCAAGTTTATCGAAATCGGCATCCGGTTCGGCGTATTCGGCATATACCTCTTCCAAACGCTTCTTTGCCGCGAGAATGCCACCGATTCCCTCCTCAACTGTTTGCCGAACCGTTTTCTGGGGATCAAGCTGTGGCTCTTGCGGCAAATAGCCAATACTCAAGCCCGGCATCGGAACCGCTTCGCCATCGATCTCTTGATCGAGCCCCGCCATAATTTTCAACAGCGTGGATTTTCCGGCACCGTTCAAACCGAGCACACCGATCTTGGCGCCCGGGAAAAAAGACAATGAAATGTCTCTCAAAATCTGCCGTTTGGGCGGCACGGTTTTGCCGACCCGGTTCATTGTGAAAACGTATTGCGCCATGAAAATCCTGAAAGCAGTTAACAAAGAAAGCGGCGATGATAGCGAAATTTCCCCATACGGGAAAGGTCAGTCCGCGATGCTCGCCGGAAAATAAATTTTCATGGTGTCAAACATTTTCTGCGGCATGCTGTGATCCTTTATGCTCGCCCGGGAAATCAATTGGTGCCCAACCGCTTCGCCATGGCGTACTTTCTGTACCCATTGCGGTTCGGCAATCAATGCCCGCCCTACGGCCACCAGTTCATAGCCACAATCAAACGCTTGCGCCAGTTCGCCCGCGGTTTTCACACTACCCACACCGATGAGCGGCAAACGCCCGGCAATATGACGATGCAAGCCCTGCCCGACCACATGCCGATCATCCTGATTGCGCAATGAAGTGCCGTTATATTGATGAAGCGATGCGTGTAAATAGGTTAAAGGTTTCTGCGTCAGTTGATCGATCAAATAAAACGTATCGTCAAGCGTGATGCCCGGTTCTTCAATTTCTTCGGGAGAAAAACGGTAGCCAACGATAAAATCTTTCGACGCCCGACTGCGGACAACCGCACACACCGCATCAACGACTGCCAACGGAAAACGTGCGCGTTTCTCCCGCGCGCCGCCCCAGGCATCATTACGACGGTTGGAGTGCGGCGAAAAAAATTGCTGGATGAGATAACTATTGGCGCCGTGGATTTCCACACCGTCAAAGCCCGCGCTAATCGCCCGCTGTGTCGTCGCCGCAAAAGATTCAATGATGCCATCAATTTCTTCTTCCGATAACGCCCGGGGGCACGCCGCACCCGGGCGCGGCGCGGCAATATCGGAGGCGCTGACAACGTCGTTGCCCGTCAATTCCGGCATACTCATTCGCCCGGCGTGAAAAATCTGCAATATTGCTTTTGCGCCTTGTTCTTTAGCTGTGGCGGCAAGTTTTGCCAACGATGGCAAAAAGCGGTCGTCGTATCCCGCAAACTGCCCGGGAAACCCTCTGCCGTTGGCAACCGTATAAGTGGTTCCGGTAATGATCATGCCGACACCGCCAGCACGCGCGCGGTAATAAGCGATTTCCTCATCGGAAACGGTACCGTCTTCGTTGCCTGACCATGTCGTCATCGGTGGCATCACAATGCGATTTTTGAGCTGTGCGCCATTGGCAAAAATAAAAGGTTGAAATATCTGATCGGTCATGATTGTGTCTCCTTATAATCTTCAATAAGAAAATCGTCGGCAATTTTTTGCGCTGTTTTTTTATCCTTCGCCAAAGCAAGTAAATGCAACGCAAACAATACCGCCGTTCCCGGCCCGCGGCTGGTAGTGATATTGCCGTCGGTCACGACTCTTTCCGTGCCGATCATCGCGCCATCCAGCCATTCCTCCATCCCCGGATAGCAAACCGCCCTTTTACCGCGCAGCAAGCCGAGCTTGCCGAAAACGGCAGGCGCGGCACAAATCGCGGCGAGTCGCGTTCCGGATTCGGTGTTCTTTTCGATATACCGCATAAACGGCTCATGTTCGGTATAGGCAATAGTCCCGCCGGGAACCACCAACATATCAAACGTTTCTTGCCGAAGGTCGTCAAACAAAGCGTCCGCTTGAACCAAAACACCATGTTTGCTTCTGACCAGAAGGTTTTCAGTCAACGAGATGATGATCACCGACACACCGCCGCGCCGTAAAATATCAACGACCGTTATCGCCTCGACTTCTTCAAAACCGTCAATCAAAAAAAGCGCAACTTTTGCCATCCTGCTCTCCGATAATGTTGCCAACACCCAGGGCTTCCTTGCCAACGACAACTGCGCCCTTCCTCCATCCATGCATGTCCCGAAAGTCATGTCATAAAAAACATGCCGATGATACGCCGAACGCGATCATATTAACTGCGGTATCGACACCAACAGGATAAAGTTATATAAAATCAATATGTTACAATTCTCCATGCTTCTTACGGCATTCGCCCGCCCCCCGGCAAACTTTTCGGCATGCAGTCATCCTTCATAATCCGCTACATGCTTTTTTCTTAACGAACGTCTTGCAAACAGCGCAATTTTTCCTCATATAATGTCCGTACTGGTTCTCTGAGGAATAAATTTATGCCCATTTACGAATACCGCTGCACCCAATGCGGCCACAAGCTTGAAGCCCTTCAAAAAATGTCGGAAGCGCCGCTGACGCATTGTCCGGCGTGCGGCAAAGAAGCATTGACCAAACTGGTTTCTGCCGCCGGCTTTCAGTTGAAAGGCAGCGGCTGGTATGCCTCTGATTTTCGCGGCAAGCCGGCCTCCTGCCCGGCAAAAGCGGAAGGCGCTTGTGATGCTTCCGCCCCCGCCTCCGGTTCCGATACGCATTCCTGTGGCGGCGACTGCGCATGTCATTAATATCCAAAAGCAATCTGAAACGATTTTTTATCGCCGGTCTTCTGGTCTGGGTTCCGCTCGGCATCACACTGTGGGTACTGCATATTTTATTCTCGACAATGGATTTCATTATCGAATTTCTTCCCGAATCGTGGTGGCCGGAAAAATGGATCGGATTCCATATTCCCGGATTGGGATTGCTGCTCGGCATTTTGATCTTGATCAGCACAGGCGCGCTGACCGCCAATTATTTTGGTGAAAAACTTTTAGAAGTGTGGGAACGCCTTTTGGGGCGCATCCCGTTCGTCAAATCAATTTATTCGAGTGTAAAGCAGGTCAGCGAAACCGTTCTTTCGGACCGAGGTAATGCCTTTCGTAAAGCGCTGCTGGTCGAATTTCCACGCAAAGGCTCATGGACGGTGGCTTTTCAGACCGGTCACCCCGCCGAAGAAATTGCATCGCGACTCGACGAGCCTTATATCAGTGTTTATGTGCCGACCACACCGAACCCAACCTCCGGTTATTTCATCATGCTCCCCCAGTCGAAAGTGATCGAGTTACAAATGACGGTGGACGAAGCGTTGAAATACGTTGTGTCAATGGGCGTTGTGGAGCCGAAGCCGCACCCGGCTCCGATGACGCTCCCGAAGCCGGAAACTGCGCAATCCCCTTTGCCGTAAAAAAACGATAAAGACACGCTTTAAACATCAAACGATACGTTAAGCAATTGATTCTATTGCCCTCGGATTGTTCTGTGTAGACGCGGCACAAGCGTTTATTTTTCAATGCGTCGGCAATACGGTAATATATTTTTTGCCCATATACATTTTTGCGTGTTTATGAACCATGCCGACCAACCGGTACCGACCATCTCTCTGACCGCTCCCGAACGTATTCTGCTTGCCGAGGCCGTTCGTTATCAGGAAGAGCGTTCGGGCCAACCGGACGACGCCGAGGCCAACCGGCAAGCGCGTGCTGCAGGCGGTAATTTCCGGCAACGTGTTTTATTCCGCGCGCAATATCTGGCGCAACGCGACGGCCTGCTTGACGTTTTACCGTCGGCACACCTTGCCCGCAGGCTTGCGCTTTATCTTTTGTTTATTCTTGCCGTCGTCAGCGGTGTGCTTCTCGCTTTTACCACATTGGGCAATGGCCAGCGCCCAATCAACCTGTTCTGGACGCTCTCCGGCTTGCTCGGGCTGCACTTTCTTACATTGCTGGCATGGCTCGCCCTGACTGTGTTCGGTAACGGCCAAGGCGCGCTCGGCCGTTTATGGGTGTGGCTCGCCCAAAAATTTGCGCATACTTCACAGGCGTCTTTGCTTGGCATTGTTGCCGCACAATTATTTTCGCGGCAAAAAACCGGGCGATGGCTGTTGGGATCAATGATCCACGGCTGGTGGTTTTTATTGTTGTTTTCCTCGCTTCTGATGGTATTGCTGCTGTTTACCGTGCGCCGTTACGGCTTTGTCTGGGAAAGCACGCTATTGTCCGGAGACGCTTTTGTCCGCCTCACCCAAATATTGGGTGCGCCGCCGGCGCTGCTCGGTTTCCCTACGCCCGATCCCGACACCATTCACAACACTGCCGATAAGCCGCTCGCCGCCGCCGAAACGCGCCGCTTATGGGCGTTATGGCTGACCGGCGTCGTTTTTGCCTGGGGGTTACTGCCGCGTACGCTCGCCGGTATTTTCTGCTTATGGCGCTGGCAGTACAGCATGAAACGCCTTGATATCGACCTTTCACTGCCGGGCTATGCCGTATTGCACGACAAACTTATGCCGACAAGCAAACGTCTCGGGATCAACGATGCCGCGCCGGATCATTATGAAAGTATTTCTTTTACGCCGCATCGCGGCAGCCACAACGACGCTGTTCTTGTCGGTATTGAACTCACCCGTGCCTGGCCGCCATCGCTGCCCGACAACATCAACGACGCCGGTATTCTCGACGACAGCACGCAACGCAAACATCTGCTCGAACAACTGACCCGTTACCCCCCCGCGCGTTTACTTATCGCCTGCGATCCGCAACGCTCGCCCGACCGCGGCACGCTGGCGCTGATTGCCGAACTGGCGCGCTGTGCGCAAGAAACCCGTATCTGGCTGTTGCCCGCGGCTGATAGCCATGTTGTCGACGAAGAGCGCCTTGCTTCATGGCGCAAAGAGCTCGATCGCTTGCCGTTATCGTACGACGACGATGCGCCGTTGCTGTGGCTGGCGCATGGTGATCGCGGAGAAACAACGTGAGCGAGCCGCTTAAAATCGCAGTGGTCGGCCATACCAATGTCGGCAAAACCTCGTTATTGCGCACACTTGCCCGCGACATCGCGTTTGGCCGGGTCTCTCCCGATCCGGGTACGACACGCCACGTTGAAGGCATTCGCCTGTCGGTCGGAAATGAGCCTATGCTCAATTTTTACGATACGCCCGGAATGGAGGACGCGATCGCGTTACGCGATTACCTTGATGAACTGGCGCATCCGGGAGAGCGCCTCGACGGGCCGACGTTGCTCGCCCGATTTTTCGATACGATCGAAGCCAAACGCCGTTTCGAACAGGAAGCCAAAGTGCTGCGACAAATGTTCGCCTCCGATGCCGGCTTATACGTGATCGATGTACGCGAACCGATACTCGCCAAATACCGTGACGAACTNNCTGGCCATTCTCAATATGAGCGGCAAGCCGTTGTTGGCCGTGTTCAATTTCACTGCCGCCGCGCGGCAATATGAAGGCGATTGGCGCGAAGCGTTGGCGCGGCTTGGGCTGCACGCGCTCATCGCTTTCGACAGTGTTGCGCCTCCGCTCGACGGTGAGCGCCGTCTCTATGAAACGCTGGCGCTGCTGCTGGAACGCGCCCGCCCGCAATTAGTCCGGCTGATTGAGGATCGCGCACAACAGCGCGCTGCGCGCGCGCAAACCTCAATGCTGCTTATCGCCGAAATGATCATCGACGTTGCCGCTGAACGGCGGCGCATTCCCGATCAGGAAACCATTGCGCAAAATGCCGTGCGGCAATTGCAGCGGGACGTACGCGCTCGTGAGCAGCATTGCGTCGATACGCTTTTAAAACTCTACGCTTTTCGTACGCATGACGTTGACGCGACCGACCTGCCATTACTGAATGGCCGTTGGGAGGACGACCTGTTCAATCCCGAAACCTTAAAGCAATTCGGAATCAAAGTCGGCGGCGGCATGGCCGCGGGCGCTGCCGCCGGCGCCGG
>DBDN01000074.1:9237-11197 GCA_002293615.1 Betaproteobacteria bacterium UBA931 | reverse complement strand
TTGCGCTATCTCGAAGAAAACAAGGTTGTGATTTTCGCGGCGGGTACCGGCAATCCTTTTTTTACCACCGACACCGCCGCCGCGCTGCGCGGCCGTGAAGTCGGCGTCGATATCGTGCTCAAAGCCACCAAGGTGGACGGCGTTTATACCGACGACCCGGAAAAAAACGCCAACGCCACGCGCTACGAAGCGCTGACTTTTGACGAGGCGATCACCAAAAACCTGCGCGTAATGGACGCGACCGCGCTGGCGCTGTGCCGCGATCAGGATATGAAACTCAACGTGTTCTCCATCGTCAAACCGGGCTCGTTAAAGCGTGTGATAATGGGCGAAAATGAAGGAACACTCGTACATTGTTAGTTCATAATTTTCAGGAGAAACATCATGATTCCCGAAATTAGAAAAACTGCCGAACACAAAATGGCACGCTCTGTCGAAGCGCTGAAAAGCGAATTGACCAAAATCCGCACCGGGCGGGCGCATACCGGCATTCTTGACCATATTCAGGTTGACTACTACGGCACGATGACACCGATCGCGCAAGTGGCAAACGTTTCTCTCGCCGACGCCCGCACCATTACCGTTCAGCCCTGGGAGAAGAAAATGGTGCCTGTCGTTGAAAAGGCATTGCGCGACTCCGACCTCGGCATCAACCCATCGACGCAAGGCGATGTCGTTCGCCTGCCGATGCCGCCTTTGACCGAAGAGCGCCGCAAGGAACTGACCAAGGTCGTTCGTCACGAAGGCGAAAACGCCAAAATCGCCGTGCGCAACATTCGCCGCGACGCCAACGAACACCTGAAAAAACTGCTCAAGGATCATGAAATTGCCGAGGACGAAGAACACCGCGCCCAGGACGACGTGCAAAAGCTGACCGACCGCTTCATTGTCGAAATTGATAAAATCGTCGCAACCAAAGAAACGGAAGTGATGGCCGTATAGCAACCGTCATCGTGTTGCCATTATTGGTTCATCTTTCCGGCGTGTTCCCGGGGTAAAACAATACCTTTCTTATCACTTTTTCACGATATGTTTGTTTCCTTNNCCGCGCGGGTGCGCGGCGTTTGTTATAGTTTGTTATGGGATGGAGAAGAAGCGATGCGGGAGAACAAGGACGCCCGGGGCCTGTCCATCGTAATCATTATGGACGGCAACGGGCGCTGGGCAAAAAAACGCTTGTTGCCCCGCGTTGCCGGACATAAAAAAGGCGTGGAAGCCGTGCGCACGCTGGTACGCGCTGCGATCAAACGCGATATCCGCTATCTGACGCTGTTCGCTTTTTCCAGTGAGAACTGGCGCCGCCCGGCGGAAGAAGTGTCGCTGCTCAAAGGACTGTTCATCAACGCGCTTGAGCGCGAAATCGACGTGTTGCACAAAAATAATATTCGGTTGAAAGTCATCGGGGATATCGCCAGCTTCGGCCCGCGCATCGAAAGATTGGTCGCCGCCAGCGAAAGGTTGACCGAAAAAAATACCTTGTTGACGCTTACCATCGCCGCCAATTACGGCGGGCGCTGGGATATCATGAACGCCGCCCGTGCTTTTTTCCGCGCGCATCCCAACGCGCTTGACGATAAAACGCCGACACCGGAAGTGCTGGAACCTTATCTCGCGACAGCGTTCGCGCCCGAGCCCGATCTTTTCATCCGTACCGGTGGCGAAAAGCGTATTTCGAATTTCCTCCTCTGGCAGCTGGCTTATACCGAGCTTTATTTCACCGACACCCTGTGGCCGGATTTTGACGGCAAAACATTTGACGACGCCATCGCTTCTTATCAACAACGCGAGCGGCGCTTTGGGCGCACCAGCGAGCAAGTGCAGACGGCACAAACCGTATCGCCGCCTCATCACGAAATCGCCGATTTTTCATCATGAGCGCCGCCAAGCAATCGCCGCTGATGCAACGTGTCACAACCGGTGGCGTTTTGCTGGTATTTTTTCTTGCCGCACTTTTTTATTT
>DBDN01000074.1:5540-9220 GCA_002293615.1 Betaproteobacteria bacterium UBA931 | reverse complement strand
CGAAGCGGGAAGCTTGCTTGGCTCGGATAATTTTACGCGTTTCAATTTCGGGGTTTCACCGCATTACCGTTGGCTGCTGCCGCTGGCGTTATTGGCAGCCGTCTTTTTCTTCATGCTCGGCTTGTGGCGTTTTGCCCAGGTGGAACTATTGAGCCTGATGTGCGCCTGCTCTTTCATCGCGCTGTTGATATCGCTGCTTGTGCTGCCCTTCTGGATTCTTCGTTTCGAGCGCGAAAAGCTCGGCGTTTCCACTTTTCTGCGCGGTCTTTTCGCCGTTGTTTTTGGCTGGTTGATGTTTTGCAGCTGGCTCGCTGCCGTGCAGTTGCGAGCGATGTCTCCGTGGGCACTGCTTGCCGTTCTGGTATTGGTCTGGCTGGCGGATTCCGCCGCTTATTTTTCCGGCCGCACTTTCGGCAAAAACAAACTGGTCCCCAAAACCAGCCCCAATAAAACCCTTGAAGGCGTGTTGGGTGAGTTATTGGCAATCACCGTCTATGCACTCATTACCGCCCCGTTCATTTTGCCGCATTTCAAATCGCTGCATGCATTGCCTGTCCCGATGCAATGGGGTATTTGGATCGCTTTCGCCTGGTTGTTGACGGTTTTATCCATTGTCGGCGATCTTTTCGAATCGCTGGTCAAACGGCTGGCCGACCGCAAGGATAGCGGCAGCCTTTTGCCCGGGCACGGCGGCATCCTCGACCGTATCGATAGCCTGCTCACCACCCTGCCCGTCGCTTTACTTGCGGCATTGATGCTGATTTAAGATGTCGCTTCGCCCGCCTGACCTGCCCTCCGGGAAACGCCGCTTAACCCTGCTCGGCGCGACCGGTTCCATCGGCACATCGACGCTGGACATTGTCGCCCGCCATCCCGATCGTTTTGAGGTCGTTGCTTTTGCCGCACATAAAAACTGGCAGAAAATGATGGTGCTGATCGAGCGGTTTCGACCAAAGTTTGCCGTATTGTCCGATCACGCCGCCGCGCGATTGCTGGAAAATGAGCTCAAGCATCGAAAAACGACAACGACAATACTCGCCGGCGACGACGCTCTTGCCACGGTCGCCGCTTTGCCCGAAGCGGACACCATTGTGGCGGCCATTACCGGAGCAGCCGGATTGCCGCCTATTGTCACAGCGGCGCGCCACGGTAAACGCATTCTGCTCGCCAATAAAGAAGCGTTGGTTATCGGCGGCGCCTGGTTCATGAATATCGTGCGCGCCAACAACACCGTTCTTTTGCCGCTTGACAGTGAGCACAACGCGATTTTCCAGTGTTTGCCGCCCGTCGACGCCGCCCGTGGCACACGTGCCCATGGTGTGCGCAAAATCATTCTGACCGCATCCGGCGGCCCGTTTCTCAACCTGCCCTCGGAAAAACTCAACGGTGCCACGCCGGAAGACGCTTGCGCGCATCCGGTATGGAAGATGGGACAAAAAATTTCCGTCGATTCGGCGACAATGATGAATAAAGGTCTGGAAGTCATTGAGGCGCATTGGTTGTTCGGCATGCCGCCTGGTGATATTGAAGTCGTCATCCATCCGCAAAGCATCGTCCATTCGTTTGTCGAATATGAGGACGGCTCAACGTTGGCGCAACTCGGCACGCCGGATATGCGCACGCCGATCGCGCAGGCATTGGCGTTTCCCGAACGTATCCCCGCGGGTGTGACGCCGCTTGATCTTGCGCGGATGCGCGACCTTTCTTTCTCCGCGCCTGACATCGAACGCTTTCCCTGCCTGATGCTCGCTTATGGCGCTTTGCGCGCCGGCGGCGGCGCAACCACCGTTCTAAACGCCGCCAACGAAGTCGCCGTCGCCGCATTTTTAGCGCGACAAATCCGCTTTACCGATATTTCCGCCGTCAACCGGCAAACACTTGCCGCGTTTGCCAACGTATCCGCACCAAACGATTTGGACAGCGCGCTGGCGCTGGATCAAAAAGCGCGCCGCGTCGCTTCCGAACGGATTGCGCATTTGCCCGCGCCGGATTTTTCATCATAACCGCCATGCTTTTCGAGCTGTTGATTCGCGTTCTTGCTTTTTTGCTCACTATCGGCATTCTGGTCGTGGCGCATGAACTCGGCCATTACGCCGTCGCCCGCTTTTTCAACGTCAAAATCCTGCGTTTTTCGTTCGGGTTCGGTAAAGTGCTCTGGTCACGGCGTTTGGGAAACGACCAAACCGAATGGGCTATTTCCGCAATCCCGCTCGGCGGTTATGTCAAAATGCTTGATGAGCGTGAAAACGATGCCGTTATCGCCGATCACGATCTTGCCCGCGCGTTTAACCGTCAACCTGTTGGCAAACGCTTTGCGATTGTCGCCGCCGGCCCGTTGATCAACCTTCTGCTCGCCGTTCTGTTGCTGGCTTTGACTTACAGCATCGGCGTCTCCGACTATCAGTCGGTATTGCGCACCCCGCCACCCGATACGGTTGCCGCGGCGCTTCATCTCAAAAGCCTCGACAAGGTTACCGCTGTCAACGGCACGCCTGTCGCCGCCTGGTCGGATTTGCGCTGGCAGATCTTGAAAAACCTTGGCCGTGACGTCACGCTTACCATTGACCGCAATTATCATGTTTTCGATGTGACGGTTCCGCTGACCGGTCATACGGCCGAAGAGGAAGCGACCGGCCGCGTCTTTGACCGCTTCGGCCTTTCTCCTTATTACGGTGCGCCGCGGATTGACAACGTTGCGTCNNCCGGTATTGAAAAAGGCGACATTGTGGCGGCAATCGACGGAATCGCGCTGGAAGCGCCGGGAGATTTTGTGCGCATCGTGCGCCAAAACGGCGTAACGCCATTACGGCTTTCGATACGCCGCGATAACCACATGACCGACATTACGGTCACGCCGGAACTGTCGGACGCCGGACGAACCGGCGAGCCGCCGGTTCCGCAAATCGGCGTCGCGCTTGCCTACAATCCGGATGTCACGACAACATATGCCGTTAAAGTCCGCACCGACCCCGCCCGGTCGTTGGCAAAAGGCCTGACGCGTACCGGTGAGCTGGTCTGGATGACGCTAAAGATGTTCGGACGCATGCTGATCGGTGAAGCTTCCCTGAAAAATCTTTCCGGCCCGATTACCGTTGCCGATTTCGCCGGACAGTCCGCTCTCGCGGGTTTCGAGGCCTTTGTCACCTTTCTCGCGTTGATCAGCGTCGCCCTCGGTGTCATCAATCTTCTGCCGATTCCTTTACTGGATGGCGGTCATTTGCTGTATTATTTCGTGGAAATCCTGCGAGGCCGTCCGGTTTCTGAAAAAACCATGGAAATCGGCGCCAAGATCGGCATCGCTTTTATTATCGTACTTGTTTTTTTAGCCTTGACGAATGATTTTGCCCGATTACTCTGACTGTCCGAAAAGCCGCCCCAAAAACCATATGCGTAAACTCACCCAAGCGTTGTTGTTAAGCGGCGCCGTCGCTTCCGGTCTGCTGGCAGGTCATGCCCGGGCCTTTGAACCGTTCGTGGTGCGCGATATCCGTGTCGAAGGCGCGCAACGTACCGAAGCGGGTACGATTTTTAATTACCTGCCGATCAAGGTTGGCGATACCGTAGACGCTTTGAAAGTCTCCGACGCCATCAAAACGTTGTACGCGACCGGTTTTTTCCGCGATGTTCAAATCGACGCGCAAAACGATGTGCTGATCGTAGCCATTGACGAGCGCCCTACG
>DBDN01000074.1:0-5512 GCA_002293615.1 Betaproteobacteria bacterium UBA931 | reverse complement strand
GTCGGGCTTGCCGAAGCCCGTATTTTTGACCGCGCGCTTCTTGAAAAAGCGGTACAGGAATTAAAACGGCAATACGTCACGCTCGGCTTTTATAACGCGGAGGTGGAAATGACGTTGACCCCGCAGGAGCGCAACCGCGTTGCCGTCAACTTCGCCATCGAAGAAGGCGGCCCGTCGAAAATTGCCCGCATTCATATCGTCGGCAGCGAAACCTTTACCGAAAAAAAATTGATCAAACAGATGCGATTGACCACACCAGGCTGGTTTACCTGGTACACCAAAAACGATCAATATTCAAAGCAAAAATTACAGGCCGACCTGGAAAAACTGCGCAGTTTTTATCACGACCAAGGCTTTCTTGAATTTGCCATCGAAAATGCGCAAGTCTCCATTTCGCCGGATAAAACGGCAATCGATATCACCGTGACAGTCAAGGAAGGCCCCCGCTATACCGTTTCCGGCGTCAGTCTGGCCGGCGACCTGCCGGTTCCCGAGGAAGAAATCCATAAGCTGATCCGCTTGCGCTCAGGCAGCGTTTATTCGCGCGCCCGTTTGCAAACCTCGACCAAAGGAATCAGCGAGCGTCTCGGCGCAGAAGGTTATGCTTTTGCCAACGTCAGCGCCGTGCCTGAACTAAACAAGGAAAACGCCACGGCGTCATTTACGTTTTATGTTGACCCCGGGCGTCGCGTTTACGTTCGCAAGGTCAATATTTCCGGCAATATCAAAACACGTGACGAGGTTATCCGCCGCGAAGTTCGCCAAATGGAAGGCGCGTGGTACGACGGAACCCGTATCGAGCGGTCACGCGTTCGTATTCGCCGTCTCGGCTATTTCGACGATGTCAGCATCGAAACGCCGCCGGTACCCGGCGCGCAGGATCAGGTTGACGTCAATATCCATGTCACCGAGCGGCAAACCGGCCGCTTTATGGTCGGCGTCGGTTACTCCAGTTCGGAAAGCGTCACATTGGCGGCATCCATCGCGCAAGAAAACGTATTCGGCTCCGGCAACTCGCTTTCCCTCGGATTGAACACCGGTCAAAGCTCGAAGTATTACTCGCTGGCGTTCACCGACCCGTATTGGACGGTGGACGGTATTTCCCGTTCCATCGAACTGTACAACATCAACTACAACGCCGATGATTTGGCAACATCGAAGTATGAATCCGATACGCTCGGCGCGGCGCTGAGTTTTGGCGTTCCCATCACCGAAACGGATACCATCAATTTCGGGGTCCGCTTTGAAAATGTCGACATTACCCTCAAGGAAGACAGCCCCGACGCCTATATCGATTTTGTCGACCGTTACGGCAACCAAACCGACAACTTCATGCTTTCGGCAGGCTGGTCGCGCGATACCCGCGACGATGTGCTTTTCCCGACAAGCGGCGGCTTGCAAAGCGTTTATACCGAAGTTGCCGTTCCGGTCGGCGATCTTACTTACTGGAAAGCGCAGTATATTCACCAATGGTTTTGGCCGATCTTCGATCCGATGGTCTTGATGTTGCGCGGCGAAATCGGTTATGGCGCAGGTTACAGCGGAAAGACCTTGCCGTTTTTCAAGGCTTTCTATGCAGGCGGTGTCGGTTCGGTGCGCGGTTATGAAGGCTCGTCGCTCGGTCCGCGCGACAGCGATGACAACGCGCTCGGCGGCAAGCGCAAGATCGTCGGCAACGCCGAGGTTTTCTTCCCGCTGATTGCCAACGATAACTCGGTACGCGGCAGCGTCTTTTTTGATATTGGACAAATTTACCAAGACGGGTCACAATCCGACAATGAAAGCTTCAAATATTCCGCAGGCGTCGGTTTGGCTTGGAACTCGCCAATCGGTGCGCTGAAAATAAGCTACGGTTACCCCATTAATAAAAAACCGGACGATATGGTTGAAAACTTTCAGTTTCAGCTCGGTTCGGTCTTCTAAAAAAGACCCTGACAAAGGAGATGTTTGTGCATAAAAGTATGACTTTGGTTCTTGTTCTTGCCGGAAGCCTGTTTTTTTCCGGCATTGTTTCCGCTGACGAATACAAAATCGGTTTCGTCAGCACCGAGCGTTTGTTCCGCGATTCGGAAGTTGCGAAACAGGCACAACAAAAGCTGGAAGCCGAATTTCTCAAGCGTGAAAACGAATTGAAAAAACTGTCCGATCAGGTGCAAGCGCTGCAAACGGAAATCGATAGAGACGGCACGACGATGGCGGAAAACACCCGCCGCGATAAAGAGCGCGATCTGACCAATGCCTCCCGCGATCTGCAACGGCAACAACGCGAATTTCGCGAGGATCTTAATCTGCGCCGCAACGAGGAATTGAGTGCCCTCCAGGAGCGCGCCAACAAAGTCATTCAAAAAATTGCCGAAAACGATAAGTTTGACCTCATCCTGCAAGAACCGGTGGTCTATGCCAGCAAACGCATCGATATCACCGATCAGGTCATCAAAGCGTTGGACACTAAATAACACCGTAGATGCGGCAAACGAACCCGGTTGATATCCATGCCCTCTCGCTTCGTGCTCGACAGACTTGGCGTCTTGCTGATTTGGCTCAAGCTGTCGATGCCGAATATATCGGCGACGGACAAACAAAAATCACCGGCGCAGCTCCTTTGGATCGTGCCGGTTCGAGCGACATTGCTTTTTTGTCCGACGCCCGTTACCGTAAATTTCTCGACAGCACCCACGCAGCCGTGGTCATTCTTTCTTCGGAAGAATCGCGTATCTGGGCCAATGCTGCCATTCCCCGCCTGATTACCGACAATCCTTACGCCGTTTACGCCAAAGTTGCCAATTGCCTGTATCGCGAACTACCGCGTCAAGGAAGCATTCACCCTTCCGCAGTGGTTGCCGCCAGTGCAACAGTCGCGCCCGACGCCTGCATCGGCGCCAACGCCGTCATCGGTGAAAATGCCGTCATCGGCGCCCGAGCCATTATTGAAGCCGGCGCCGTCATCGGCGATAAAGTTTCCATCGGTGAAGATACCCATATCTATCCGAACGTCGTGGTTTATCCGCGTTGCCGGATTGGCGCGCGGACAATCTTGCACAGCGGCTGTGTCATCGGCGCCGACGGTTTCGGCTTTGCTTTCGAAGCCGGGCGCTGGATCAAGATCCCGCAAATCGGCCGTGTTGTGATCGGCGACGATGTTGAAATCGGCGCCAACACCACCATCGACCGCGGCGCGCTCGACGACACTGTGATTGAAAACGACGTCAAAATCGATAACCAAGTGCAGATCGGCCATAACTGCGAAATTGGTGAACATGCCGCCATTGTCGCCTGTACCGGCATTGCCGGCTCCGTACGTGTCGGCCGCTATTGCCGTATCGGTGGCGCCGCGATGATCGGCGGACATCTGACTATCGGCGAAGGCGTTGTTATCGGTGCCGCTTCGCCTGTTTTCTCGTCAATCGAGAAACCGGGCGTATACAGCGGCATTTATCCCATCCTGCCGCATCGACAGTGGCAAAAAAACGCGGTGCAGTTGCGCCAGCTCGATGCTTTGTATCAACGCGTCCGGGCGCTCGAAAAAAAACTGGATGAAAACAAATAATCATTTCTGAACATTATTCGCTGTTATTGACTGACCCATATGACCGAACACGCCAAGTATGAAACCGTGATGGATATCAATGAGATCATATCCATCCTTCCCCATCGCTACCCATTTCTTCTGGTGGACCGAATCGTCGCCATCGAAAAAGGCCAATGGATTCGCGGCATTAAAAATGTGACCGTGAACGAACCCTTCTTTCAGGGACATTTTCCGGGCTATCCGGTCATGCCCGGCGTTCTGGTGATTGAAGCGCTGGCGCAAACGGCGGTAATTCTTGCTTACTGCAGCGGCGGATCAAAATTACCGGGGGGTGAAACGGGAATTATTCTTTTTGCCGGTATTGACGAAGCGCGTTTCAAACAGCAGGTGCTTCCTGGCGACACTCTGGTACTGGAAGCCGAAATGATCCGCACCGTCCGTGGTATCGGCAAATACAAAGCGCAGGCACTGGTGAATGGAAAAGTGGCGTGTGAAGCTGTCTTGATGGCCGCGTTGCGCCCGCCCCTGCGCGGCACACTGAAAAAAGACGCGGAAAACTGATATGGCCAACGTTCATCCAACGGCGTTGGTCGATCCCAACGCACGGCTTGCCGATAGCGCGGCTATTGGCGCATTTGCAATCATCGGCCCGCACGTCACCATTGATGCAGGCACCACCGTCGGCCCACATACCGTTATTGCCGGACGTACACGCATCGGAAAAAACAACCGCATTTTTCAATTTGCCTCCATCGGCGAAATTTCACAGGATAAGAAATACGCCGGCGAAGAAGAAGTCACCACCACCATCGGCGATAACAACACCATTCGAGAATTTGTCACCATTCATGCGGGAACGGCGCAGGATCGTGGCGATACTCTGGTCGGCAACAATAACTGGATTCTGGCGTATGCCCATATCGCGCACGATTGCGTCATCGGCGACAATTGCGTTTTCTCGAACGTCGTGCAACTCGGCGGCCATGTTCATATCGACGACTACGTGACACTGGGCGGGCATTGCGCCGTACACCAGTTCTGCCGTATCGGCGCGCACGTGATGGCGCGCGGCGGCACCATGATTGTTCAGGATATTCCGCCTTATGTCACTGTCGCCGAGCACATTGCCAAACCGAACGGTATTAACAGCATCGGCCTGCGCCGCCGCGGCTTTTCGGACGAAACGATTCTCGCCATTCGCCGCGCCTATAAAACCTTATACCGAAAAGGATTGACGCTTGCCGAAGCGCGCGAGCAGATTGCCCGGAGCGCTTCTTCCGAGCCCGCCTTGCAAATCCTGGTTGACTTTATCAACCAAGAAGGCCGTGGCATCGTGCGTTAAGTTCTCAAGCTCAGGATTCGTTTTGACTTTAAATTAAAAACCGCACCGGATCAGCGCATTGGCTAAGCTCTCCATGACTCAATAAAAGGAGTTTTTGCATTGGATATCCCACGTATCTTCAACATTACCGAAAGCGCTCACCGCATTCATAACCCGTTCACACCAGAAAAGTTCGCCACTCTCGGCGCGGTGTTGCGTCTGGAGCCGGGAACACGCGTGCTCGACCTCGGCAGCGGTTGGGGCGAGATGCTGTGCACCTGGGCACGCGATTACGGAATCGGCGGTGTCGGTATCGACATGAGCCGGTTGTTCAGCGAGCAAGCGAAATGCCGTGCCCAAGAACTCGGCGTCGCTGACCGGGTCGAATTCGTCCATGATGACGCCACCGACTACGTCGCCGACGAAAAGGTCGATGTGGCGGCCTGTATCGGCGCCACCTGGATCGGCGGAGGCGTTACAGGCANNNCATCGGCGAGCCTTACTGGCTGCGGTTGCCGCCAACAGAAGACGTCGCCAGGAAATGCGACGCCACATCCATTGCCGATTTTCTCATGCTTCCGGAACTTCTTGCGTCTTTCGATGGCCTTGGCTACGACGTGGTAGAAATGGTTCTTGCCGACCAGGAAGGCTGGGACAGGTAT
>DBDN01000087.1 GCA_002293615.1 Betaproteobacteria bacterium UBA931 | reverse complement strand
CAATTCGACGACCAGAAAATGAACCATTGTTTTTCATTATGCGTGGCGCGGCCGGAGTGGCATCCGGGCGTGATCGGCATTGTCGCTTCGCGATTGAAAGAACGCTTCTTTCGCCCGACCATCGTATTCGGCAGCGCCGATCTCGAAGAAAACGGTGATGTGTTGCGCGGCTCCGGCCGTTCAATCCCGGGGTTGCATATGCGCGACGCGCTGGACATTGTCGCCAAGCGGGCGCCGCATATCATGAACAAATTCGGCGGACACGCAATGGCCGCGGGGTTAACCTTGAACCGGGAGCATTTTGATGAATTCTGCGCGCTTTTTGAAGAAGTTGCCCGCGAAACGCTGACCGCGGAACAACTGCACCGCGTCATCGAATCCGACGGTGCGCTGTCGGGGCAATCGCTTTCATTCGCATTGGCGCAGGCGTTAAACGAGCACGTCTGGCGGCAATGTTTTCCACTACCGCTCTTTGACAATATCTTTCGCGTTACCCGACAGAAAACCATGGCGGGAAAGCATTCCCGTTTATCGCTGGTATTGGATGGCAAAACCTTTGAAGCGGCACTGTTCGGCGATACGACGCCGTTGCCTGAAGCCATACTCGCTGTTTATCGCATCGAAGTACGCGAATACCAAGGCATGCAATCGCTGCAACTGATCATCGTCCACTGGTGGCCGAGTGAAGAAATACACGCTTAAAGAACATCCGGCGCTACAGCATTTTCCGCGTGAGCATAACGCAATAAAACACGTAATTTGCGCCATTCATCGTTATCCATCATGTCGGGTAAAAGTATTGCCGTACCCTTTGCGCCACTTCCTTCTTCGCGCCAGACCAGTGTGACAAAATGGTTGCCGACATAATAACCGTCTTGCAACATGGCGCGCTTCATAACATGCGATCCACTTTCGTCTCCATGCAAATTCTCCAGAAGCAAAGTACCGTCGGCGCTTAATGCGAACGCCACGAGTGGCCGGTAACTCCTCTTTCGGGCAACGAGCTTTTGCCACACCCAATATGCCCACGCCAAAATTAAAACATTCGCGGTCAGAACAACCCACCACGGGCAAGGCAACGTCCACAACAAAGCGGCGGTCAACACCGCTACTGCCGGAATGAAAAAACCGAGCCGCTTTGAACGCCGCAACATGATATGAACGCGCGGCGTCTGCTTCATCGCCAATGAAACGGGTTGATTAAAAGCCGCCGGTTAAACCGGCTTGGCATTGGCCAATGCCAGCCAAGTCTCGACAACCGTATCGGAATTAAGCGAAATGGTGGAAATACCCTGATCGACCAGCCATTGCGCAAAATCGACGTGATCCGACGGCCCTTGCCCACAAATGCCTATATAACGATCCTTGCCGCGACAGGCGGCAATCGCCATCGCCAGCATTTTTTTCACCGCCGGATCGCGTTCATCGAAAATTTCGGCAATCGCTCCGCCGGAATCGCGATCGAGACCAAGCGTTAACTGCGTCATATCGTTGGAACCGATTGAGAATCCGTCAAAATATTCGAGAAATTCCGACGCCAGCAACGCGTTCGACGGCACTTCGCACATCATGATCAAACGCAAACCGTTCTTGCCGCGTTCCAAACCGTTTTTCTTGAGCAATTCGACCACGCCTTGCGCCTCTTTCAACGTGCGTACAAACGGAATCATGATTTCCACGTTGGTCAAACCCATTTCGTCACGCACGCGACGCATTGCCCGGCATTCCAACGCGAAACAATTGTAAAATTCCTTGGACAGATAACGCGATGCGCCGCGGAAGCCAATCATCGGGTTTTCTTCATGCGGTTCATAATGGTCACCGCCAAGCAGGTTGAAGTACTCGTTCGATTTGAAGTCGGATAACCGCACGATTACCTTCTTCGGATAAAACGCCGCGGCAATCGTAGCAACGCCTTCGGCAATCTTGGCCACAAAAAACTCGACCGGATCGCTGTAGCCCATAATGCGCTCGCGAATTTCGCGCTTCAATTCGTTGGGCAACGTATCAAATTCAAGCAGCGCCCGCGGGTGAATACCGACATTGCGGTTAATAATAAATTCCAACCGTGCCAAACCGACGCCTTCGTTAGGCAGGCGGCAGAAACCAAACGCCAGCTCAGGATTGCCGACATTGATCATGATCTTCACCGGAATTTCCGGCATCTTGCTCAATGCGATTTCCTTCACTGAAACATCCAGCATACCTTCGTAAACTTTTCCAGTATCGCCTTCCGCGCAAGACACCGTCACTTCGGCGTTTTCCGCCAAAACGCTCGTGGCATCGCCGCAACCGACCACCGCCGGAATGCCCAGCTCGCGGGCAATAATTGCCGCGTGGCAAGTACGGCCGCCGCGGTTCGTGACAATCGCTGCCGCCCGCTTCATCACCGGCTCCCAATCGGGATCGGTCATGTCGGCCACCAGCACATCGCCTTTCTGCACGCGGTCCATTTCGGTAATGGATTTCACCACCCGCACCCGTCCCTGCCCGACTTTCTGCCCGATAGCGCGACCGGACGTCAGCACTTTGCTGCTGCCTTCGACTTGGTAACGACGCAGCACATCCGCCGACTCGCGCGACTTCACCGTTTCCGGACGTGCTTGCAGGATATAAAGTTTTCCGTCAACACCGTCGCGCCCCCATTCGATATCCATCGGCCGCTGATAGTGCGCTTCGATCTTCATCGCAAAGCGCGCCAGCTCCTCAATCTCGGCATCGGTAATCGAAAACACCAAGCGTTGCGCTTCCGGCACCTCCACGGTTTTGGTCGAACGTCCCGCCGCCTGATCGTCGGCAAAAATCATTTTCAGCGCCTTGCTGCCGGTAATCTTGCGCAAAATTGCCGGGCGATTGGCTTCAAGATTCGGCTTATACACATAAAATTCATCGGGGTTCACCGTACCTTGCACCACCGTTTCACCCAAACCATACGCCGAAGTGATGAATACCACCTGATCAAACCCCGATTCGGTATCCATCGTAAACATCACGCCCGCCGCGCCGACGTCACTGCGCACCATGCGTTGTACGCCGGCCGATAACGCCACTTCGCTATGGGCAAAACCCTGGTGAACGCGATAAGCGATGGCACGATCATTATAGAGCGACGCGAACACTTCCCTGATCGCGTCCAATACGCTGTCAATACCGCGGATATTCAAAAATGTTTCCTGCTGCCCGGCAAATGAAGCGTCGGGTAAATCCTCGGCAGTTGCCGACGAACGCACGGCAAAAGAAGCATCGGGCAAATCCCGGGTCAGCTTTCCATAAGCGGCGCGAATATCCGCTTCCAGCATTTTCGGAAACGGCGCCGTCGCCACCATGTCGCGCACCTCACGCCCGACCTTCGCCAACGCGACAACATCGTCGATATTCAGTCCTTCGAGCTTTTTGTTGATGGCGTCGGTTAAGCCGTTGGTTTCCAAAAACTCGCGAAATGCATACGCAGTGGTCGCAAACCCGCCGGGAACACGAATTCCCGATTGGGTCAACTGGCTGATCATTTCACCCAGCGAAGCATTTTTGCCACCGACAATTTCCACGTCGGTCATACGCAGGTTTTCAAAAGGAAGGATACGCGCGGAAGACTTCGTGCTCGAACTCATGATGCGATTTAGGCTCCAAATTTGAAATAACGAGGAAGAGGGCGAAAGTGTCGCCCTCAAAGCTTTGGTATTCTAACCGTTTAGGCCTGCTGTGTCAGATATGGCCTGCGTCATGGATATGCAGGACAGCACAAGCATATGACATCAGCGAGGGGTTTTTATTGTTGCCTACAAACAGCCAAGCTTTATCATTTTTATCTTGAGCATCGCTTCGGGGCAAAAATCGCGCCGCGTAGGCAAACGGGCAACGCACAGCCGGAACCGACATAACCATCCACTTGGCTGAGGCGGACAATCGATACAAAATAGCGGTACAGGCCGCAAGTATGAAACCGTGTTCTGTTACCAGCTGCCTGAATCTTGGCCGCCGTCTGCCGCTTTCTCTCCCTGCGCGATCAAAATGCTGCAATGCACACGATCCATGAGCTTCGCACCAGTCGAGCCTTTCCACCAGCGGGCGGCAAAGTTTTGCTCACGCTTATGCCCGAGAATCAAAAGATCGATATTCAGTTCGTCGACAAGTTTGGCGATCACATCCAGCGGTTCGCCGGTCATTGCGTACGCGCGCGCCGGCAAGCCGTGTGCCGCGAGAAACATTTGCGCGGATTCCAAATCTTTTTCGGCAAGCTTGGCGTCCTGCTCGAAAGCCAGCGCCGGAACATATTCGCCCGCCAGTGTATAAACGGCCAAATCGTGCACCACCGCCACGAGATGAATTTCTGATTCATGCAGATTAAGCGCCAGGCACTCTTCCAATGCTTGACGGCTTGAACTGGAACCATCGTATGCCACTAGAACCCGTTTATGCATCTTTTGCCTCCTGTTCCCGTTTCCCAAAATACATTATTCGTCACATATTATTATACGCTATGCCGTTTCGCTCATTGCGCATGGGAAGCGCCGCACAGCAACAATGCCGATGAAGTCAGGCTTTGCCAGATATCCCGATAAGCGTTATCGGCAACCAGTCCTTTTGCCGAGGCATCAAGTTTCGCCAACGCGTTGAGCAGCTTCGGCAAATCGGCATTGGGTATACGTCGCGCAGCCTTTTCCATTGCCGCCTGCCGCCGACCCCATATCCGCGCTTCGCGCACAGCCTGAGTAACGGACGTCCCGCGCAAAACATTGGCACGAATAGCGCATAATGCATGAACGTCTTCGGCGAACTGCCAAACCAACAGCGTCGGCGCTTCACCCTCTTGTTGTAACGAGTAAATCAGGCGCGTCACACGCGGCGCATCGCCAGCAAGCCACGCTTCGGATAACGCGTAAACATCGTAACGCGCCACATCGGCAATGGCGGATTCGATTTTCGCCGCATCGAGCTCGCCGTCGGGAAACAGAAGCGCCAGTTTTTCGATTTCCTGCTGTGCCGCGAGCAGATTGTTTTCGTAATGCAGCGCGAGCATTGCCAGCGCATCGGGCGTCGCACGCAAGCCACGTTTTTTCAGGCGTGTTTCAAACCAGCGCGACAACGCTTCACGCGCCAGCGGCTGGACCGGCACGACAACAGCCGCTGCGCTCAACGCCTTGAACCAGGACGTCGCCTGCATCGCACGGTCAGCGCGCGGCAACGTAATCATCGTCACTTGCCGATCATCAAGCGCTTGGGCGTGATTTTCCAGAACTTTCGCGCCATCCACGCCGGGCTTTCCGGTCGGAATGCGCACATCCAGCAAGCGCCGATCGCCGAACAAGCCGAGATTACCGCCAGCAACGCGAAAACTGTCCCATTTAAAACCTTGCTCCACCACAAACACTTCGCGCTCCGCACAACCGGCTCGAACCGCTGCCGCGCGAATCGCGTCGCCTGCCTCCTGAACGAACAGCGGTTCGTCGCCATGGATCAGATAAAGCGGCGCCAATGTTTGCGCCAGATGTTTTTCCAGGTCTTCAAGGCTGGTAAACGTCACNNTGAATATTTATTCGGGACGTTTCGCTCTTTGCATACGACGCAAAAGCTGCTGCGCTGTATCGCGGTTCATCTCGTCGATAATTTCCTGCTCCTGAATCTCGCGCGCCAAGCGTTCGCTGTCATCATAAAGATAAGTACGCTCAATCATGATCCGGTCCGGCAGCATCCAGTCCTCGCCATTTTTATCGAATAGACGGAAAGAAACCTTGCGCGTCAATGCGTATTCACGCGCGCGCCCACCGGAAGAAAGCGAAAGCACTTCTTTGTCGTCATCGACCTCAATAAACGCCAGCGTCACCTCGGCATCTTTTGGATGATCCACCACCTGAAAACCGCTGATGCCGCCCAGCAGGATTTTCATTTCGTTGGCAAGACGAGGCGCGCGCGCGCCGTCAATATAAATCGAGCGAAATACGTAGCTGACATTGCCACGCAAATGAAAACCGCAAGCGGTAAGCAAAGGGAAAATGCCCGCAAGCAATGAGGCTTGCACAATACGGCGGCGTGTTAAATTAAACGACAACATTGACCAACCTTCCCGGTACCACAACAATTTTTTTGACAGGCTTGCCTTCGATATGGCGCTGCGCCTCTTCGCTGGCGCGCGCCAGCGCTTCAATTTCGTCGCGCGATGCCGTTGCCGGCACCGGCAGCTTACCGCGCAACTTGCCGTTCACCTGTAAGACAAGCTCTATTTCATCCCGCTGCAACGCGCTTTCATCGACCTCAGGCCATGGCGCGTCGAGCAAATTGCCAAAGCTTTGATCAAACTTGAGCTTTTCCCACAAAACATACGTGATGTGCGGCACGATAGGATAAAGCACGCGCAGCAAAATACTCAGCCCCTCGCCAACCGCCATTTGCGCCGCCGCATCGCCGCTATCGAACGCATCAAGCGCATTGAGCATTTTCATTGCGGCGGAAACTACCGTATTGTACTGAATGCGCTCGTAGTCAAAATTCGCTTGTTTTAGCGTGCTATGAATGTCAAAACGCAACTGACGCGCCGCTTTGCTTTGCGCTTTCCAGTCGACATTTTGGTCAAAAGCAATATTGGTTTGCGCGACGACGTATTGCCACAAACGGCGCAGGAAACGATTCGCGCCCTCAACACCGGTATCCGACCATTCGAGCGTTGCCTCAGGATGCGACGCAAACATCACAAATAAGCGCGCCGTGTCCGCGCCATAGCGATCGATCAAATCCTGCGGATCAACGCCGTTGCGTTTCGATTTGGACATCGTGCCGATACCCGCGTACGTGATCTCCTTGCCGTCGTCTTTGGCGCGCGCGCCGGTGATTTTACCCTGTACGTCACGCTCCAGATCGACCTCTTCCGGCGCGTAATAATCAATACCGCCCTTTTCCGTGCGCCGCTCAAAAATATGGTTGAGCACCATGCCTTGCGTCAGCAAACGTTCAAACGGCTCGTCAAACGACACCAACCCCATGTCGCGCATCGCTTTCGTCCAGAAGCGTGCGTAAAGCAAATGCAGGATCGCGTGCTCAATGCCGCCGATGTATTGATCCATCGGCATCCAATAATCGTTGCGGCGATCAACCATCGTATCGGCGTCCGGGCAGGTGTAGCGCATGAAATACCAACACGAATCGACAAAAGTATCCATCGTGTCGGTTTCGCGCTTCGCCGGTTGCCCGCATTGCGGACAAATACAATTGATAAAATCGTTACGCTTATTGAGCGGATTGCCGCTGCCGTCGGGAATGCAATCTTCCGGCAAAATTACCGGCAAATCCTTTTCCGGCACCGGCACCGCGCCACAACTCGGGCAATGAATGATCGGGATCGGCGTGCCCCAATAACGTTGCCGCGAAATGCCCCAGTCGCGCAACCGGAACGTGATTTTCTTTTCGCCCAGCCTTTTGGCGGCCAAATCCGCCGCGACTTTCTCGATGGCATCCTGTGACGACAAGCCGTCATACACACCGCTGTTCACGCAATGCCCGCGTTGCTTGTCTTCGTACCATTCCTGCCAGCCATCGAGTGAAAATGCTTCGCCGCCAACCGCGATCACCTGCTTGATCGGAATGCCGTATTTCTGCGCAAAAGCAAAATCACGTTCGTCGTGCGCGGGCACGCCCATTACTGCGCCGTCGCCATAACTCATCAATACGTAATTGCCGACCCACAACGGCACTTCCTCGCCGGTAAGCGGATGCGTGACCGCAAAACCGGTCGGCATCCCTTTTTTCTCCATCGTCGCCATATCGGCTTCCATCACGCTGCCGCGTTTGCATTCGTCGATGAATGCCGCCAGTTCCGTATTATTTTTTGCCGCCGCCGTTGCCAATGGATGCTCGGCAGCCACCGCGCAAAACGTCACGCCCATGATCNNCGTCGTAAACACGAACATCTTGCCGTCGCCGATCAACGTGCCGTCGTCGCCATGAATCGTGTGGCTGAAGGCAAAACGCACACCGACGCTCTTGCCGATCCAGTTCGCCTGCATCGTACGTACGCGCTCCGGCCAATCGGTCATCTCGTCGAGCTTCGACAACAATTCTTCGGCGTAATCGGTAATGCGCAAGTAATACATCGGGATCTCACGCTTTTCAATCAGCGCGCCGGAGCGCCAGCCGCGCCCATCGATCACCTGCTCGTTGGCCAACACGGTTTGGTCGACCGGATCCCAGTTCACCGTACCGGTTTTCAGATAGGCAATGCCCTTCTCCAGCATTTTCAAAAACAACCATTGATTCCAACGGTAATACGCCGGATCGCAGGTCGCCACCTCGCGCGACCAGTCGATTGCCAACCCCATCGCCTGCATCTGCTTTTTCATGTACGCGATGTTGTCGTACGTCCACTTGGCAGGCGCTTCATGGCTTTTCATCGCCGCATTTTCCGCGGGCAGCCCGAACGCATCCCAACCCATCGGCATCAAAACATTATGGCCTTTCATGCGCAAATAGCGATACATCACATCGTTGATCGTGTAATTGCGCACATGCCCCATATGCAGCTTGCCGGACGGATACGGCAACATTGAAACACAATAAAATTTCGGTTTTTTACTCCGCTCATCGACGCGATAAACATCGGCGTTGCGCCATGCCGCCTGCGCCGCGGCNNCGGCTTCGGCCTGCTGTGGTTGGAAAATCTCTGTCATTACAATCTCGAAAAGAGGAAACTCTCGCGATTATACGGCTTTCGGCGCCCGGATTTCGGAAGGCCAAGCGTTAACATCTTTTGCATTTCAATCTGTGAACGCGTAAAATGCTTTCGGTTTATATGCCGCTTGTGTTGCAAAAAAGCCTCTCGGTATGAAGGAAACCGTATACCAACGATTGACAGGAGAATGACAAATCATGGCGTCGACTATCCAAAACCTTGAGCTTTTCGTCCGCACTGCGCTGGAAAAGGGTATTCCCAAACCCGAAATCGAGCAGCGCCTGCACGAGGCGGGTTGGCCTGCAGACCAGATCAAAAACGCGCTGAACCAGTTTGCCGACATCCCCTTCGTTGTGCCCGTTCCCAAGCCACACCCTTATCTTTCGGCACGCGAAACTTTTTACTATTTGCTGCTGTTCACCACGCTGTATCTCAGCGCCTATTACCTTGGCAATTTGCTGTTCAGTTTTGTCGATCTAATTTTCCCCGACCCAATAGCACCGAGGAATGCCGACTGGCAAACGGTGAAAAGGAATATTCGCCTGCCTGTATCGTTTCTTGTCATTGCCTTCCCACTCTTTCTATTCATGTCTTGGCGCATTCAGCGAGAATTGGCCAGCAACCCGGTCAAACGCCTGTCAGCTATTCGTCGCTGGCTGACTTACCTAACGCTGTTTGTCGCCGCCAATTGTGTGATCGGCGATCTGGTGATGCTGATCTATAACTTCTTGGGCGGTGAGCTAACGATCCGTTTTTGCCTCAAGGCGCTCATTGTCGGTATGATCGCGGGAACAATTTTGGGGTTTTATTTATGGGATTTGCGTGAAGAGGAGCGCGAAACATGAATCGCTCGACTGTAATGAAAGGATTGGCGGCGGCGGTTTCTACGATAGTCATTGCCTCACTCGTCGGAGCGGCCTTTGTGCTTGAGTCGCCGATGAAACAGCGGGAACGTCGCTTGGATGAACGCCGTTTACAGGATGTCAAGGAGATTTCCAATTCCATCCAAAGTTATGCGAAAAAACACAACATGCTACCTCAGGGCTTGGCAACTCTTGAAGAAGAAGCGCGAACAGAAGCAGGAAAACGCCGTCCTCCTACCGATCCAGAGACTCATGCTCCCTACGAATATGAAGTACTCGACGCACAGTCTTGGCAATTATGCGCTGTATTTTCACTGCCATCGGCCGACGTAAACGGGCAAACTTATTACGAAGCATGGCGACGCGATCACGGCGCTGGAAAACAGTGCTTTAAATACACGCGCAACAACAACACAGAATCCCGGTAACCAACTGCCAACGGGAAGTGAGATATATAAGCTTCTGCTTCCGTCGATATAATCAACGCGGCACTACCGCGTACACATTGCCCTCTTTCGACTGCCAAATCATTTGGTCGGCATCAAGATAAGGTTGTGCCGTTGCCGCCGAGCCGTCTGTCGCCATACGGCCAAGGTAATGGCCGTCTTCATTGTCGAAAACATGCAGGTAGCCATCAACATCGATCACGGCAATGTTGCTCCCCAAAAACTGCGGACCGCTCGGCCAGC
Organism: Betaproteobacteria bacterium UBA931; assembly: GCA_002293615.1. Classification (GTDB taxonomy): domain Bacteria; phylum Pseudomonadota; class Gammaproteobacteria; order Burkholderiales; family Casimicrobiaceae; genus UBA931. The sequence continues at coordinate 37,057 of DBDN01000087.1, read as the reverse complement.
GCCCCGCCAAAGTATCATTCTTCCAGACGCTGGCGCCGTTTTTTTTGTCGAGCGCATGTACTGTGCCTTTATCGTCGGAAACATAAAGGTACTGCTCATCGGCGGCAATGCCCGAATAGCTCGGAATATCGCGCGTCCATGTCGACGTACCGCGCAGAATATCAAAACAGGCAATGCGTCCCTGAAAAGCTGCGGAACAAACCTGATTTTCTTCGATCAACGGGCGACTGGTCACGTCGGCGATACGTTCAAGTTCGGTCGCACCTTTGGGAACAGCAACGGCGACATCCCAAGCAACATTGCCGCTTTCCAAATNNTAAATCAACGGCAAGCAAACGCCCGCCCGCCGTGCCAAAAAACAAAGCGCCCCTGGTGACCGCGCCCCCCTGATGATTGCGCACGATCAGCGACGGCAAACTGCGCTGAAACATCCACTTCGCGGCACCATCATGAGCCGCCAACGCCTGCACGCGATTATCTGCAGTGAACACAACAACCAAATCGTCCGATACCGAAGGCGGCGCCACGACTTCGCTGGAAACGCGTGTCCGCCAGCGTTCGTTGCCGTCCGCGTCGAGCGCGATCACTTCGCCATTGGCCGTACCAACCGCGACCAACGAATCGTCTGCGCCCGGCCCGGCGGACAGCACGGTTTTAGTATCAATGTTCCATTGGATACTGCCGTTTTCGCTGTTAATGCGCTGCACTTTCCCGGATTTTGACGCCACATACACCGCATCTGCCGTTACCGCCGGCGAAAAGCCCGGCGCGACGTCACCACCCGGCGATACACGCCATTCTATGGCTGCCGGAGCGTTTGGCGCATTGGCGGCCAGCTTGGGCGGCTTCTTATTGCTGGAAGAGCAGCCGCCAATAATCAAACAACTCAGCAGAATCAATGCAAAAAATCGTTTCATAAATTTTCTTTAGGCGTTTCGTTTACTGCGGCCATCGGGCTTGCCGGACCGCCGAGCGCGTCGAGTTTGGTTTGCACAACCGTACGATATTGGCCGCCGCTTTCTTTGGCCTCAAGTTTCAGCAAGGCGCTCTGATACGCGGCGCGCGCTTCGTCGGTTTTGCCAACACCAAACAGCGCGTCGCCACGCAAGTCGGCATAAATCGCTTCATATGCCGGTTTATGTTTGGCGTCGAGAACGCGCAACGCGTCCTCGAATTTTTGTTGGCCTATCATCAGTTCGGCAAGGCGGTAACGGGCGATCTGCTTGAGATCGTCTTCCGTCGCGCGATCAATCACCCACTGCAATTGCGCCTGCGCTTCATCCGTTTTATCGCCGTGCCACAGCGCCTGCGCATAAAGCAACGCGGCGCGCGGCGCGTATCCGGTACCGCCGTAGTCCGAAACCAGTTGCGTCATCGCTTCACGAGCACGGGTATCGTCTTCTTTGACAAGCGCGTCGCTTACGGCAAAATAAAGCGTTGACGCGGCATCGTTACGCTGGTTCTGCCAATAACGCCAGCCCATAACCGCCGCAATGACTAAAATAACGCCTACCACAATGGTCACCAAATAGCCGCCCCACTGGTTCCACCATGCTTTGAGGTCTTCGATTTGTTCGCGTTCCTGATGATCGTATACAGCCATGTTGTCTTCCCTTGAAAAGTCTTGAATTTCTGAAGGTCTGTTATTTTATACGCAGAAATGAATTTGTGCGGGTTTTACGCGCCCCGCGTGTTTTCAAATTGCTCATTAAGCCACTTCGGCAAAGCAGTGACGGCAACCCGCTCCTGCTCGGCACGCCCGGCCTCATTGGTTTTATCGTTTTCGCGTAACCACTTCACCGTAACTTCCTGATTTTGCGCCTCGTCGTCACCGACAATCAGTGCGATGCGCGCGCCTTTGGCGTCGGCTTTTTTCATCTGCACCTTGAAATTACCGCCACCGGCATTCATCTCCACAAAAAAACCCTGGTCGCGCAACATTTCGGCGATACGCCAGGAAAAACCGGCGGCATTCTCTCCCAAAAAAGCAAGATAAATCAGCGGCATTTCCGTAATGCGCGCACCGGAATCCTGCAACAGCAGAATCAGCCGCTCAATACCGGCCGCAAATCCGCAAGCCGGTGTCGGCTTACCGCCAAGTTGTTCAAACAGGCCATCGTAACGCCCGCCACCCGCGACCGTCCCTTGCGCGCCGAGCTTGTCGGTCACCCACTCAAAAACAGTACGGTTGTAATAATCCAGCCCGCGTACGAGGCGGGTGTCTATATCAAAGTGCAGCCCCGCCTCTTTAAGCAGCTTTTGCAGCGTATCAAAATGAGCGCGTGCGTCGGCACCAATATGATCGATCATGCGCGGCGCACGTCCGATCACCGACTGCATTGTCGGATTTTTTGAATCCAGAATACGCAACGGATTACGATGCAGGCGGCGTTGAGAATCATCGTCGAGCACATCCATATGCTGTGAAAAATAAGCAATCAGCCGCTCGCGATAGGCACGGCGATCCGCGGCGTCGCCGATCGTGTTAATTTTCAGCGTCACCATCCCGTCCAACCCAAGCGCTTTCCACAAACGCGCCAGCAAAATAATCTGCTCGGCGTCGACATCGGGACCGGAAAAACCCAGTGCTTCGACATCAAGCTGGTAAAACTGCCGATAACGCCCTTTTTGCGGGCGCTCATGGCGAAACATTGGGCCGACCGTCCAAACCCGTTGGCCTCGCTCATAGGTAAAATTGTGCTCAATCGCGGCGCGGACAATCCCGGCGGTCGCTTCCGGCCGCAGCGTCAAGCTTTCCTGTGAGAGCGAATCCTCGAATGTGTACATTTCTTTTTCGACAACATCGGTCGTCTCACCGATGCCGCGCACGAAAAGCGCCGTATTTTCCACCACCGGCATGCGTACAAATTGATAGCCGTACTGCTCGAATACCCGCCGTGCCGTATCCTCAAGATAAAGCCACAACCGGCCATCAGCCGGCAGAATATCATTCATGCCGCGAACGGCCTGCAGCTTTTTATTCATCGTGGAAATTCCTTCGCTTCGTTTTTTGCTTCGCTTCCCGCATTACCATAATGCTGACGCACATAATCCTCAATCATTGCCTGAAATCGTTCGGCAATACGCTCGCCGCGCAATGTAGCCACTTTTTCACCGTCTACATACACAGGCGCTGCCGGTGTCTCATCCGTCCCCGGCAGCGAAATCCCTATATTCGCCATCTTCGATTCGCCGGGTCCGTTGACCACGCAACCCATCACGGCAACGCGCATATGTTCAACGCCGGGATATTGTACGCGCCAAACCGGCATTGCCTCGCGCAGATAATGCTGAATTCGCGCTGCCAATTGCTGAAAAAACGTACTGGTCGTACGGCCGCATCCCGGACACGACGTCACCATCGGCGTAAACGCGCGCAACCCCATCGTTTGCAAAATTTCCTGCGCGACTCTCACCTCTTCGGCACGCGCAACGTCCGGTTCAGGCGTAATCGACACGCGAATGGTATCGCCAATGCCCTCTTGCAGCAAAACCGCAAGCGCGGCGGCAGAGGCAACAATGCCTTTACTGCCAATACCGGCTTCGGTTAAACCCAAATGCAGCGCGTAATCGCCGCGCTGCGCCAGCGCTCGGTACACAGCAATCAGTTCCTGAACTTCGGAAACCTTGCAGGAAAGTACGATGCGCTCGGCAGAAAGTCCCAGCGTTTCCGCCGCCTGCGCGCTTTCCAGCGCCGACGCCACCAACGCTTCCTGCATGACCCTCGGCAACGGTAACGGCATTGGACGTTGTTGATTGGTGTCGAGTAAACGCGCCAAAACCTGTTGATCCAGCGAACCCCAGTTCACGCCGATGCGTACCGGCTTGCCAAAACGCAACGCCATATCGACCAGCTGCGCAAAGTGATTATCGCGTTTTTCACCCTGCCCGACATTGCCGGGGTTGATACGCAGCTTGGATAATGCCTCGGCGCAGGCCGGTTCATCGGCAAGCAGCTTATGCCCGTTGTAATGGAAATCGCCGACCAACGGCACCATGCAGCCCGCCTGATCCAAACGCTCGCGGATATGCGGCACGGCTTTGGCCGCCGCCGGTGTGTTCACCGTCACCCGCACCAGCTCCGAACCGGTGTCTGCAAGAGTGCACACCTGCCGCACGGTCGTATCAATATCGGCGGTATCGGTATTGGTCATCGACTGCACGACAATCGGCGCGTCACCACCGATACGCACGATGTTATCGCGGTGGCGAATCAATACCTGACGGCTTTTTCGACGCGACGGAAAATCAGAATTCATCAAATCGGCTATTCGAGCGTCAAACGGGTAACGCCGTCGTTCGGCGAAATTTTAAAGCCAACCGGATGGCCGCGAAAATTGACCCGCACCGCCTCGCCTTTTCCCAACACCACCGACAGCGGCGCTTTACCGTAAAGTTTTTTTTGTTCGCCGCCCTGCGCCAAACCATAAAACAAGGATTTATTATCAGCGTCGCGCACTTCTACCCATGACTGCCCGTCAAAGATCATTTCCAATTCGGCATCTCCGGGAAGCGGCTGTGCGCTGCCGTTCGCCACCACGGCAAGCGGCGGGCTCAGCGTTGTTGCCGGCGCTTCCATCACATCCGGCATCGTCACCGGTGCTCCCGTTGACTCAGCGGATATGGGCAACGATGGCGATGCCTCAAGCGGCGCCGTTTCTTCACCGAGCAGAACCATTGCCGACGGCGGCAATATCTGCTCCGCCAGATCGATTGTCTGCGACATCACTTCTTCCGCCACCGGCTTTGGCGCAGCCATTTCCTGCAGGCTTTCCAGCCACGCTTCGATTTTGGGTTTGAACAACAGTACAATAAAAAACAGTGCAAGAATCATCAGCACAACCAGCCAACGCCAGATTTTTCGTTGCGTACGCGGAAAATCGTTATCTGCTGATAACGACGGCATGGACGACATGGGCAGCTTGACACTGATCGCCGCCGGGCTGATTTCCGCTTGAGGTTCGGGCGGCAACGCCGCCAGCGCCGTATTTGGATCAATATTGAGCAAGCGCGCGTAATTGCGGACAAAGCCGCGCACAAAAGTCCGTGCCGGAAGTTTTGCGTATTCATCGTTTTCGAGTGCCACAATCTGACGCGGCGCCAGCTTTAGCGATACCGCAACAGAATCGACCGTTAAACCTGCCGCCTCGCGCGCCTGCCGTAAAAGCACACCTACCGACGGCGGCAGCGCCGCCTCTTCACCCGCCTCATCGGGTTTCTCGTTTGAAAACACGGCTTCCCGGCCGGTTTGTTCTGACGAAGCGATTTCCGCTATCCGCTCCGGCGCATCTTCTTTACCGTTCGCCTCTGACGAAACATCCCCTCCGAAAGGCTCTTTTGATTCCGGCGTCCGTTCCGGCTGTGAGGGCGACAAAGTAAAATTTTCCATTGTATTTACCTCATGCTGCTTGCCGCCGCTGATCTTTTTTCCGGCGCGCCTGGTCACGAGCACGCCTCCGCCGAAAGAATTTTCTGCGTCTGTGGCGCTTTCGGATAACGGTTACGCAATTGCAACACGTAAGAATCCTCGGCCTGCTTGTCGCCCAAACGCCGTTCAATGCAAGCGCCCAGATACAGCGCGGCAGGCGTTGGCGATGGTGTCTGCATTGACATCCTGATGTAGTTGCGGGCATTCGCGTAATCGCCTTGGCGATAATAAACATCCGCCAATGTATGAGCCGCCGGCGCGTAATTCGGTTTCGCCTTTAAAGCATTCAGCAAATAATTGCGTGCAGCATCCTTGTCGCCCGCCACCAACGCGCAGCGCCCGGCGTTGGTATTGGCAATTTCCGGTGATTTGTATAAAGGATCGGCAAGCACGCGATTAAATTCTGCCAATGATTCGCCGGGAAAACCGGATGTACACAAAAACCAGCCCCAATTGTGGCGGATCTCCGGATTGTTCGGTTCAAGACGAACCGCCTGTTCAAAACTGCTGCGCGCTTTACCGTCTTCTTTCATGTACGCATAAACAAGGCCGTAGCCGTTGTATATCATCGCATACGAACTATCGAGGCCTTTGGCGATATCCAGCTCTTCAAGCGCTACTTCAAACTGGCCGCGTTCATAATAGCCGAGCGCCAGCGCGGTATGCGCTTCCGCCTGGCTCCGCGCGGTAATTTCCGTCCCCAGCAACTGCGGGCGCGGCGTGGCGCCCAGCAACTGCGAAGGGTCTGTTGTGCTGGCGTATGCATCCTGGCCGCTTTTTGAACCGGAGCTTTGGCAAGCCGCCAGCAGTAAAGCAACACCTGTCACCATGAAAAAACGCAACAAATTCCGCATAATCGTTTCCTTATACAAAAGGTTTCTCGGCAACATGTAAGCGCGTCGTCTTCGCTCTTTGCTCCAGCGCGGCTTCCTGACTGAACGATTCATGGCGACGCGCGACCTGATTCAAGCGATAACGTACACGATTCTGAACCTGCCCGGCAAGCTGTCCGCACGCGGCGTCGATATCATCGCCGCGCGTCTTGCGTATGGTCGCAACAATCCCGGCGTCCATCAGAATCTGCTGGAACGCGCGCACCCGTTCACGCGACGGCGCCGCATAAGGCGCGCCAGGGAACGGATTGAACGGAATCAGGTTGAATTTACAAGGAACATCGCGCGTCAACCGGATGAGCGCACGCGCTTGCGCCGGGCTATCGTTGACGCCCGCCAGCAAAAGATATTCAAAAGTGACAAAATCGCGCGGCGCTTTTTCAAGGTAACGTCGACACGCCGCCATCAGCTCATCCAAACAATGGCGACGATTGATCGGCATCAGTTGATCGCGCAATTCGTCGTCGGGCGCATGCAAGCTGACCGCCAATGCCACCGGGCAAGCATCGCGCAACGCATCCATCATCGGCACCACACCGGATGTCGATAAGGTCACCCGCCGCCGCGACAAGCCATACGCGTGGTCGGAGAGAAAGAGTTTCAGCGCCACCACTACATTTTTGAAATTAGCGAGCGGTTCACCCATCCCCATCAGAACAACGTTCGTCACCGGCGCGCATCCGGCGACCACCCACGGCGTTTCAAGGTTTTCCGACAACAAAATACGGTTTGCCTGCCAAAGCTGGCCGACGATTTCCGCTACCGTCAGATTTCGGTTAAAGCCCTGCTGGCCGGTTGAACAAAAAGCACAATCCATCATGCATCCTGCCTGCGTGGAAATGCACAATGTGCCGCGATCATCTTCGGGAATATAAACCGCTTCGATCGCGTTATCGTCGCCAACATCAAAAAGCCATTTACGCGTGCCATCTGCCGCCTGGTTGTCGCGAATCACCGGTGGCGGACCAATTTCGGCAATTTGAGAAAGTTTCTCCCTTGTCACGCGGGAGATATCCGTCATCATGCCGATATCGGCACAAAAGCGTTGATGCAGCCATGCCAGAATCTGCCGGGCGCGAAAAGGTTTTTCGCCATGTCCAACCAGCCACGCCTCAAGTGCGGCAAGATCAAAATCAAGAAGGTTTACCCGGCTTTGCGGCATCGCTTTATGCTTATAACCAACGGCTTATCCGTACTTACCGGCAACTGTAAACAGCCAGCGCCGGGAAAAAATAAGCCACTTCCACGACAGCGGTCTCCGGCGCGTCCGAGCCGTGCACTGCATTCGCGTCAATCGACTTGGCAAAATCGGCGCGAATCGTTCCCGCATCCGCCTTTTGAGGATCTGTCGCCCCCATCAATTCGCGGTTCTTGGCAATCGCGTTTTCACCTTCAAGCGCCTGAATCATCACCGGACCGGAAATCATGAATTCGACAAGATCTTTGAAAAAAGGACGTTCGCGATGTACCGCGTAAAAACCTTCCGCCTCCTGCCGGGAAAGCTGGCGCATCTGCGCGGCGACAATCTTCAGACCGGCATTCTCAAAGCGGGTATAAATCTGGCCGATCACATTTTGGGCAACGGCGTCGGGTTTGATAATGGAAAGAGTACGTTCAACAGCCATAATTTTCTTTCAAAAAAGTTAAATAAATCAATAGTTTTTGCAAGTGTTTGATTATATCACGCAAAGCGGAATATCTCCGTGTTGTGAAAGGATGCCATTCTGTCCAAAAAGTAAAAATGATCGAGAGCATCGTAGATCTTTTCCTTGTCATGGCAAACACCATCGCACTGGCAGCCTCACGCGATACTGCACAAGGCGTTTTCTATCTACCGCCTGCTTTTCGCTACGCATCACAGCGAATGCCACGATAAATCCATGATTTTCCCTGATTTGCCTTGCCGTCCGGATGGCGGTAACCTAAGCGCACTCATGCATACCTTGCTCTTACGCCTATGAAACCGTCCGATATCGCCGCTCTTGCCCATGCACGTTATGGGCAAAAAATTGTTCCGCATTTGCCGAAAATAAACCCTGTTTTGGAAACGCTGCTTTCGCACCGCTCTGTGCGTCGTTTTCTGGAAGCACCACTGCCGCCGGACACTCTGGAAATGTTGATGATCGCCGCACAATCGGCTTCATCGTCATCCAATCTGCAAATGTGGAGCGCGGTCGCCGTGGAGGACGGCGCGCGCAAGGCGAGGCTGGCAGACGCCGCCGGGCAACAAAACTTCATCAAGCAAGCGCCTTTATTTCTGATTTTCCTCGCCGATATGGCCATGTTGGCCGATGTTGCCAAAGGCCGTCAACAAGCGCTTGACGGCATCGATTACCTGGATACCTTTCTGGTGGCCGCTTTCGATGCCGTCCTTGCCGCCCAAAACGCGCTGATCGCGGCTGAATCAATGGGGCTGGGAGCCGTTTTTATCGGCGCGATTCGCAATCAGCCGGAAAAAGTCATCGCTGAATTACGGCTTCCCGAGCATGTTTTTCCGATAGTCGGTTTATGCGTCGGCGTTCCCGACCTCACGCGCGAAACGCAAATCAAGCCGCGTCTGCCGCTTTCCACCCTATTGCATCGAGAACAATACGATAAGAAACAGCACGCTGACGGTATCACCGTATACGATGAAATCATGCGCAATTTTTACAGCGCCTATCGAAATGACGGTATCTGCTGGTCAGAGCAAGCCTTAACCCGTCTGCACGGCCCGGAAACGCTGGCGGGAAGAGACCATTTGCGCGACGCCATTCTTCAACAAAAGATTGCCCTGAAATAATTGGAATGCCTCATGGAACAACGCACTGTTTTTTTTCTTTCCGACCGCACCGGTATTACTGTCGAAATACTTGGCAACAGCCTATTGACCCAATTTGAAGATGTGCGTTTTGAGCGCGTTACGATTCCCTTCATCAAAAGCGAAGAAGAACTTTTCAAGGCCATTGAAACCGTCAACAAGGAGGCGGAAAAAAACCAAAGGCGCCCCATTGTTTTCTTCTCCCTTGTCGATGAGAAAATGAACCGCGCGTTCCGCGACAATGCAAACGCACTGACGCTCGACTTCTTCCAGGCGTTTATTTCACCGCTGGAAAAAGAATTGGGTATGAAAAGCGCACATGCGGCCGGGCGCTCTCACAGCACGCATCACGCGGACGATTACTTTCGCCGCATGGAGGCCATCAACTTTTCGCAATCGCACGACGACGGTGCCACAACCCGTGATTTATCGCAAGGCGAAATCATTCTGGTCGGTGTGTCCCGTTGCGGAAAAACACCAACGGCACTTTATCTTGCCATGCAATTCGGTATTCGTGCCGCCAATTTCCCGTTAACCCCGGACGATTTTGTCGACCGCAAACTGCCTGCCACCATCCGGCCGCTGCAGAGCAAGCTTTTCGGATTGACTATCGACCCTTACCGTTTAAGCCAGATTCGCGGCGAACGCCGTCCCAACAGCCTTTACGCTTCGCTTGACAACTGCCGTAAGGAAATACGCGATGCCGAAGCGCTGATGACACGCGAAAGAATCCCGATGCTGGATACCACATCCAAATCCATCGAAGAAATTGCCGTCACCATCATGCAGCAGGCCAAGCTGAAGCGACACATTTACTGATACGCATTCTTTTATCCTTCGCAACAACGATGTGCCGCCGCATTCATTGTTTTATTATTTTTTACCGGCAATTCTTGTAAATGCTGCTGCGTTCTTCTTGTCTTTTCCAAGCGGTTCGCTTAGAGTGAGCCTCATTACCTCTCATCAGGAATAGATCATGAAAAACAAATTCATTGCCGCTCTCGGCGCGACGCTTTTTTCGCAACTGCTGATTATCGGTTCCGCGACGGCTGCCCGAAGCTACGTGGATTTCACCGACATCTGGTACGACCAGGCAACTTCCGGCTGGGGCATCAACATTGTGCAAAGCGGCAACAGTTTTGATTATATATTCGCTACCCTGTTTATCTACGATCCCGCCACGGGAGAACCCACTTGGGTAACCGGCGAATTGAAACTTGATAACGACAGCAAGGACGATGTTTTTACCGGCCCGCTTTATCGGCACACCAGCAAACCCACCGGCACACCATTTGACCCTGTCAAACCGCTTAACAGTGAAAATATCGGTACGCTTACTTTTACGGCAACCGCGCCGGACCAAGCTTCCATTTCATACTCCGTCGGCGGAATGAAGGTCGAACGTAAAATCGTACGCCAAACCTTGACCGGAAATACGATTATCGGAACCTATTACGGAAGCGCTCTTTTCACTTACGACTCATGCACCAACCCGGTTCATCAGCAAATGAGAGTTACCGTTGAAAAAAACAGCGGGACTACTACTTTTATCCTAACCACCTTGCCCGATGAAACTGTTGTATGTAATCTCAAAGGAACGCTTCAGTCGGGTGGACGGACGGCAAAAATCGATAATGCCCAATATATTTGCCAGGATAAAACGACAGGGAAAATCATTTGGGATATTAAAGCGAATGTTTCCAATATCATCGCGACAACACAAGGCATTGAAGGTGAATGGATCACGACGAAGAAAGTGGACGGCATCGGCTGCAAAGAAACAGGCCGGTTTTCCGCCATTCTTTATTGAAAAGACGCTCTTTTGCTCGATAAAAAATGCCGTCACTGCGGCATTTTTTATCGGCGACACTTTTGCGGTATCATATCGCCCTTCCTAATTTTGGCTTTTCCACGGAGTTTTACCTTATGGCCGGACACAGCAAATGGGCAAATATCAAACATAAAAAAGCGGCATCGGACGCCAAACGAGGCCGCGTTTTCACGCGGCTCATCAAGGAAATCACCGTTGCCGCCAGACTCGGCGGCAGCGACATTTCCGCCAATCCGCGCCTGCGTCTGGCCGTTGATAAAGCGACGGATCAGAACATGCCCAAAGACACAATTGAACGGGCAATCAAGCGCGGCGCCGGAGAGCTCGACGGTACCAATTATGAAGAAATCCGCTACGAAGGCTATGGCCCGAACGGCGTCGCCGTCATTGTTGACACGATGACCGATAACCGCACCCGTACCGTCGCCGACGTTCGCCACGCTTTTTCCAAATTCGGCGGCAATCTCGGCACCGATGGTTCAGTCGCATTTATGTTCAAACACGCCGGACAGATTATTTTTGCGCCGGGCGCTAATGAAAACAAGATTATGGAAGTCGCCATCGAAGCCGGCGCGGACGATGTGATGACGAACGACGATGGCAGCATTGAAGTACAAACCGATCCTTATACATTCGTCGCAATCAAAGACGCGCTGGTTGCGGCAGGCTTGGCGCCTTCGTTTTCCGAAGTGTCGATGATTTCTTTGAGCGCCGTTGACTTAAGCGGTGAAGACGCGGAAAAAATGCAAAAGCTGATCGACGCATTGGAGTCGCTTGACGACGTACAGGANNTCGTTTGACGACGATGTATAAATCGAAACAAAGCAAGCCCGCATCGGAATATTTTCCTAAAGACGGCGCATTGCCGAAGCTTTCCAAGGCTTTAAAATGAAAAAGGCAGAACACTCTGCCTTTTTCATTTTATTTACCAGAATTCTCGATCAGCGCCCGTCCGGCAGTAAGCGGTTATCTTGAAAATACGGGCCGCTGATGCACCAATGAAAACTCTTGGTTTTAAAGTANNAGAAAAAACATCGGCCAAAAAACCGTTTAACGCGCCTTCGATATCGCGCACCGCATCTTGATGGAGATTGAAATAATATTTACTCGGGAAGGTCTTCGTAGCGCAAAACGAAAACACTATCGTCTGTAGAGTGCATCTCCAGCCAGAAAAACGGAAGGTCGGGAAAAGCGTCTTCGGCAAATGCGCGGTTATTGCCAACCTCGATCACCAGAACACCATGCGGCTTTAAAAACTTGCGCGCATTCTTGATCAGATAACGCACAACATCCATTCCGTCCTCACCGCCCGATAAAGCGATTCTCGGTTCGTGGCAGTATTCACGGGGAAGGTGATTAAGAGCATGATCCGTCACATAAGGCGGGTTCGACATAATCAAATCGTATCGAATGCCGCTCGGCAACGTCTCCATGAGATCGGTATGGATCAGACCGATACGGTCGGCGAGATTGTAATCGCGGATGTTTTGCTGTGCTACCGCCAGAGCATCAGCGGAAATGTCGGTCGCGACAATCTCCGCCTTGGGATAAGCGTGCGCCATCATGATCGCCAAACAACCGGAACCGGTACAAAGATCAAGAATATTTCGCACCGTATCATGATCGGGCAGGAAAGGATCAAGCTTGTCCGGGTAAAGCTCGGCAATGAACGAGCGTGGAATAATGACGCGCTCGTCCACATAAAAACGGAAATCCCCCAGCCAGGCTTCGTTGGTGAGATAAGCGGCGGGAATGCGTTTTTCGATACGCCGCCCCAAAAACTTTTGTACTTGCTTTTTCTCGCCCTCGATCAAGCGCGCATCAAGAAAAGCATCCAAATGCTTTAATGGTAAATTGAGAACATGCGCAATTAAATAGGCAACCTCATCAAATGCATTATCGCTGCCGTGCCCAAAAAAAAGCCCTGCTTCATTGAACTGGGTAACCCCCCAGCGAAGCCAGTCCCTAATCGTCGAAAGCTCTTCATGCATGATTTTGTCCTTTGTTAAAATCAAGGCAATTGTGCGATATGGATAATAAATGCTCGACTGCTTTTTCGTAAATAAGTGTCAATTTATTTAAATCTTCGACCATGACACATTCGTTGGCTTGGTGAATCGTTGCGTTGCGTACGCCTAATTCGAGTAATTGCGGACAGATACGCGCGATGAAGCGCCCATCCGATGTGCCGCCATCGCACGCAAGCCGTGGCGTGACCCCTGTTATTTCCTGAACCGCAGCACCGACCTGTTCAATCAACGGTCCCGGCGTTGTTAAAAACGGTTCGCCGGAAAGATTCCAATGCAGCGTGTACCTGATCCGATGCTTGACCAACAGCGATTCGACCTGTTTTCTTAACGAGGCTACCGAGCTTTCCGTGGAAAAACGAAAGTTGAATTGCAGCGTCAATACACCGGGAATCATGTTGGTCGCGCCCGTTCCTGCATGAATATTGGCGCATTGAAATGATGTCGGCGGAAAATAAATATTCATCTTACCGCCGTCCCAATCCACCGCCAATAATTCGGCTAAAAAAGGCACCACCGCATGAATCGGGTTTTCGGCGCCGTGCGGGTACGCAATATGCCCCTGTACGCCGTGAATCGTCAATTCACCGTTTAAACTGCCGCGCCGCCCGTTTTTCAACGTATCACCCAACACATCTTTTGATGACGGTTCACCGATCACGCAAAAATCAATGGTTTGATGACGCGCTTCCAATACTTCAACAACATGCGCCGTACCGTCAACGGCATCGCCTTCTTCATCCGAAGTCAGCAATACCGCCAACGTGCCGGCGTGATCAGGATAGCTGCGCACAAATTGCTCAAGTGCAACAACGAACGCGGCCACACCGCCTTTCATATCGGCAATACCGCGCCCGTAAAACATACCGTCTTGGATGGTCGGCGTAAAAGGCGAGGTTTTCCACAATTCTTGCGGGCCGGGCGGCACAACGTCGGTATGCCCGGCAAAACAGATCAGCGGTTTGCCGCTGCCGCGTACTGCCCATAAATTGGTCACACCGTTCTTGTTCAGCCATTCACAGGAAAATCCCGCCACAGCCAGCCGTTTGGCAATAAGCGCCTGACAACCGGCATCATCCGGCGTTATCGAAACGCGCCCGACCAATTCGGAAGCCAATTGCACCGTGGGAGAATTAGGCATTGATTTATACGCTGGAAACCGCAAAAAACATATTGTGCGGTTATTCTAATTGAAGTTTTGTGTTTTTATCGTGATTTGGCGTCAACAGAACTTTGGGGGGAACATGATACTGCTTTGGCAGAGGACAATCCGCGCTTGACGCGCATCGCTGCACCGGTTGCGACATCTAACCCGTAAAGCAACAAAAAACGCTTCGTCGAAAGTTTTCACGTCCGCATTGCACAATACGAACGAAACCATCCCTATGGGATTTTACCCTCTGTCAATGGTCGATATGTGCCGCATGCTAAGCAACTGAAACACCTGTTGTTTTAATCTTTTTAGAACACATCGTGCTTACAATAAACAGATTAAACTTGAGCAACTGACAGCAAAACGGCAAAAATTTGTTATTTGTTTTATTCCTTTTTTGGCAACCACAATGATATACCCGCGCAAAATCATTCATATCGACATGGATGCTTTTTACGCGTCGGTTGAAGAGCGCGACAATCCCGAGCTTAAAGGACGGCCGGTAATCGTCGGCGGTTTGCCCAACAGCCGCGGCGTTGTGGCAACCGCCAACTATGAAGCGCGACGTTACGGTGTTCATTCAGCAATGCCTGCCGCACAAGCTTACCGGCTGTGCCCATTTGCCGAATATCTTCGCCCCCGTTTCGATGTTTATCGCGAAACATCACGGCAGGTCATGGAAATCCTGCACCGTTTTTCGGATTGCGTCGAAGCGCTCTCACTTGATGAAGCGTACCTCGACGTCAGCGGCAATATGGATTATCAAGGTTCGGCCACACTTATCGCCCGCGCCATCAAGGATGCGATTATCAAGGAATTGTGTCTGACTGCATCGGCCGGTGTGTCGTATAACAAATTTTTGGCCAAAATTGCATCCGGCTTGAATAAGCCCGACGGTTTGGCCGTAATCAGACCAAAGGATGGGCCCGATTTTGTCCGCAATCTTCCCGTCGGACAGTTTCATGGTATTGGCAAGGCAACCGAAGCCAAAATGAAAAAGCTTGGTATTCATCAAGGAGCCGATCTGCTGAACTGGAGCCAAAACGCATTGGTCCTGCATTTCGGCAAAGCCGGCTACTGGTATGCACTGCTCGCCAAAGGCGAAGACCCGCGTCCGGTGCGCCATCACCGCCAGCGCCAATCGCTTGGCCACGAAATTACATTCGCCCACGACATTACCGATATGGAAACTATTCTTGAAGAGCTGATGCGTCAGATCGATAAAATCATGGCCAAGCTCGCCGTGCGAAACTGGCTGGCACACACCGTCACCATTAAAATAAAGTATGGTGATTTTGAACAAGCCACACGTTCGAAAACATTCAGGCAAGCGTTGAA
Organism: Betaproteobacteria bacterium UBA931; assembly: GCA_002293615.1. Taxonomy (GTDB): domain Bacteria; phylum Pseudomonadota; class Gammaproteobacteria; order Burkholderiales; family Casimicrobiaceae; genus UBA931. The sequence continues at coordinate 21,587 of DBDN01000087.1, read as the reverse complement.
TCAAAAGCACATCCGCTCGACAATCAGAGAATTGTTGCAAAAAACAAAAGTCGGAAATCGTCCCGTACGCCTGGTCGGCGTCACCGTGAGCGGCCTGGAAGAAACTTCTGCTATGCTTTTGCAAACGCCGCTATGGCAAGATCGTATTTTTTAAAAGGAGAATATCTTGAAAACTTTATTCGGTTGGAGCCGCGTTTATAAACATTTCTCTCTTGTGCTGATGCTTTTGGTGCCAGCCGTGCCATCCACATCAGCTGCTGAACCCGTACCTGCCGCACATGAAACGCCTATGGAAATACCTCTTTTAATTGATGTCCGTACACCGCAAGAGTATCAGGCCGGTTATCTTAAAGGCGCTATCAATATTGAGTACGAGCAAATTGTCGATGATGTTTCCAGACTGGTCCAAGATAAAAACCGGCGTATTGAACTCTATTGCCGCAGCGGGCGACGCTCCGGCATCGCTCAAAAAATGCTGCAAAACGTCGGCTATAAAAATGTAGTCAACCTGGGCGGCTTTGAAATGTTGCTAAAAAACTACGAAACCGTGTACCCGCAGAAAAAGTAATGCCTCTCAGCATATTTTACATAAACTCTCGAAACTATTAGAATGATTGACTTGATGATCGACTGGCCCGACAGTGAAAAATTGATATGAGCAATTCCGGGATCTGCATCGCCTGCTTTGGCTTTAATGAACGGGAAACCTCGATCATTAAGTCCCTGATCAGTATTGTCAGCGGTCGCAAAAAAAACTCTTGGACATTTCAGGAAAATATTGATTTAGCCAACGTTATCATCATTCTGGCAACAGCTCCGGGCGCAGCGCTTCTTCTTGCCCGCAAGGCTCGAAAACCGGAATTACGCTTGTTGCTGTCGCGCCCGGAGGGTGCGTTTCCGCCGCCGCACAGCAGCAACATCTTGATTGTTCGCCACCCGTTGCGTTCGACCGAGTTACTGGAAATGTTCGACCAGCTTGAGCAGCAGTGGCCCTTTATGCGCGAAACACAGGTTCCTCCCGCGTCAGTACCGCCGCCTACAATAAATCCATCGTTTGCGAAACCGTCGTTTGTACCGCCGCAACCAACCGCAGACTTATCTGCGACACCGGTCAAACCACGCCATGAACAACCACCCGCGGTGCCGACCCATCGCCCGCGTAGCCCCGAACCGGAACTAATCAATAATACTCCGCCTGCAGTTCAGGCAAAAACGGCACCCGATAACACCTCTTCCTCATTACGCGCGTCCATGCTTCGTCAGCAGCCCGCCTCCACGATCGGGCAATTGGTAAGTGCGATTGAACTCTTGCGCAGCCCATTGGGCGAACAGAAATTTATCGACCTTTACGATGATTTCGGCTGGTTCGCCCGTATAGGCGGCGGCCTCGGAAAAATGCCGGTATCGTCACACTTCACGGTTGGCCACAAAAAACCACAAACAGGGTTTTATTGGCAATTTGCCAAGAGGAGCAACGACATTCCGGTTTCTCCCGGCGACACCGCCATACTCATGGATTTTGAAGTGCTGGTCTGGATGGTCGTCCGCCGATTTGGCCGGAGCATGAAAGCGCTCGATATGCCTGAAGCAAGGGTTCATTTGACTCGTTGGCCGGACTTCGGCGTTTTTTCCGAATTCACCAATCGCCCCGGCGTTATGCTGACAACTGCGTTGCTGGCACGCCGGTATGTTGTTACCGAAACACTCTTTAAAGAAACCAGTATCGCCGAAAAAGATCTGGCATGCTTATTGTCCGTATGTTGGCTATGCGGCTGGCTGGTGTTTGACACCGAAAAGAAAGTGCTGGAAGAAGCGCCTGAAGAAGAGCCTAAATATGAAGAAAAGCGTTTTAGCCCCATCATCCGCGGCTTACGTAAAATCCTCGGCCTGAATCGGTCGTATGGGAAATAACGGTATGGTCAGCGAATATAAACTGCTTTTTGCCGGCGGCATGGGTGTCGGCAAAACCACCGCCATTACAGCAGTCAGCGAAATACCGCCTATTTCTACCGATGTCGCCAACAGCGACAAGGAATCGTTCGATAAAGAATTGACCACCGTCACCCTTGATTACGGACGCATCACCCTGCCTTCCGGTGATCGCCTGCGCCTTTATGGCATTCCCGGCCAAAAACGTTTCCGTTTCATGTGGTCAATGCTCGAAAATGGCGCGATGGGAATCATCCTTCTCGCCGATGCCTCTCGCCCCGACCCGTTTACTGACTTGAAAATATTCCTAAAAGCGTTTTCGGGAATTCTCTCGACGGGGCGCGCCGTACTGGGCGTCGGGCGACTGCCGGAAGAAAAACGTGGATTGCTTGATCAATACAACGAGCTTCTCGTTGAGCACCGATTCAAAATCCCCACTTTTTCCGTTGATGTCCGCGAAAAAAAAGATGTCCTGCTTTTGCTTGATGCGTTATTCACTCAGGTTGAAGTCGCTGAAAACAGTTACCGTGAAAAAGATTAATTGACCATGGATCAACTTCTCGGCGCCAAACTGCAAGAACTCCGCATTCAAAGAATTCTGGAAAATACCTGCCAAAGCGTAATGGAGATTCAGCTGATCGTGTTGGCAAGCATTGACGGTTTTAACCTCGCCTCTTCGGGGAGAATGATCGATCAGGATCCCGAATTGCCTGAAAAGTTTGCGGCAATGTCCAGCTCCATGGCCGCACTGAGCAACGCCATCGGGAAAGAATTCGAATCGCAAAAACATTTTTCCGTAGTCATTGCCGATTATGAAAATCTGCAAGTGGTCCTGCGTACCGTCAATTCACGCTCAGGTTCCTTCGTGCTCGCCGTTGCCGCCTCAAAAAACATCATATTGGGAAACCTTTTATCGGAGCTTCGCGACTGTACGAAAAAAATCGGTGTCGCTCTGAAGAAATAAATACTTGTTTTTCTCTTAATGGCTCTTTCCTGAAAAAACATAACGTATTCAAATAAATCTCAAACCCGGCAATCGCCATCAATGCCGCGATGGCACTGATTTGGTGTTGGCGTCATTGTGGGGTTTTCGATGCCAGGCAAACCTTCATTATCTGACCTCTTTTTACGAAAATAAGGATCAACCGTTTAACGCTTCTCTTTTTCTTCTTTTAATGCGCTATCATGGCAGCGGTTTACCGGAAATATTGCACTATTGTCGTCTATGCTCAAACCCGCCGAATTTGTTATCCGTCAAACACTCCTTGAGTCTGCCAGCAGGTTGGCTCGGCCCGCTTACGCTTTGGTTGCTTTCTCCGGCGGACTGGATTCGACGGTACTGCTTCATGCATTGTACGTGCTGAGGGAACAATTCCAGCACTTGAGCGCTGCCCATGTGCATCATGGTATTTCGGATCAGGCGGACGCATGGTTGGCATTCTGCCAAAATTTCTGCAAGGAAAGAAAAATTCCTTTTCTTTACCGACGCATTCTGCTAAAAAACGAGGCGCAGCTCAGCCTGGAGGAAGAAGCGCGCAATGCCCGCTACCGATCTTTGCTTGAAATGGCCAAAGAAGCCGGTGCCGCGCACATTGTTTTGGCTCAGCATCAGGACGACCAGGTCGAATCGTTGATGCTTCAGCTCTTGCGCGGCGCGGGGCCGCATGGCTTGGCGGCAATGGCACCCAATCAGCCCTTACCGCGACATGACGATTCTGTCGCGCTCTGGCGTCCATTGCTTCAAATCCCACGCTTGACTCTGGCGCAATACGCCCGTGAAAACGGCTTGGATTGGGTCGACGACGACAGCAACGCCAATATTGGTTTCAAACGAAATTTCCTTCGCCATAAGGTTTTCCCGATCATCGAAGAAGCCTTTCCGGGCTACCGGAAAACATTAGCGCGCGCGGCTTCGCTCCAGGCCGATACCGTTTCTTTGCTTGACCAGCATCTCCTGCTGCAAAATCCGCAAAACATAGCAATCACTTTTCCTATTGCCTTGAATTACTTCAAACAGCTTCCCAAAAATCTGGCACAGCAGGTATTGAGACAAGCGATTGATCGCGCCGGCTTACGCGCCCCCAACTATCGGCATCTTCTGGAAATGACTCGGCAGTTGCAATATGCGCGAGACGATGCCCGTATCGCGCTAAACCTTGGTCAATATCGGGTCGGTATTCATAAAGGCANNACTGCCGACAGCACCTTACCGTATGTATTGGCGTCGTGAAAACATGATCAACCTTACGCATGGGAAGCTAGAGTTCAGTTTTGCAAAAGCCCCGGGGCTAAACAGAATTATTCTAGACAACGCGCAAAGCGTTGTCGTTTCCAGCCGGAAAGATAAAAATGAAACTTTAAAATGTTTGGCCCGACCGCGGCGTTTGTTAAGCGATTTATTTCGCGAAGCCGGTATTCCCCATTGGGCGCGCGCAAGCTGGCCAAGAATTTATATCGATCATGAGCTTGCGGCAGTACCCGATATCGGTGTTGCCGAAAAATATCACAGTGAGACGGACAGCATGATTGCCCGCTTTCTCCCCGAAAGCGGAATACGGGAAAATCGCCGGGGAGATCTTTTTCCGCAGGGTAATCCATCATGAAAAGCTGCCCCCGTAAACACTCATCTTTTACCGCACAATTTCCATCGTTGCTCCTGGCAACAAAACAATTGCGCGCCATCGAGGAACATTTTCAAAACTTGCCTTTGATGGCACGCGCCGGCGCCGCCGCCGCGGAGCATGTGATGGCCCGTTTTCCTAAACCGGGCATCGGAAACGGCGCCATTGTGGTCCTGTGCGGCCAGGGCAATAACGGCGGTGATGGCTTGGTCGCGGCGCGCCATTTAATGAGCAAAGGATATACCGTATATTTAATCGCGCCGGTCGTTGATAAATTTCAAAACGACGCGCAGCAAGCATATCGGGCTTTTCTCGATTATGGCGGTAAACGTTACGAAACGCCGTCGTCGATCGCGCCTGATTTTTCTTTTCCGCTTCGCCCGTCGCTTATCATCGACGCTCTTTTCGGCATCGGTTTAACGCGTGCGCCCGCCGCGCCTTTTTGCGAATGGATCCAATGGGCAAACCACCAATCCTCCCAAAACCATGTTCCGATTCTGTCCCTTGATATTGCCAGCGGCCTGGAAAGCGATACCGGCATTGCACATGCGCCTACTGTCACAGCCACCGATACCCTGAACTTTATCGCTTTCAAACCCGGAGAGTTGACACTCGACGGTCCCGACCACAGCGGCAATCTCCATCTGGCGACGCTTGATTTACCTGAAGAAATCGCTCGGGAAAGCGCCGGGCTGCTTCGTCGGCAAACACTGGCCGACATATTGCCCAAAACATTGCTGCGCCACAAAGAAAATACACACAAAGGCTCTTACGGTACCTTAGGTATTATCGGCGGTGCCGAGGGCATGATCGGCGCGCCCATTTTGAGCGGCCGCGCCGCCCTGCACCTTGGCGTGGGAAAAATACATATTGGTTTTATTTCAGAAAACATACCGGCTTTTGATCCGCTTTACCCTGAGTTGATGCTTCATACTGCCGATACATTGCTTTCACAACAATACGATGCTTTAGTGATCGGCGGCGGTTTAGGCGTCGATAACGCCGCGAAACAGTTTTTGGAAAAAGCCCTTTCCATAAATACTCCGCTGGTATTGGATGCGGATGCTTTGAATACATTGGCGCGGCACATTGAATTCGCGGAACAACTTCGACAACGCGCTGCGCCTACCATATTAACGCCGCACCCGGCGGAAGCCGCTCGGCTATTGCAATGTGTCTCTGCCGACATTCAACGAGATCGCATCGCTTCGGCCCGCACGATTGCGCGGCATTTTAACGCTCATACCCTGCTCAAAGGGTGCGGCAGCATTATCGCGGCACCCGACGGAGCGTATGCCATCAATACTACCGGCAATCCGGCGCTTGCTTTTGGCGGCAGTGGCGATTTGTTATCGGGCATGATCGGCGCGTTATTGGCACAATCGCCCGATGCCGAAGCGGCTTTATGTTTCGCGGTGTGCCTGCATGGTGCTGCTGCAGATCAGTGGGCATTGGATCATGGGCGTGCCGGTTTTACCGGTGCGTCTTTATTGGCTATGGTCGATAAAATCATCCACGAGTTGTCACTACAACATGGTCGCTGATCCCAACGCCTTTTCGCCATTACGTTTTTGCGTCGCGCCGATGCTTGAATGGACGGATCGCCATTGTCGATTTTTTCACCGCCTATTATCAAAACGTGCGCGTCTTTACACGGAAATGGTCGCCGCACCCGCGCTTTTTTATGGCGACGCCAAGCGCCTCCTCGATTATGACGCTTTTGAGCACCCCGTTGCGTTACAGATCGGCGGCAGCGATATCCGACAACTCGTCCACGCAACAAAGCTGGCCCAACAATGGGGATACGATGAGATCAATCTGAATTGCGGTTGCCCATCCGAGCGTGTACAAAATGGCAGCTTCGGCGCTTGCCTGATGAAAACCCCGGTACTGGTCGCCGACTGCATCCGGGCAATGCGCAACGCGGCGCGAATCCCGGTCACCGTGAAACATCGTATCGGTGTTGATGATACGACGGACTACGCCTTCGTCCGAGACTTTGTTGGTGCGCTGGCCGCCGCCGGCTGCGATACGTTTATCGTTCACGCGCGCTCGGCTATTCTTGCCGGATTGTCCCCCAAGGAAAACCGTACAATACCGCCGTTACGCTATGAAACTGCCCGACAGTTGCAACACGATTTTCCTGATTGCCGATTCATCCTCAACGGCGGCCTGACCGAATGGACGGCAATTCACGAAGCGCTTCACCATAAAAGCTCTTCATTATGCGGGGTCATGGTCGGGCGCTGGGCATACCACGATCCATATATGCTTGCCCAAGTGGATCGACGCCTGTTTGATACCGTATTACCGTCGCCCTCGCGCCGCGAGGTTCTTGAAAATTATATTGGCTACGTTCGTACGATGCTTGAACGCGGCGTTGCGCTGCGTACGATGGTGCGCCACATTCTCGGCCTTTATCACGGGCAGCCTCGCGGGCGGTTATTTCGAAGGTATCTCTCCGACGCGAATAATCTCAAGCGTAACTCGGCGGAGGTTATTATTGACGCGCTCAACGTCGTTGAGCGCAATTGATCGTTATGGAAATTGTTTTTACTGTCCTGGTCTTGTTGATGGCTGTCGCGCTTTCCAATATTATTGCGCGCCTGGTGCCCTTTCATATTCCCGTACCGCTGATGCAGGTAACGTTTGGCGCGCTGCTGGCATTTCCCGTTTTCAATCTCCATATCGCGTTCAACCCCGAGGTTTTTTTACTGCTTTTCATTCCGCCGCTTTTGTTTGTTGACGGCTGGCGCATTCCCAAACGCGATTTTTTTCACCAGCATCTTGCCATCCTGATGATGGCGCTCGGTTTGGTATTTTTTACTGTGCTCGGGGTCGGCTTATTCATCCATTTGCTGATTCCCGGCGTACCGCTTGCCGCGGCGTTTGCGCTGGCGGCGGTATTATCGCCGACCGATGCGGTGGCCGTTTCCGGCATTGTCGGGCGCAGCCGCGTACCCAAAAGCATTATGAACCTCCTGGAGGGTGAAGCGCTGATGAACGACGCTTCCGGCCTCGTCGCGTTAAAATTTGCCGTCGTCGCAATGTTGACCGGCATGTTTTCGGTTTACGAAGCAAGCGTCAGTTTTTTCTTTATTGCCATCGGCGGTGTCGCAATCGGCATCGGAATCAGCTTTCTTGCGTCAAAAATCTTGCAATGGATTGCACGCTACGCAGGTGAAGACGCGGCAACACAAACCGTTTTTCTGCTCTTGCTCCCCTTTATCTCTTATATCGTCGCCGAGCGCGCCGGCACTTCCGGCATTCTGGCGGCAGTTACCGCAGGCATCACACAAAGCTACACCAAAACCATGAGCAATTCCCTGACCATGCGTTTACGCAGTGAATCCATATGGGAAATGCTGGAATTTGTGTTTAACGGCATGATATTTATTCTGCTCGGTCTGCAACTGCCGCACATCATGGGACATCTTCCCGACTATACAAACGCAAATCATCCGGCCACGCTCAAGCAAGTTCTTTTTTATATTATCGCCATCAGTGTTGTTCTTTTTGCGCTACGCTTCGCTTGGGTCGCGCTGCTTGCCCGTTTTCTGGTACATCGCGCCAAAAAACGCGATGAAATTCCACCCATCGCCAATAAAGGCGATATTGCTGTTTTAACGCTTGCCGGCGTACGCGGCGCCGTAACGCTGGCGGGCGTTTTGTCGATCCCCATGTTCCTGTATGACGGTTCACCTTTTCCGGCACGCGGCCTGCTTATTTTTCTTGCCGCCGGAGTCATTGTTTTCTCTCTGATCGCCGCGACAATCGGGTTACCCGTCTTAATTCGTCACCGGCAACAGGAAGATGCCGAAGATGATATCAACCAGATCAAGACGCTGTTGCGGGAGCGCGCCAAGGCCGCCATCACTGCCGTTGAAGCGATACGCCAATATCAGATGCAAAATATTTCCGAAGAAAACCAAATATTTTTGGACGAGATCGGTGCGCGTGTGCTGGCACGCTACCACGAACAGCTAATCGCGGGTGGCGATAACGACGATGCCCAACTACGCCCTCGCGAAATGCGAAAACTCGAAATCGATATGAACCTGGCAGCATTACGTGCGGAGCGTTCCGTGTTGAACCAGCCGTATATAAACCAGAACATTGACGAAATATTTATCCATGAGCAATTGCGGGAGCTCGATCTGGCCGAGGCAACCTTGTTACAAAGGGCGGAGCGTGTGTCGAAAAGTTAAATGCCCCCACCGATTATCGCTATTCATTACTCTTCTTAAGCCTAATCGAACAACAAACCTTCCTATTACCTATGATAAAAAGTAACCCCGCTTATCAGATACGCTCTTCGCGCCATTGATTTGATATGATTTTTGGAATATTTTTCGACAGGAGATTGCCATGTTTTTGGATGCACCATTCTACGATTTTTGGCGTCCGCGCATTTTGTCGCTTTTCCGTTTTGTTTTCGGCCTGCTGATTTTCACCTACGGAACGGCCAAAATTTTCAAGATACCTTTTGTCGAAATGTTTGCCAATCTTTCGCCGTTAATTCAGGTGGCTGGTGTGATTGAGTTGATCGGCGGATTGCTGGTCATGATCGGCTTATTTACCCGCCCCGCCGCGTTTATCTTGTCCGGTCAAATGGCATTTGCCTATTTCATCGGCCACGTGTCTGCATCCGGCCATCTTTTTCTGCCGATCTTGAATAACGGCATCTCCTCTGTTTTATTCTGTTTCGGCTTTCTTTATCTGGCCGTTGCCGGTGGCGGCGTATGGGGTATTGACGCGCTTTTCAAAAAAGCAAAATAAGCCGGTCACAACATTTCATCTGCCTGGATTAACAAAAAACAGGATTCCATTTGCCGTTCCATGCCAAGGCGTGTATCGTAGCGGCTATCGGTTTTTTTTCGTGAACAGCAGGGAATCCTTTGTCTTGAAAGGAGAAAACGTTGAATATCGAAAAGGTCATTTTCGGATTTTTTGTCATTCTGGCATGTACGCTCAATTTCAGTTTCTTTGTCGGTGATCCCGAGAGTATTGCCGCGCATAACGCGACCGAACTTTTTGCCGCGCTGGTGATCAACCTCGTTGTGGTCATTCTGAAGTTCGGCGACAGAACACAAATCGGCGCGCTACATCTCGCCACCAGCCTTGCGGCAACGCTGCAACTGATGTGCTCAGCGATGGTGTGGGCATGGCAGGTATACATCGTCGGCCACGAAATAACCGTATCGATAATGGCTACCATTGTTTCGTTCTCCGGTGGCGCGTTAATCGCCAACCTGATCTCGCTCATCCTGTTGATCGGTGAAACACTGCGCCAGACCCGTTAATTAACCGGCACGGTTTTTATTAAACCGCCACCTCTTTTTCCGGCATCGTATGAGCGACGCGCTTTTCCTTGTTCTAAGCCGCCTGCGGCGGCCTATTATTGTCGTCATCGCATCCTTGGCCATCTCGGTATTGGGGCTTGCCAACATTCCCGGCGTTGATGTCGACGGCAAATCGGGAACACTCGGTTATTTTTACGCGTTCTACATCATGAGCTATACGGCAACGACCATTGGCTTTGGTGAAATCCCGATTGAATTCAGCAACGCGCAACGCGCCTGGATTACGTTATCGATTTACATATCGGTCATATGTTGGGCATACGGTTTGGGCGTTGTACTGCAAATGATTCGCGACCCATCCTTCCGCCAAGCGCTGATTCGCGGACAATTTTCGACGCGGGTCAGGCGTTTGACCGAACCGTTCATTCTGATTATCGGCTATGGCAGAAGCGGGACTGTGCTGACGCACATGCTCGACCGCATCGGTTTCCGCTCGGTAATTGTCGAGCTTGACGCCGACCGTGCCGCCGCCATACGCAATCAGGAATTTCAAAATCATCCGCTGTTTATGAGCGCCGACGGGCGCTGGCCGGACGTTCTGGTCGATGCAGGCGTAACGCATCGCCTCTGCAAAACAATGGTAGTCATTGCCGGTGATGACGATACCACCCAGGCTGTCGCTATCAGCGGCAACGCGCTCAATCCCAACCTGCGTATCATCGCGCGCGCGCGTTCCGAAATTGCCGAAGCCAACCTCGAAGCGTTCAACAAAATTGAAATCGTCAATCCGTTTGAAACCTTCGCGTTTAATCTGGGCAAAGACTTTCATTCGCCGAATAAATTGCGTCTGGAAGAATGGGTCACCGGATTGCCCGGCGCAAAACGTCCCGACATTCTTCAAATACCGCGCGGACACTGGATCATTTGCGGTTTTGGCCGTTTCGGCCATTACATTGCCAAAGCGCTGACCCGTGCCGGCGCCAGCTGGACGGCGATTGACCCCAATCCCAATATACCGGAAGAAAACAATCTGATTAAAAAAACATACAGCCAAGACACGTTGTCGGAAGCCGGTATTGAAGACGCCGTCGGTATCGTCGCCTGCACGGATCGCGATTCCATCAATCTGGCGGCAATTCGCCGGGCACGCGTTCTTAACCCCAATCTTTTTGTTGCGATGCGGCAAGTGCTGGCGTCAAACGCCAGTCTGGTCGAGGCCACACAGCCAAATATACATTTTAATCAGGCAGATATTATGTCGCACGAAATCCGCCAACTCATCACATCGCCGTTACTCAATCGTTTTCTGGCGGCAATACGTAGAGATACCGGCGATCTTGCCGAGCGTGCAACGCAATTATTGGAAAGCGCAGTAAAAGACCGTGTACCGTTTTTATGGGTATTCAACGCGATGGGCGCGTATCCGGGGTTACGCGAAGCGTTTGCCTGGAATCCGGAATCGCCTTTTAAACTTGAAGACCTGTTCGTCCACCCCAACGATCCCGCCCAACGCCTCTCGGCAGCGCCATTGATGCTGGTGCGCGAAAATCAGGAAATCCTGCTGCCCGAAGGACACACCAAGCTCATTTCCGGTGACCGCATCCTGTTTGCCGGAAACAAAGCCGACCGCGATTTACAAAACCTGCACCTGCTCTCACCAAGCCCGCTGCCGCTGATCCGCACCGGCATTGAGCCGCCGAGAAGCTGGTTTTTTCGTAAAGTGGAAGAATGGCAAAGCAAGCGCTAATTCCCGAAAATCATTTATGCGGCGTCTTTCTGCTCCAGCCGCAATAAATGAAACGCAATAACCAGACAACCGCCCAAACACGCTACCAGGCACATCACAATCGCCGTCCAGCCGCCTGTTCCCCACAACGTTCCGGACAAGGTGCCCACAACACTGGAGCCGAAATAATACGCCCATAAATACAAGGCCGACGCCATGCCCCGCGCCTGCTTGGCGCGACGCCCGACCCAACTGCTGGCCACGGCATGGCTGCCGAAGAAGCCGAAAGTAAGCACGGCAACACCAAGCACTACCACCCACAGCTCATTGGAGAGCGTCAGCAACACACCGACCAAAATCAACGACACCACCGCCCACAATACGCGCGCCAAACCCAGCCTGTCAGCAACTCGCCCGACCCAGGTCGAGCTGAATATTCCGACGATATAAAGCAGAAAAATCGACCCGATCTGCCCGGTCGATAACGAAAACGGCGCTTCCACCAGACGAAACGCAATAAAGTTATAAACGCTGATAAAGCTGCCCAACAAAAGAAACGCCGTTAAAAACAGCCAAGGCATGTGCGAATCCTTGAAATGCGAAAGCATGCCGTCGCGCATCAGTTTTAACTGTATCGGGCGCGGCTGAAATTGCCGCGACGGCGGCAATAACTTCCAGAAACCGGCCACCATCAACAACGACAACACACCAAGCACCACCATCGCCACTTGCCAGGACGAGTGCTCCGCCACCCAGGCGCTGATAAAACGTCCACTCATTCCGCCCATGGCGTTACCGCTGATGTAAAAGCCCATCGCATAGCCAAGCCCGGAATAATCGATTTCTTCGCCGAGATACGCCATGGCCACCGCCGGCAACCCAGCCAACGCCGCGCCCTGAATCGTGCGTAAAACAACCAGATGAAAAAAACTGTCCGTAAATGCGCAAGCGATCATCAACACGGACGCGACCAACAGCGCAGGCAACATCACCACTCGTCTGCCAAAGCGATCCGAAATAACGCTCATTACAATCAGCATCACCGACATGATGCCGGTCGCCGTCGACACAGCGATACTGGCATGCGCGGGAGAAATATCGAAATCTGCCGCGAACAGCGGTAACAACGGTTGCACCGAATACAACAGCGAAAACGTGGAAAAGCCACCGAGAAAAAGCGCCATTTGCACCTGAAAAAAAGCGCGCGTCCCGGGACGGATACCGTTCGATAACATTTTTTCTTTGATTTGGGTTGCTTCTTTCACCATAAACCTTGCGGTTCGTTTCTATCACAACGGTTGTACGGTAGCAAATCATTGCGTTAAAAAAAGTATTCCCGATTCGGTTATCAGTCGATAACCAGGAAAAATCCCAAAGCCCACAACGTAAAAACAGAAATGCCGGTTAAATACATCGGTTATCATGTGCGCTTTCGGCTTTCATACTTGCCACACCTGACATGACCGTTCCAAAAATTCAACCTGCCAAAAGCGAAAACATTTCCCGAAATAAGCTGCTCGCCATTGCCGGACTCGGTTGGTTGTTCGACGCCATGGATGTCGGCCTGCTTTCTTTCATACTTGCCGCATTAAGCATCGAATGGGGGCTGTCCTCACAGCAGCTTGGTTGGATCGGCAGCATCAACTCGATTGGGATGGCCGTGGGCGCATTCGCTTTCGGCATCTACGCCGATAAGCGCGGCCGAAAAGCCGCGTTTATTTTTACGCTGCTGCTATTCAGCATTGGCAGCGGCTTGAGCGCATTTGCCTGGGGGCTGGGCATTTTCATGTTTCTGCGTTTTCTGATCGGCATGGGGCTGGGCGGCGAGCTGCCGGTAGCGTCAACGCTGGTCAGCGAAAATGTTGCCGCTCATGAACGCGGGCGCATCGTGGTGCTGATCGAAAGCTTCTGGGCGGTGGGCTGGATCGTAGCCGCGCTCATCGCATATTTTTTGATGCCGATTGAAGGATTCGGCTGGCGTGGCGTGATGCTGTTGTGCGCGCTGCCCGCGCTGTACGCGGTTTATCTGCGCCTGCACCTGCCCGATTCGGTAAGCTTTAAAAAGCTTTCGCATGAAGAAAAAAAAGAAACCATCATGCAAAAAACCGCCACCTTGTTGTCGGCGGAACATCGCCGCAGCACCATCATGCTCTGGCTGCTCTGGTTCGGCGTAGTGTTTTCGTATTACGGCATGTTTTTATGGCTGCCCAAAGTCGTGATGAGCAAAGGTTTTGGTCTGGAACAGAGCTTTGGCTACGTCCTGCTGATGACACTGGCGCAATTGCCCGGTTATTTCACCGTGGCTTGGCTGATCGAGCGTATTGGTCGCAAAGCCGTACTCGTTATTTACTTGTCGGGCACGATGTTAAGCGCGTACTGGTTCGGCGCGGCCACTACGCTCAACCAGATTCTGCTCGCGGGCGCGTTGCTGTCGTTCTTCAACTTGGGCGCATGGGGAGCTTTGTATGCCTATACACCGGAGCAATACATCGCCAAAATTCGCGCTACCGGCGCCGGCTTTGCCGCTGCGGTCGGGCGCGTCGGCGGTATTTTCGGACCGCTGATGGTCGGTTATCTAATGGCGCTCAATATCAGCGTTTCGACGATTTTCACAATTTTTTGCGCGGCCATTATGATCGCTATCCTCGCCGTGATTTTTCTCGGCAAAGAAACAAAACAAACGATTATCGATTGAGGCGGGTTATTTCACCGTCTAATCGGAAAAGGCGTCAATCTGCATCAAAAGAATCACTGCGTGCGCGGCAATGCCTTCCTTGCGCCCGACAAAACCCAACCCTTCCGTCGTTGTCGCCTTCACGGAAACGCGCCTTGCCGTACAGCCCAATGACCCGGCGATCGCTTCGCGCATCGCTTCGCGATAAGGCGCGATTTTCGGTGCTTCGGCAAGCACGGTAATGTCCACATTTTTGATGCGATAACCCAACGCCCGCGCCTCCAGCACAACCCGTTCCAGCATTTTGCCGCTGTCGGCGTTTTTCCATTGCGCGTCGGTATCGGGGAAAAAATGGCCGATATCGCCCAGCGCCATCGCGCCCGCCAGCGCGTCGGTAACCGCATGCAAAACCACATCGGCATCCGAGTGCCCTTCCAACCCGTGTTCGTAAGGAATATCGACGCCGCCCAGACGAATGGTTTCACCTTTTTCCTTGGCAAACGCGTGCACATCAAAACCGTGTCCAATCCGCATCATGATAATTTTTCTCTTTCCTGTTGTTCAAGAATAACGCCCGCCAAAGCAATATCTTCCGGATAAGTAATTTTAATATTATGCGCGCTGCCGCGAAGCAACCTCGGCATCGGCATATGATGTGCCCGACACCAACGCTCGACGGCTTGGGCTTCATCGGTAATTTCATCGATACTTACCGCGGCCAACGCTTCACGCAATACCCCAACACGAAAAACCTGCGGTGTTTGCGCTGCCCAGAAACGACGGCGATCCACCGTTTCCGCCACGCGCACCAAATCGCCATCATTCGCAATACTTTTCAGCGTATCCGCCAACGGCATCGCCAGCAACGCGCCCTCCCTGTTTTCCTCAAGCGCACTATTCGTGAACGCCTTGAGTGATTGCAGGCAAAAAAACGGCACACAAGGCCGTGCCGCATCATGTACGGCAACCCAGCTATTCTCCGTTGCGCCATATTGCCGCACCAGCACATCCAAACCATTGCGTACGCTTTCTGCCCGCGTTTCTCCGCCGCACCGCAAAGGCAACGCCGTTTCCGTAAATGCTTTNNGTGCGCATCCTGCGGCGACAACACTATCGCAATTTCCGCCGGACGCAGCCCTTGGCGCAAACGCGCCACCGTCCATTCCAGAACAGTCTGCCCATGTAAGCGCATATACTGCTTGGGCAACACCGCGCCGAAACGCTGCCCGCTGCCCGCTGCCGGAATTAAAGCAAATAATGAAGACGCACGATGATTCATCATGCGCATTATGCCCTAAGTTAAATCGATTAAGGCCAATAAGGGAAAAAGCTGTAATTTCTGGCTTTAGCCCATTCAGGATAACGGGCATCGCGGCGGTCTATCGCAAAGCCAACCGCGGCAAGCGCGACAAGGCACACCGTATCTACCCGTAGGCAGGCCATAACACGACCTCATCAAAATCGAGCCGTTTCATCTTTTATTTAAATACGAAATACCTCCGGCCAAAATGGAGGTATTTTATTTATAATTACGAAAAAACAACACATTAGCCATTTCTTCTAATGCATTTTATTTCTTGCTTCCGAAAACATTGTTACCACATCCTCCCGGGAAAAACGGTAATGATGATTACAGATTTCATCGTGTACCGTTATCTCTCCCTCTTCGGCGAGAATGCGTTCCAATTCCCCGCGCCCCAGTGCGCGTAAAGTCCCGATAACTTTTTCCCGGTCATATGGACAGTAATACCGCGCTTCGCGCGGCGCGAAAAGACGGATTTCCTCCTCGGCAAAAAGGCGTTTTAATATTTCGCGCACAGGAAGTTGCCATAACTCATCATCGCGCACGGTATCGGCCAATATTGTGATTCGGCTCCAGGCATCGTCATCTTGGGCGTTTGCCGAAACGGGCAAACGCTGCAAAAACAGCCCGGCGCAAGCGTCGGGCGCCGTTACCAGCTTCAACCAGGTATCCTGTTGTTCGGATTGCGCAAGGTAATGCGCGAAAACATCGCCAATCGTCTTGCCCTCCAGCGGCACAATGCTTTGATAGGGCGGGATATTGCGCTGCGCGTCGGCAACAACCGCGGGCTCCAATGTCAAAACAAGTTGCCCTTGTCCCAACAACAGCGGCACCGATGCCGGCAATGCGTTCAGCCTATCGTTTGCCGGAACGCTCCGAGCGTCCTTATCCACGCGCACCATACCGCGCAGCCGTAATTGTTCATCGCAATCCACGACCAATAACGAAACCGCGCCATCGCCTTTGGCCTGAAAAGTAATCCTCCCCGGCTGTTTCAACTGGCTGGCGATCAACGTCGTCACTGCCGCCATATCGCCGAGCAACCCCGCAGCGGCGGGCGCATAGTCACGCCCCTGCTGCATGGCCCGCCACGCCGATTTCAGGCACACGAAAGCGCCGCGAATATCGTGCGCCTCAAAAAGAAAGCGGCTGATCAAGTTATCGGGTAGTAGTTTCATGATATCGCTTTTTATACGGTCTGCTTTTCGTATGATTTGGCAAACGCCGCCGACATTGCCGTCTGCGGCTTTGGCGATTCCGGTTTCTTCCCATCGGTTTTCTTGCGGGTGTGTGCCGAGGGTAATTTGCGACACGGGATCCCAGAAGAGGCTTGCTTTGTACCGGGTTCGTCATCAAGACGCATCGATAAAGCAATACGCCGCCGCTTTTCCTCAACCGCCATGACTTTCACTTTCACAATATCGCCCGCTTTCATCACATCGCGCGGATCTTTGACAAATTGCCTTGACAACGCCGAAATATGCGCCAACCCATCCTGATGTACGCCGATATCGACAAACACACCGAAAGCGGTAACGTTTGTCACCACGCCTTCAAGAACCATGCCTTCACGCAAATCCCGAATATCCTCAATGCCCTCAGCAAAATTTGCCGTTTTGAACTCAGGACGGGGATCGCGTCCGGGCTTTTCCAACTCACGAAAAATATCGCGTACAGTAAATGCACCGAAGCGCTCATCGGTATATTTTTCCGCAGAAAGCTGGCGAATCAGCGAAACATTGCCAATAATTTCCTTGATTTTCTTATCGAGATCGGAAAGTATCCTTTTAACTACCGGGTACGCTTCCGGATGCACCGCCGATGCGTCAAGCGGATCATCGCCATTCATGATACGAAGAAAGCCCGCCGCCTGTTCAAAAGTTTTTTCGCCAAGGCGGGGTACTTTTTTCAGCGCCTCGCGCGATGCAAAAGCGCCGCAGGTATCGCGATATTGCACGATGCCCGCCGCCAGCGTTGACGATAACCCGGAAACACGCGCCAGCAACGGCACCGACGCCGTATTCACATCAACACCCACCGCGTTCACACAGTCCTCGACAATCGCATCCAGGCTCTTCGCCAGCTTGATTTGCGACACGTCATGCTGATACTGGCCAACGCCGATCGCCTTGGGCTCGATTTTTACCAGTTCGGCCAACGGATCCTGCAAACGACGCGCAATGGAAACGGCGCCGCGCAACGACACATCCAAATCAGGAAATTCGCGCGCCGCAAATGCCGAAGCCGAATACACCGACGCGCCCGCTTCGGAAACCACCAGCTTACGGATATCCAGTTTCGGATAGCGTTTCAGCAAGTCGCCGGCCAAACGATCCGTTTCGCGGCTGGCCGTGCCGTTGCCGATCGCGATCAGTTCAATATGATGCCGGGCGCACAACGCCGCCAACGTCGCCAAGCTGCCTTCCCAATCGCGGCGCGGCTCGTGTGGAAATATCGTCGCTGTTTCAAGCAGCTTGCCCGTTTTATCGACAGCGGCGACTTTCACGCCGGTACGCAATCCCGGATCAAGCCCAAGCGTTGCGCGCGGCCCCGCCGGCGCAGCCAATAGCAAGTCCTTGAGGTTTTGGGAAAAAATACGGATCGCCTCATTCTCGGCACGCTCACGCAACGCATTCATCAATTCCAGCTCAAGGCGCACAAACAGCTTTCCCCGCCATGCCCAACGCACGGTATCCAGCAACCATTTATCCGCAGGACGGCTTTTATCACGAATAAGAAAGCGCTCCGCAATTTTCTTTTCACATGGGTTTTGTATTGGCGTGTTGGCTGCCGTGCCCTGCTCCTCCGGTTCGTCGTCGGGCTTGAGTAAAACCTGCAAAACGCCTTCGTTGCGCCCGCGAAACAATGCCAATGCGCGATGCGACGGAATGGTGCGCCACGCTTCCCGATAATCAAAGTAATCAAGAAATTTAGCACCTTCGCTTTCTTTACCCAAAATTACTTTCGATACCACGACACCGTGCTCGCTTAAATAATCGCGTAATGTTTTCACAAGATCGGCATCTTCGGAAAACCGCTCCATCAATATTTGCCGGGCGCCGTCAAGAACGGCTTTGGCATCGGGAAAGCCTTTATCGGCATCGACATAACGCGCCGCTTCGTCCTCGGGCATCAACTCCGGCTGACTCAGCAATACCTCCGCCAACGGCGTTAATCCTGCCTCGTGCGCAATTTGCGCTTTGGTACGGCGCTTGGGCTTATGCGGCAAATAAAGATCTTCCAAGCGCTGCCTCGTCTCCGCCGCAAGCAAATCATTTTTTAATTCCGCGGTCAGCTTTCCCTGCTCGTCAACAGATGCGATCACAGCGGCACGACGCTCTTCCATTTCACGCAAATAGACCAAACGCTCGCTCAATGCCCGCAATTGGGTATCGTCCAGGCCACCAGTCGCCTCTTTGCGATAGCGGGCAATAAACGGTACGGTCATCCCCTCGTCCAATAACGCAATCGCCGCAACCACCTGCGCCGTTTTGACATCAAGCTCCCGAGCAATGCGTTCCTCAATCGCTGGCAACATTAAATACTTTCAAAAAAACAGCTGGCAGCTGCAACCAAGCCGCTTCGGCGCAGGCGTCAGAAAAAATCATCAATATATTTCAGCGGCCTGGCAATCAATATTATTTTGAACCGCCGCCGTGTTTGTATCGGCTACGCGCGGGATTTTCGCCAGAAGCGCACCAGCCAGCCGATAATCATGCACATGAGAAGCACCGAAAAACAGGCGTATATCACCAACATCCACTCGCCCATACTCAGCGTCAGGAATGCCCAGTCGTCTTCGCCGCATAAACCGTTCGGCGCAAAAATCGACGGAAGCCACTGGTGCAGCGGAAGCCCAAAAGGAAACTCCGGCTCAAATGTGCAGGAGCCCAATCCTTGAAACGAAAAAAAATCGGCGCCGTTACGTACCGCTTCGGCACGTTCATGCATTTTGATAAGGCGATCCGACCACAGCACACCGCGCACAATCGCCCAGATGACGGCAATATAGCCGACCAGTTTGAGCACAACATTTTTGGGATTGATCGCCGCAATCAATGCCGCAAAGAAAATCACGAACATCGAAAAGCGGATATATACGCACATTTCACAGGCGGTGAGTTTCAGGTAATTCTGAAAAAACGCCCATGCGATCACATCAAGCAATAACGCGACCATGCCGCCAACGATCCAGATAGTCCGCCGATCCTGCCATTCGGCAAACGTCCCCCAGAAATCTTTTTTAAGGCTCTGCCATGCCTGCGAAACGATATTCATCATGAAATTATGATTGTTGGTTTTCAGGCGTAANNGCATCGCAACGCCCTCGCCGAAGAAATACTGTTCCGTTTGCGCCATCAACCACCGGCGCGCTTCCGGATCGACCATACTCAAGCGATGCTCATTGACCAGCATGGTCTGCTGGCGTACCCACTGCTGCCAGGCTTCTTTGGAAACATTGTTAAAAATTTTCTGTCCCAGTTCGCCCGGGTACGGCGGAAAATCCAAGCCTTCCGCCTCACGTCCTAATTTGATGCAATGTACGACTCGTGCCATTTTGATTCCTTGCTCCAAATAATTACAGTTTTTTCCAGTACACCAGCGAACGCCGCCGGTAGTTATAAAGCGCCTGTTTTTTCATCGGTAGCTGCGAAACCGGCGCTTGACGAAAACCACGTTCAATAAACCAGTGTCCGGTGCGTGTTGTCAGTGCAAACAGCTCTTTCAAGCCGATCTTGCGCGCCCAGGCCTCAATATAGTGCAGCAGCATTTCCCCATAACCCTCGCGCTGAAATTCAGGATGTACCGCAAGCGCCGCCATTTCTCCTGCGCCCTCTTCGGGAAACGGCACCAATGCCGCACAACCGATGATCAGGTTGTCGTACTCCATGACGATGAACCGCTCGATTTCCGCTTCCAGCTGCTCGCGCGAACGACGCACCAGAATACCGTCCGCTTCAAGCGGCTCAATCAACGCAAGAATGCTGCCGATATCGTCGATCGTCGCGGCACGCACGGTTTCCAGCGAACGATGCGACAACATCGTGCCAACACCCTGACGCGTAAACAGTTCCAGCAGCAGCGCGCCATCGCGGCGGCTCGATAGGAAATGAACGCGCGGCACGCCGCCATGGCTGGCGTAAACCGCTTGACGCATGTAAAGGCGCAGCAGCTCCGGAATACCTTTCGACTTTTTCAATAAAGCTTCCGCTTCATCGGTAGAAATGGTGTCAAGCCGTTTTTTGTCTTTGCGCAGGCCGTCATCGTCAGAAAGAAAAACCAGCTTCAGCGCCTCCAGACGCACTGCGACTTTTGCCGCAACCTCCTCCATCGATAAATTGAAAATTTCGCCGGTTGGCGAGTAGCCAAGCGGTGAAATCAGCACGATATCACCATCATCAAGCCGTTGCTGTATCGCTTCGCGGTCGATACGGCGTACAGCTCCGGTAAATTGCATGTTCTGCCCATCAATCACGCCAAGCGGCCGCGCCGTCAAATAATTGCCGCTGGAAACCCTGTTACGCGCGCCGGCCATCGGCGAATTGGCCAATCCCAAAGACAGCAATGCTTCGATACGGCTGCGCACCTGCCCGGCAGCCTCCAACACACAATCCATCGTGTCGGCGTCGGTAATGCGGATGCCGTCGGCAAAATACGATTCGATGTTTTGCTGCGCGAGAATTGCCTCGATCTGCGGGCGCATGCCGTGCACCACAATCAGTCGAAAACCGAGGCTATGCAACAAATTAAGATCGTGAATAATGCCAATAAATTTTTCGCTGTCGACGACCTCCCCGCCAAGAGCAATGACAAAAGTATTGTCACGAAAGGCGTAAATATAGGGCGCAGCGGCGCGAATTCCCTGGACGAAAGTGCGCAGGGCGGCAGGAGAAGTCAGTTCGAGCGCATCCATATTTTTCTTGTGCGGAAAGGTAATTCGGGCGATTATAATTCGCTGTTCGTGTTGATGCCACAATTATGGTGTCTGCCTGTAAAACAATAATCCTTTTTCAATGAGCCTCCTCGACAA
>DBDN01000023.1:14371-15198 GCA_002293615.1 Betaproteobacteria bacterium UBA931 | reverse complement strand
CAGCCCCCGCAATAACGGCGCGCCGCTGCCGACCAGAATCGCCAACGTGCTGGCAAAACGCGCCGTTTCCAGCGTTTGCGACAAGCGCCCGACGCCGGGTATGCGCAGCCGGAAGCGAAGAACGCTTTCACGAAAGTCAATATTGCGGCACGCCGCCGAAAAACCGACGACCAGCATCACGCCGCCAACCAGCCAATAAACGCCTGTGGCGCGTAAAAAAGAGGAGGTCTGGATCAGCGCCCGCGTCAGCCACGGCAACGTTTGCCGCGTATGTTCGTACACCGCCACCACCTGCGGCACCACATACGTCAGCAACACCACCACCACCGCGATGGAAATCACGGTAATCAACGCCGGATAAATAAGCGCCGTAACGAATTTCTGCCTGNNCAAGACGCGCATCGAGGTAGTCGGCAAGCCGCTGCAACACATCCGGCAATAATCCGCTTTCAACGCCCGCCGCAATCAAGCTGCGGTATAACGTCGAAAATGTGCGCGGATAATGCGCCAACGCCATCGGCAGGCTTTCGCCCGAAGCGACGTGCCGCGCCAATGCATTGACGATTTCGCGCGTCCGTTTGTCGTCGGTTTGCTCGGCCGCGGCAAGCAAGGCCTGATGCAGCGGCAACCCCGAATAAACGAGCGTCGCCAACTGGCGCGTCATCAATGAGACCTGCTGCGCCGGCAAGCGCGTCCACGACAACCGCGCGGCGCTGTCGGCAACGGCATCAACCGCCGTCGGCGTCAATGCTTCATTATGCAACGCCTGCCGCAATGCGCGCGCCGATTCCGCTTCGCGGATGCCGCGTAATACCTTTCCTTCCCGA
>DBDN01000023.1:0-14289 GCA_002293615.1 Betaproteobacteria bacterium UBA931 | reverse complement strand
CGAGCGCATACCGGCTTGCGCCGCCGTCGAACGCAATATGTCTTCCGTTGCATTTTCATGAATGTGGCGACGCAATGTATCGTCCATACGCAGCAGTTCATAAACGCCGGTACGCCCGCGATAGCCGGTATGGTTGCATGCGTCGCAACCTTGCGCCGAATATAATTTTTTAACTTGCTGCCAGCCCATCTGGATCAATAGTTTTTGCTCGCCCTCGTCCGGTGGCGACGATGCCCGGCAATGCGGGCACAACACGCGAACCAGCCGTTGCGCCAGTACGCCAAGCAAGCCGGAGGCCAAAAGATAGGGCTCGACGCCCATGTCGGCCAAACGCGTCACGGCGCTCGGCGCGTCGTTGGTATGCAGCGTTGCCAGCACCAGATGGCCGGTAAGCGACGCTTGCACGGCAATCTGCGCCGTTTCCAGATCGCGGATTTCACCGATCATGATCACGTCAGGATCCTGGCGCAACAACGCGCGCAACGCCCGGGCGAAACTCAGGTCGATACGCGGATTTACCTGCGTTTGCGCCACGCCGTCGAGCGCGTATTCGATGGGGTCTTCGACGGTCATCACATTGATGCTGGCGCGGTCCAAACGCGACAACGCGGCGTATAACGTGGTCGTTTTCCCCGAGCCGGTCGGGCCTGTCACCAGGAAAATACCGTGCGGCTCGCGGATAATGTGATCCACGCTATTCAGCAGCGCGTCGCCCATACCCAAGGCAGCCAGGTCGAGACGCGCCGACTCTTTATCGAGCAAACGCAAGACGACACGCTCGCCGTATCCGGTCGGCAACGTGGAAACGCGCACGTCCACGCTTTTGCCGCCCAGCCGCAACGTGATACGACCGTCTTGCGGCAAACGCTTTTCGGCAATATCGAGGTCTGCCATGATTTTCAGGCGCGACACCAGCGCGGCATGCAGCGCGCGCGGCGGCTCGATGATGTCGCGCAGCATGCCGTCCAGCCGGAAGCGCACGACCGAACGCGCCTCGTAAGGCTCAAAGTGAATGTCGGAAACCTGTTCGCGCAAAGCCTGCAAAAGCAGCGCGTTGATCATCCTGATCACCGGCGCCTGCGCGTCGTTGTCGAGCAAATCTTCGCCGCCCGGCATTTCCTGGAGCAATTGCGAAAGGTCGGCGTCGCGCGCCAATTCGTCGTTCAATGCCAGCGCCGAACTTTCATCGCTCACGTTATAGGCGCGCGCCAGCGCTTCGGCAAAGCGTTCAGGGCTCACTTCTTCGAGAACCAGTTTTTTATTGATCCGCTTTTTGTTGAGTACGCGCCGGATTTCCTGAACCGCATCGACCGACGCGTCGCTGCGCATCAATGCGATGACCGAATCGTCCGCTTCCCGCCACGGCAAAACGCCTTGCGTTTTGGCAAAAGTATAAGGAACGCATGCGGTAACATCAGACATTCGTTTTTGAATTCAAGGCCAGTTTTTTTCGGGGACAAAAGGCGTCATCGGAATCAGCATCGCTCCGGAGGGCATCGGCTCGCCGCGCGAAACTTCCGGCAACGGTATTTCGCTGCCCGGCAATACGCCCTGCGGCAACAGTTCGGGAATCGTGGGATCGTTCCAAAAGAAACGGCTTTGCGGCGCTAGGTTTTTTTGCTCGCCCATCAGGTAACGATAACGTTCCGTCGTGTATTCGCGCGCGTCCGCCGCCGTCCGCACAATCGTCGGCTTTAAAAAGATCAGCAGGTTGGTCTTCTGGCGGTTGCGCGAGTCGTAGCGAAACAGGTTGCCCAACACGGGGATATCGCCAAGCAACGGCACCTTGTCGGCGCCATCCGTCATCCGGTCTTCAATCAACCCGCCCAGCACGATGATCTGGCTGTCGTCCACCGATACCGCCGAATCAAGGGAGCGCTTGGAAAGTACCGGCCCGGAAACACTGGCCAGATCCAGCACCCGGGAAACTTCCTGGTAAATGCTCATCCGCACCATGCCGTTTTCGGTAATCTGCGGCTTGATACGCAGCATAAGGCCGACATCCTGGCGATCATATGTTTGAAACGGCTCGACCGAACTCGTACTGATCGACGATGAGTACTGCCCGGTCATCACCGGGATGTTCTGCCCGACCATGATGCTCGCTTCCTGGTTGTCGAGCGTCAACAGCGTCGGCGTGGACAAGATATTGGCTTTTGCCTGCACCTCCAGCGCGCGCGCCATAAAGCCGAGATTGAGGATTTCCCGGCCGCCAAGCGTCACTGCGCCGTCTAAAATGCCGATATTGAGCCCCGGGTTGACCATCGACGATATCGGCGCATTACCGCTGGAATACCTCGTGCCAAGCCCGGCGGCAACATCCAGAATATTCTGCCCGCCGGAACCGTAATTCGTACCGCCGAAAAAGTGCTTATCACCCAGTACCTGCCACTGAATACCGAACTCCGCCGCCTTGTCGGCCTCCATTTCAACAATCAGCGCTTCGATAAACACTTGCGCACGCGGCACATCGAGTTTTTCAATCACGCCGCGGATCGTGTTGTAAACCGGTTCGGGCGCCATAATCACAAGCGAGTTGGTCGCCTCATCCGCCTGCACGGTCATGCCGTTTACCGAAAAGCCGGTATTGTATCCCTGCTGCGTCGGCGCAAAAGGCAATGCCGACGTTTCCGCGGTCGCGTTGGCCAATAACGAGCTGACGCCCGAACTCAACCCGTTTAGCCCGGAAGCCGGTTGCGTTATTTGCGGCGATGAGCCCTGCCCGGCGCGCGCGTTGTTTCCGGTCAGTAACCCTTGCAGCGTTTGCGCAATCGCATTGGCGTCGCCGTTTTTAAGATAAACAATGAAAAAATTGCCGCCCGGACGCCCTTGGTTATCGAGACGCTCGATCAATGCGCGCACGCGCTCCATCCGCCCTGGGTTTTCCGAGCGCACCAAAATACTGTTTGAACGGCCGTCGGCAACCAGCGTCACCTTGTTGCTCATGGATGCGCCCGCTGCGCTGCTGCCTGTCGAACCGCTGTCGGCGAGCAGTTTGTCGAGCATCGGCACCATGTCGTAAGCCGACGCGTTTTTAAGCGGCACCACCAGCGGCTCATCGGCCGGCGGCTGGTCAAGCGACGCGATAATCTTTTCAACGCGCTCGATATTATCGGCGTAGTCCGTAATCACCAGCGCGTTGCTTCCCGTAAAAGCCGATACCGTGTTGTTGGACGAAATCAAGGGGCGCAAAATCCCGACCATCGGCGCCGCCGCTTCGTAACGCAGCGGAATCACTTTGGTTATCAACCGCCCGTCTCCGGTTTTGGCTTTGTTGTTGTACAGTTTGGCGTCGGCTTCAACAACGATGCGCACAATATCGTCGCCTTCTATCGTGGTAATGCCCTGCATCCGCAATGCGGAAAGCAGCGTCGGATACACCAGATCGCGGGCGACCGGCCGTGTGGAAATAATGTTGACCGTGCCTTTGACTTTGGGATCGATGATGAAGTTGCGCCCGGTAATTTCCGAGACCGTCCGCACCACCGCCTCGATATCGGCATCGACAAAGTTCAGCGTCACCTTATCGCCGTTTTCTGCCGGCAACGGCTGGGCGCATAACGGCGCGCCCCACATCAGCAACAACACAACGGCGGCTTTGCCAATCCGCTCGTATTTATTCAGAAATCGCTTCAATACTGGCATGCCTGCTCACTTTTCTCCATTAGCCGACCGATCGTTCCGGCAACCTTTCCAATATATCGAAGGTGTTGATCATATCACGCGCTTTCCTGCCATTTGGCCGCTTCCAGCGTATTCGCCAAAAGCGTCGCAATCGTCATCGGTCCGACGCCGCCAGGCACCGGTGTAATCCACGAGGCCCTTTCTTTTGCCGAATCGAAATCAACATCGCCGCACAACTTGCCGTCGTCGAGCCGGTTAATTCCGACATCGATCACGATTGCGCCCGGCTTTAGCCATTCGCCTTGCACGAAACGCGGCTTGCCCATGCCTGCAACGACGATATCGGCCGCACCGATCAGTTTCGGTAAATCGTACGTTTTGGAGTGACACACGGTAATCGTGCAACGCGCTATCAGAAGTTCCAGCGCCATCGGCCGTCCGACGATATTCGACTGCCCGATAATCACCGCATGCTTGCCCGCCAGTGCTTCGCCGGTTTCTTTCAATAAACGCATACAGCCAAACGGCGTACACGGGCGCAGCGTCGGCATCCGCAACACCAAGCGACCGACGTTGTACGGATGAAAGCCATCGACGTCTTTTTTCGGGTGGATACGCTCAATGACGCGCTCCGCATTGATCTGCGGCGGCAACGGCAACTGCACCAGAATGCCATGCACGGCTTCATCGCCATTCAGTTTGTCGATCAGCGCCAGCAAAGTTTGCTCGTCGGTTTCTTTGGGTAGATCGTGCGAAACCGACAACATGCCAACCTCTTCCGTTCTCTTTCTTTTGTTGCGCACATAGACTGCCGACGCGGGATCGTCGCCCACACAAATCACCGCCAACCCCGGCCTGGGCAAGCCTTTGCTTTTACGCTCGGCAACGGCAATTTTCACTTCTTCGATGACCAGGGCGGCAATGGCTTTGCCGTCGATCAGTTTTGCTGTACTCATATATGATTCCTTTATCTCGTTGCCGATACTTTTTTACGCGGTGCCATTTTCTGCCAACGCATGTTCAGTTCATAACGGCGGTTTTCGTTAAGCTGCGGATGCCAGTGTTCAAGCAGGTCGTCCATCGCTTCAAAATCATTGCACACAAGAACGACATCGCATCCGGCGTTGATCGCCGCTTCGGCACGCGCCACCCAACCGCCGACACCTTGCGCGCCAAACATACCGAGATCGTCCGAAAAAATTAAACCGTGAAAACCGAGCCNNGAATAGCCCGCCGGCTGCGCGTCCATCTCCGGATAAATCACATGCGCCATCATCACGCTTTCCAAGCCGTTGGCGATTATCGCGCGATAAGGCATGATATCCGGCTGGATTTCCGCCCAACTGCGGCCATCAACCGGCATCTCCGTATGCGAATCCGCACCGATAAAACCGTGCCCGGGAAAATGTTTGCCGACACCGGCGCAACCGGCATTTTTCAGCCCGCGATAAAGCGCGGCGGCCAAACGCGCCACCGTTTCCGGCGCGCGCCCGAACGAACGATCGCCGATGACCGAACTGACACCATAATCCAGATCCAGCACCGGCGTAAAACTGAAATCGACACCGACTTCGCGCAATTCGCGCCCGATCAACAATCCCAGTTGCTGCGTTTCGTTTTCGGTTCGAACCGGCGCGTGCAAAAACGATTCCTGCAATGAGTTCATGGCCGGAATCTCGGTAAAACCGTCGCGCAACCGTTGCACGCGCCCGCCTTCCTGATCAACGCCGATTAAAAGTTCCGGCGAGCGCAATGCGTGAATTTCGTGGCACAGCGCGGCAAGCTGTCCTTTGTCCCGATAGTTGCGCGTAAACAAAATCACACCGCCGACCAGCGGATGACACAAACGTCTTTTGTCGTCCGCGCTTAACGCCACGCCTTCGATCCCGCACATCATCGAACCGCGCGGCAATACCAACGCGTTGCGCTTATGTCGCCCGCCCTCGTCACTCATATTCTGTTTTTTCATCAAATACCGTTCGCGACAACCGTTTCAACTGTCGAAGATCCTGGGCGATATGCCGACTCGGCAAACGCCTGTTTTCCAAAAAATAACCCAGCACTTGCGCCATCAACCGCTGCGCTTCCGCCACCGTATGCGCATCCGGATAATCATCATTGGCCAGCGCCATTAACGTTGCGCCGCGCACTATCGGCGCACCGGGAAACGTCTGGTCGCCTTCGGCAGCGAGCGGACCGCTTTCAAAGATGTAATGATATCGCCTTTGCTTTTCCAGCGGCGCTTTTACCGGCATATTCTCGTCATCCGCAGCCGATTTTCGTATCGTTGAATCATGTGTCAAATGCATTGCATAACCCAGTTCGGCAAGCAATGTTATTTCGAACCGCCGCAATAATGCGGCTCGTTGTTTCGAATTTTCGGATTCGCTTAACCGCCGCACCGCGCTTTGGTAACCGTCATACAATGCCGCATGCGCATCCTCGCGCGGTAAAAAGCGCAGTAAAAGGTCGTTGAGATAAAACGCGCTCATCAGCACAGCGCCCGCCGGCGGCACGATCCCGCCCAACCACTCTGCCTTGGTCAACGTCTTGATTTCGCCGCTTCCATACCAGGAAAGATGCAACGGTTGAAAAGCGCGCAACACACCGCGCACCTCCGAACGCGGGCGCCGCGCGCCGCGTGCCAGCAACGTCAATCGCCCGAACTGGCGGGTAAAAACTTCCGCGAGCAGGCTGGTCTCGCGGTAAGGGTAGGTATGCAGAACAAACGCCTCCTGCTGCTCCTGCCGGTTGACATGCGCGCTCATGTTGACCGAACCGGCACGCTAAAAATCAAATTGCCGCAGCGTCCGCGCATCGTCCATCCAACCCTGCCTGATTTGAATGTGAACAGTCAAAAACACCTTGCCGCCAAACAAGCGTTCCATATCCTGACGGGCTTCGGTCGCGATACGTTTAAGCGTTTGCCCCTGATGACCCAGCAAAATCACCCGTTGGCTGTCGCGCTCAACATAGATGCGGGCGTCGATCCGACGCAAGTGTCCTTCCTGAACAAATCGCTCGACAACCACATGCGTCGCATAAGGCACTTCGTCCCCCGTTAAGCGGAAAACTTTTTCGCGAATGAACTCTGCGGCAAGAAAACGCTCGTCGCGATCCGTGATGTCTTCCGCGCCGTACAACCACGGCCCTTCCGGCAAGTGGCGGGCGATTTCCTTTTTCAGATGATCCAGTTGCCAGCCTTTGGACGACGATACCGGCACCAGTGCGGCAAAGGAAAAACGCTTGGACAAACCGTCCAGAAAAGGAAGCAATTGTGTTTTATCCGATAAAAGATCGATTTTATTGACGACACCGATGACCGTTTTATCGGAAGGCAGCAGCCGCAAAATGATTTCATCCGCCTCATTCAATGTCTTGCCTTCAAACAAGATGAGTACGATATCGACTTCGGCAAGCGCCTCGCGCACGGCCTGATTCATTTTCGCGTTCAGCGCCGAACGATGCCGTGTCTGAAAACCGGGTGTATCGACAAAAATAAACTGGCATTGCTCTTCGGACAACACACCGATCACGCGTTGCCGCGTTGTCTGCGCCTTTGCCGAGGTAATGCTGATCTTACTGTCCAGCAAACAATTCAGCAGCGTGGATTTACCAACGTTGGGGCGACCGACCAACGCCACAAAGCCACAGCGCGTTACCTGTTCCCGCGATACCGGATCAGTCATGCGGGTGCTTCCCGCCTCGGCGTTTCGTGGTACCCGGCGGCAATGCCGCCAATAACCGCAATGCTTTTTCGGCAACCTGTTGTTCGGCAAGGCGGCGGTTGCTGCCCTCGCCATGTACCGCATCATCAAGCAATGCCACTTTGCCCTTCACCATGAAATGCTGAGCATGCGCCTCACCGCTGATTTCGAACACGGTGTATTCGGGTAACGGCAACCGCCGTGCCTGCAGCCACTCCTGCAAGCGTGTTTTCGCGTCTTTCCCCAACTGCTCCGGATCAATATCGTGCAATAAATCGCCGTACACCGTAAAGACGGAATCCCGCGCCGCCGTAAAACCGGCCTCAATAAATACCGCACCAAACAATGCCTCCAGCGCGTCGGCAAGAATGGAAGCACGTTGCATCCCGCCGCTTTTTAATTCACCTTCGCCAAGACGCAAATAGCGGCTTAAATCCAACCGACGGGCAAGCTGCGCTAACGTATCGCGATTGACCAGCGCCGCCCGGATACGCGATAAATCGCCCTCGGGCATCGCCGGAAAACGCTGATACAGTAACTGCGCCACCACGCAATTCAACACCGAATCGCCGATAAATTCCAGGCGTTCGTTATGCGCTGCCGCCGCGCTGCGATGGGTCAACGCCTGCCGCAACAGCGCAGGCGTTTTAAAAGAATATCCGAGCAATCTCTCCGTATTCAAGATCAGTGGACGATTATTCCGGCGCTTGCGCGTTGAACTGAAGCAGCAACGACGCGTTACCGGCTATCGGCAATAAAACCTCCCAATCCAGCGTCAGTGTTTGGCCGTTCATATTGAGATTGTAATTGCCTGTTTCATAAATTCCGTTGAGATTGAGACATTGGTCAAAATTGCTTTTGCTTCTAGCAAAATTACCGCCGCCATTAGTATAAGCATCCTGCAAACACGCTTTTACCGTCGATGCCGCGAGATATTCCGGCACCACCTTAATCGCAATCCAGATCACCGCCAGCGCCAAAAGGATCACACCCAAAAGACCCCACAAGGACAACCCTTTTTGTTGACATTTCATCGCTTGATTCATGAGATTTCCTTTCTATTCATTGAATACTGCTGCCCACCCGATTAAACGAAAAACTGGAAATATCGTCCCAGTTAAACCAGATAAAAAACGCCTTGCCGCGCAAATACTCATCCGGCACAAAACCCCAGTAACGGCTGTCATCGCTGCGATCGCGATTATCGCCCATCGCCCAATAATACCCTTCCGGCACAGTACAACGAAAGCCGTCATGCGCATATTGGCAGGCATTTTGACGCTCAAAATGGCGAACGCCGCGTAAATCCAATGTGGGATAGCCGGGATCTACCGCAATACGATACGCGCGATTTCCTTCTTCCGGATAAGCCGTTTCGACAAATTGTTTCAAATTTTCAAATTTACCGATGCCTTCCATGTAAGCGTACTCTCCGTCCGGCTGATGCGGCAATGCTTTGCCATTGACTGTCAGCACCTTATCGCGATATTCGACAACGTCGCCGGATACGCCGACCACGCGCTTAATGTAATCCTGAGACGGGTTAAGCGGGTAGCGAAACACGATCGGATCACCGCGCTGCGGTTCGCCCAGCGGGATGATTTTCTTCTCAATCACAGGTAAGCGGATGCCGTAGCTGAATTTATTGACCAAAATAAAATCACCGACCTCCAGCGTCGGACGCATGGACGAAGATGGGATTTTGAACGGTTCAACAATGAAGCTACGCAACACGAACACAATCAGCAACACCGGGAAAAAACTACCCGTGTAGTCAATCCATGCCGGCGTCGGTGCCTCTTTACCGCGCTTTTTGCGCAGATAAAACCGGTCAAGCGCCCAGATCACCCCGGTGATCAGCGTCAGCACAAAAAGTATTAACGGAAAATTCAAAATGCTCTCCCCTATTTATCATCCACCTGCAAAATTGCCAGAAAAGCTTCTTGTGGGATTTCCACGCTGCCCACGGCTTTCATACGCTTTTTACCGGCTTTCTGCTTCTCCAACAGTTTACGCTTGCGGGTAATATCACCGCCATAACATTTTGCCAGTACGTTTTTGCGCAACGCCTTGATGGTTTCCCGTGCGATGATCTGGCCGCCGATGGCGGCCTGTACGGCAACGTCAAACATCTGGCGCGGAATCAGTTTGCGCATCCGCGCCACAACCTCCCGCCCGCGATACTGCGCCACCGAACGATGCACCATCGACGACAACGCATCGACGCGCTCGCCGTTGATCAGAATATCCAGCTTGATGACATCAGCCTCGCGGAATTCCTTGAAATCGTAATCAAGCGACGCATAACCGCGCGATACCGATTTTAAGCGGTCAAAAAAATCCATTACCACTTCCGCCATCGGCAATTCATAAGTCAGCATCACCTGCCGCCCGACATACTGCATGTTCTTCTGAATGCCGCGCTTTTCCGTACACAACGTCAATACCGGGCCGACGTAATCCTGGGGCAGCAGGATAGTCGCGGTAATAATCGGCTCGCGAATTTCCGCAACCCGCGATAAATCCGGTAGTTTCGACGGATTTTCAATTTCGACAACGCTGCCGTCGTTCAGCAAAAGCTGATAAACCACGGTCGGCGCGGTCGTCACCAGATCCATATCGTATTCGCGCTCCAACCGTTCCTGCACGATGTCCATGTGCAGCAAACCGAGAAAGCCGCAGCGAAAACCGAAACCGAGCGCTTGTGAAACCTCCGGCTCGTAGTGCAACGACGCGTCGTTGAGCTTCAATTTGTCCAGCGCGTCGCGCAGCGCCTCATATTGATTGGCCTCCACCGGATACAAGCCCGCAAATACCTGCGGCTTCACTTCCTTAAAGCCGGGCAATTCTTTCGCGGCGGGCTTGGCCGCAAACGTTACCGTATCACCCACTTTCGCCGCGTTCAGCTCTTTGATGCCGGCAATAATGAAGCCGACTTCGCCCGCCGACAACGATGGTTTTGCCACCGATTTCGGCGTGAATACACCAAGCTGCTCGCATTGATAAGACGCATTCGTTGACATCAAAAGAATTTTTTCGCGCGTTTTCAGCGTGCCTTGCATCACGCGCACCAGCATCACCACGCCGACGTAATTATCAAACCACGAATCAATGATCAGCGCCTGCAACGGCGCGGCCGGATCGCCTTTGGGCGGCGGCACCCGGTCGATAATCGCTTCGAGAATATCGTCGATGCCCTCACCCGTTTTCGCGCTGGCGCGAATCGCGTTGCCGGCTTCAATGCCGACAATGTCCTCAATTTCTTCGACCACGCGTTCCGGCTGGGCCGACGGCAAATCGATTTTGTTCAACACCGGAAACACTTCCACGCCCAGTTCGATCGCCGTATAACAATTCGCCACCGTCTGCGCCTCGACGCCCTGTGATGCATCCACCACCAGCAGTGCCCCTTCGCATGCCGCCAATGACCGCGACACCTCATAGGCAAAATCGACATGCCCCGGCGTATCGATCATGTTGAGAAGATACATTTGCCCATCACGCGCCTGATAATGCAACGCTGCGGTTTGGGCCTTGATCGTAATGCCGCGCTCGCGCTCAAGCGCCATTGAATCGAGTACCTGCTCGTTCATTTCGCGATCCGATAAGCCGCCGCAACGCTGAATCAGCCGGTCGGCCAGCGTCGATTTGCCATGGTCAATATGCGCGATGATGGAGAAATTACGAATTTGCTGCACGACAATTCCTAAACGTAAGCGGGAACCTGTTCGCTCCCGCTATCAAAAAACGCCGTATTGTAGCCCAGAAAGAAGATGCGCCGCAGAATCACGTCAACAACGCTTTTTCCAAAAAAGCCACCCGGTTGTCACAAAACCGGCCAACGCATATACCGCAAAACAGGAAAAAAGCACGAGAGCCGGATACCAGGCGATAAGCACAAAAATAACCACTAAAAACGCAACGGCCACGAACGACACGCTTTTACGCAAATTGATGGTTTTGAAGCTGTAATATTTGATATTGCTGATCATCGTCAGCCCGGCAAAAAGCGTGATCGCCCACGCCAGCCATAAGACATTGCGCGCAATGATTTCGTTATCGTGCGAAATCCAGACGAACCCTGCGACCAATGCCGCCGCCGCCGGGCTGGGCAAGCCGATAAACCAGCGTTTATCCGCCACCTCCAGCATGGTGTTGAAACGCGCCAGCCGCAACGCGGCGCCCGCCACAAAAACAAACGCCGCCAACCAACCCAGTTTGCCCAGTTGGTTGAGTGCCCAAACATAAATCAGCAATGCCGGCGCAACGCCAAACGACACCATATCCGACAGACTGTCATATTCCGCGCCAAATGGGCTTTGCGTCCTGGTCATCCGCGCCACGCGTCCGTCAAGGCTGTCCAGCACCATCGCAACGAAGATTGCCGCAGCCGCCCGCGAAAAATTACCGCCGTACCCTTGCACGATCGAAAAAAAGCCGGCAAAAAGTGACGCCGTCGTAAAAAGGTTCGGCAGCAGATAAATACCGCGCCGCTTGCCTTGGGTTTTGCGCAAAATACGCTGTTCCTGATCGTCCTCAAACATCGCTTTTCTCAGTTGATCCGGCCGATCCGGTCGGCTGCCGCATCCTGGCCAGCACCGTTTCCGTCGCCCGCACTTTTTGCCCGATGGCCACACACGCGCTGGCATCAAGCGGCAAATAAACGTCAACGCGCGAACCAAAACGGATAAAACCGTAACGCTGCCCGCGTTTGACCGTGTCCTGCGCTTTGACATAGCACAGAATGCGTCGCGCAATCAGCCCGGCAATCTGTACACAGGTGACATCCTCGCGACTTTCCGTGACGATATGCAACGCATTGCGCTCATTTTCCGACGACGCCTTATCCAGCGCTGCGTTAAAAAAACGCCCGGGCGCGTACCAGGCGTTAACGATGCGTCCGTCCACCGGAATACGGTTTGAATGCACATTAAATACATTCATAAATACGCTGATTTTCAACGCGTCCCGATTGAGATACGGATCATGCGCTTTTTCCACCTTGATGACGCGCCCATCCGCCGGACACAACACAACGCCGTCTTGCGCCGGAATCGTCCGCGCCGGGTCGCGGAAAAACTGGACAACGAAAACAAAAACCAGCCAGCCGAGCGCCGCCGGCCAGTCCCAGAACGACCAATAACATGCCAAAACGGTAAGCAACGCCGCAATGATCGCTGCCAACGCAAGAAAAAACCAACCCTCGCGCGCAAGCCAAGGATGTGGATAAAAATCATTCGATCGTTCTGGCAATTTAACCCCTTTAACAGTTTTATGCGCGTTTTACCGCGCTTTTAACATGGCGCGCGACGATATACAAATGGGCACATTATAGAATAGCGCTTACCGTTACGCTGAAAATCGTTCCTCAAAAATGCGTGAAAACCACAAAATTACCGGCTTTTTCTTGCTGCCCAAGCCCCTCTATGTGTAAAATTCCAGATTATTTTTAATTCTGGAATCAAGCCCGATTCATGCCCCGAAGCAAATACATCGTTGGCAACTGGAAAATGCACGGCAGCCTGCCCGACAATGCCGCCCGCTTGGCGGCATTGTGCGCAAGTGTGACCGAGCAAGATAACGTCGCGGTCTGCGTTCCTTTTCCCTACCTCGCCCAAACGCAACACATGCTGGCGCAAAGCCATATCCGCTGGGGTGCGCAAAATGTCAGCGAATATCTCGGCGGCGCTTATACCGGTGAAGTCGCGGTATCGATGCTTCATGATTTCGGCTGCCACTGTGTGATCGTCGGCCATTCCGAACGCCGCGCGCTTTATGGCGAAAGCGATGGGCAAGTGGCGACCAAAGCCAAAACGGCCGCCGGTTCCGGTTTGCAGCCGATCATATGCGTCGGCGAAACACTGGAGGAACGCGAAAGCGACAAAACCGCCGCCGTCGTCACCCGGCAATTGTCCGCCGTACTTGACTCTTTGGACAAAAGCGAAAAAGCGCGACTGGTCGTCGCTTATGAACCGGTCTGGGCAATCGGAACCGGGCGCGCCGCCAATCCGGACGATATCCGGAAAATGCATGTACTGCTTCGTGATTTGCTGCGCCGTGCCGAATGCGACAATACCCCGTTGCTTTACGGCGGCAGCGTCAAAGCCGGCAATGCGCAAGCTATCCTGCATATCGATCATGTCGATGGCGCGCTGGTCGGCAGCGCATCGCTTAATCCCGAAGAATTTTTAGACATTATCAAAGCCGTCCGGCCTTAAACCTGTTATTGACGAGAAAAAAATGGATTTTTTAGTTTCTATTCTGATAGTTGTTCATGTGCTGATTGCCATCGTGATCTGCGTTTTTATTCTGCTGCAACACGGCAAAGGCGCCGATATGGGCGCTGCATTCGGCAGCGGCGCATCCGGCTCCGTATTCGGCGCGGCGGGCTCCGCCAATTTTCTGTCGCGTACCACCGCGGCTCTGGTAACCCTTTTCTTTCTCACCAGCATGGGGCTGACTTACTACAGCACCAAGCACGCTTCGCTTCCGGCCGACGGCAGCGTAATGGATCGTGTTCCCCAACAACAAACCGTACCCGCCGCTCCGACGGATGTGCCGCAATTACCGGGCGATAACAATGCCGCGCCGACAGCAGCGCCTACCGACATCCCTGCACCGCCCGCCATGGAAGCACCGCCTGTGGAAGAGCAAAAACCCGCGGCCGAAACTGCCGTTCCCGTAGAAAACACTGCACAAAAAACGGAAGAAACAACGCCCACGAATCAGTAAAAACAGATACAATCACCTTCCGCAA
Source organism: Betaproteobacteria bacterium UBA931 (assembly GCA_002293615.1). GTDB lineage: Bacteria > Pseudomonadota > Gammaproteobacteria > Burkholderiales > Casimicrobiaceae > UBA931. Next base: position 201 of record DBDN01000023.1, on the reverse strand, counting down.
AAAAGCAGGCCGACGTGGTGAAATTGGTAGACACGCTGTCTTGAGGGGGCAGTGGCGAAAGCCGTATGAGTTCGAGTCTCATCGTCGGCACCACACCTTAAAATCATCAAAGCACGCAATAGCGTGCTTTTTTGTTTACCTAAGCCATTTCTACGCCTTTTCTGTCATGACCAAAACCTGTCAATTATGGTTTAAAAGTGC
>DBDN01000092.1 GCA_002293615.1 Betaproteobacteria bacterium UBA931 | reverse complement strand
ATCGACAACGGGTTTACCAACCTGGCGTCGATCAGCCCCGCATCCTTTACGGTGAGCGGAGATCAGGCGGTATCGGTATCGAACTTGATCGAAAGCGGTACGGTTGCGAAGGAGTGGATGACGGTTGAGAAAACGATCGGCGGCCAGACGGCGCAACACATCGCCGGCAACGAGTTTGGGATTACGGTGGCCTGCGATACGACAAACCATCCCGAATTCAAGCTGAAGGGTGGTCAATCGGCGCGGTTGGAGGTTCCGGTCGGCAAGACGTGCTCGATCGACGAGACGACGGTTCCGACTTCGGGCGCGGGCTACATATACCTGAAGATGATTGAGCCGAGCCAAGTCGCGGTGGCAGCGGGTACCGAAGAGACGGTGACGGTGACCAATACTGTGGTTCCAAATACGGTGGTGCCGCGCGACATCAGCCTGACCAATCTGTTGGCCGGCATCGCTCCGGCGACGGCGGGATACAACGAAACGCAGAGCTTCGCGGGCACCATTACTTGTACGGGCGATTCAGGCGTGAGCTACGCGACGAATCTGAAGCGCGGCATCAAGGGTGTGTATCAGGTCGGGCAAGGCGATACTTGCGTGGTAGCGACATTGACAAGGCCGAGCTTGGGATCGAGCTACAGCTGGTATGGCTTGCCGGCGTACAACCCGACGAGCCCGATAGCGACCGGTACGACAGCGGTGGACATGACGGCGATGCATACCATCGGAAGCACGATAGCGAATGTGCCGATCACGGTGACGAAGGTGGTCAGCGGTAATACCAATACCAACTGGCCGGCAACCTTCAAGATCACGGTTGATTGCGGTTCCGGGAATGTGTCCGGCAGCGCGGCGGTCTTTAACCTGGCTGACGGCGCCAGCGATACACACCATGCCGCATCGGGAAGCACGTGTACCGTGACGGAAGACTCGACAAGCATCCCGACGAACCCAGGCTATGCGTACAGGACGATTATCACCTCCGTACCCGGCGGCCAGATGGCGGGTACATCGCAAACGTTCACATTGGGGACAACCGATCCTAACGTAACGGTGGCCAATACCTCCGAGCGCAATAGCGGAAACGAGCGGCTGAAGGCGATGGTGCGTGTGGGCGGCATCAGCGCGGAAGAGGCCGCCAAGTTTGCGGGTGTCGAATTCCTGATCAATGTGCAGTGCCAGAACAGGGGTGTCGATGGCGCGTTGCAGCCGGCGTCTTACAACGCAACAGGAAAAGTTACCGGGCTGGGTTACGTCAGCTTTGACTTGAACGACGCGGTTGACGATGGCGCGACGACTACCAACGGTGAGGTTCCTGCGAACGCCCTGTGCTATGCCAGATTGCAAGATGCTTCGGGAACGGCGTTGACGCCGACAGTGGCGGGGTACACGAGTTACGTAGTTATTNNTGCGGCGCCGTTGGTAGGTGTTCCCGCGGTTCCGAAGGCCTCCGGCGGCGATCCGCAAATGACCCGCAAGGTGATATTGAACGTGCAGCCGAGATAGTGGTGCGGTGAACGGTATCGATCAGTCGCAAGGCCGGTCGATACCGTGGTACGCAAAAGTAGGTGAATGATGAGAATTAATGAGCGAAATCAATCTGGCGAGAAGATCGCCCGATCCGAACCAAAGGTTTTGGGAGTTGTGAAATGATTAAAATTTTTTCCTATTTATTCCGCAATGGGCCAGCAGGCAAAGGCTCGGTTTTTCATTGGCGGTTTGCGGGGGGAGTGATATGCGCTGCTCTTCTGGCGGTTTCCGTTGGCGCATTTGCACAAACGACAACACATTCCTATGCTCTCGTAACCAATTACAATCCGGACGCCAATATCGCTTACCTCAAACGGTACGACATCTCGGATTTGACGGCGGCTCCGGCGGTTTGGTCGTTTCCAAACGAAGCGCTGGGCGCACCGGAATTTTCATCGGACGGCAGCAAGATTTACGTGCCCGGTATGTTTGAGGACAAGATTTACGTGATTAATACGACGGCCGCAGGCGGCACCATTGCCGCTACGTTGGATAATCCGGATACTGTGGACCATTCGCCGATATCGCTTGCCGTAAGCGATGATTATCTTTATGTTTTGAATCATGAAAGCAACACCGTGCGCCGTATTATTCTGGCGACAAATGCCACTGATAGCAGCTGGGCAGCCACCTTGCCGGCGGTGTCGGGAGATGAATTTCCGTATGTAATGACGATCAGCGGCGACGGCAGCAAGCTTTATGTATCAAACCATTTTTCTCATGTGTTTGTCATTAATACAACCAATCCCGTGTTACCCCTCACCATGAATATCCAGACGCTTTCCGCTTCGCTGGCGCCGGCGACGGTTTTTGATATTCAATGGGCCAACACATCGGGCGGCAAAAAACTGTATGTTACCGACGCCAGCAGTGTGAACGCCACGGGCAGCGTCAACGGAAAAATCCATGTGTTTTGGGAAGACGGCACTTATAAATCGTCCATCGATTTACCATGCATGCCGATGTCGCTTACTTCTTCTCCGAGCAGGAACAACCGTGTTTATGTTGGGCTGATCTGCGAGAGCGGAGAAAACAATATCGCCGTGATCGACGCTTCCACAGATACCCTGATGCCGGCGACGCTCTTGCTTGCTCATGACAAGGACGCGATGTATTACAACCTCAGTCTCACGGCTGCTGGAGATAAGTTGCTTGCCATTGCGCCGACGATAGACGGCGGCAAAATGGTTGCCTACAGTATCAACTCTTCCGATCAGTTAAGTGCGGCGGGTTCTGTGGAAGGCGATCAATACGGCACAATCATGCCAAACGCAATCAGCTTCAGCAATTTTGCGTCGCCCGCGCCCAAAGCACTTAGCGATCCCAGGACGGCTTCCGTGAAAGTGACGTTGAAAGGCGAGACGAGCCTTTATACGGCGGACTATCCCAATTTCAATTTCAGCTTAAGCTGCACCGGTTCCGTTCCAACCAGCGCAACAGGCGCGTTTGCCGTTCCGGTAGCGGACGGTTACGCGGAACAATCGTTTGCGACGGACGTTTTAGAAGGCGCCGAGTGCACCATCACAGACAACTCCGGATTTGCGATTGCGGGGACGACCATCGCCACGACCTTCGCCAACGGAACCACTCGTGCCATTTATGATCCGACCGGCAATGCGGGCATCAACACGTTTGAAGTCGAGTACCATATCCGTTCCGGCGTCCTCCAGACGGCGCAATTGACCGTCGAAAAAGAAATTACCGGCACACTGGCCGGACATAATTCGACGGTTGACTTCGCGATTGATGTCGTTTGTACAGACGCAAGCAGCGCGCCATCGGTGAATACCACACTCAGCCTGTACGGTGGCACATCGACAACCGTGACAGCGTTTGCTGGCGACCAATGCGCGATCAGCGAACCGTCGCTGCCAACCACCAACGCCGGATACAAATATGTGGCGAGTGTCGTGCCGTCCCGGATCGATGAGATCACCTTTGACCGGACGATTACCGTCACCAACCAAGTGATTGCCGATACAGCCGCCGCGACGACCGTGACTGTTATCATAGCTCCGACGACCGGGGAGACAGCGGCATCGGGATACATTCCGGGCAGAAACCTCTTCCCCAACATCACGTTGACCTGCTCCGATGGGGGAACCACCGTGACCGAAATCCTTGCGATGGCAGAGAGAGAGCAGGCGACATTGAGCTTTGCGGGCTTGTCCGCGGGGTATCAATGCACACTGACCGGTGCGACCACCACTACCCCGTCGTTGAATTCAGGATATGGGGTGAGGGGTGCGACTGTTACCGGCGGCAGCGCTCCTTTTGAGGCAGGCCATGAAATCTACCGCCACCAGCAGCCGGTTGCGGCGCCGATCCCGACATTGGATACGAGAGCGCTCTTCCTGCTGATCGGTCTGATGTTCGGCGCGATGCTGTGGCAGTTAAGGCGTCGTCGCGGATAAGACAAAAGCTCAGAAGTAACACACTTGACGGGAGCGCACAGCGCTCCCGTTTTTTATCGGGGATTGCCGCGCGCCGATGCGGAACGCTATAAGGTAAGTAAAACGCTATAGAGTAAACTTGCCGAACAGTTTGTCGTCATGCTTTCACGAAGCATGTGTCGGCGGATGACGCTTGCGCTTATCCGCCCTATTTTTGATTTGTTCCTTGTTCAAGCTGCTTCGTTGTTTTTCTTTAGGAAAACTCTTTCGGGAGAGCAACACTTAAGCTACAGGCAATAGGGCTNNAAGCGCCATCCGCTTTGCGTGTTAATACAAGGATTGGTTTGTTCAGGTTTTGGGAGATCGTATCTTCAACCGGAAACGCCCGCCTCATTCCGAAAAAATGAGATGGTTCCGTTATTTGAATGCGTGAGCCATCTCATTTTTACGACGGAAATTTAACGGCAAAAGATGCGGCGGTGTTCCAACGCGGGCATTTGCGCACGGACGCTTGCCATGAGTTCCAGATCGATTTTGCCGCAGACGATGCCTTCGCCTTCATCCAGCCCGGCAACGATGTCCCCCCAGGGGCTGACGAGCATGGAGCAGCCGAAAGTGTGACGCCCATTTTCATGAATACCGCCTTGCGCTGCCGCCAATACATAACATTGATTTTCGATCGCACGGGCGCGCAGCAGGACTTCCCAGTGCGCTTGCCCGGTCACGAAAGTAAACGCAGCAGGCATCAGAATCAGCGTAGGGCCATCGGCGCCGGTGTAGAGCGGACGATAAAGCTCGGGAAAGCGTATGTCGTAGCAGATGGAAAGTACGGTACGGCCACATGGCGCATCGAAAGCGGTCGGCGTCGGCTCGCCCGGTTCGATGAGGTCGGCTTCATCGTATGATTCGTGGCCGTAGGAAAAGCGAAAGAGATGAATTTTATCGTAACGGGCGACACGTTCTCCTTGCGGGTTGTAAACCAGAGAAGCGCTGCGCGCCCGTTCGGGATCGTTGCCGACAATGGGCACGCAACCGCCAATGAGCCAGATGTTATGGCGTTCCGCCATATCGGATAAAAACTGCTGTTGCGTACCGACGCCATCGCGTTCGCGCAGCGCGCTGCGGTCTGCCAGTGACGCGCCCAGAGAACCGAAGTATTCGGGGAGCAAAACCAGTTCCGCGCCGGCATGTACCGCCTGATCGATTAAGCGCGCAGCTGTGGCAAGGTTAGCGTCAAGCCCGGTACCGGACACCATCTGTATCGCCGCGACTTTAATGCCACGTTTACTGTTGTCCATAGCCGGACTCCAATCTTTAATAATAATTATGGGTTGGGGTTTGTGTTGTTATTATCCACGACGTTCTTTCTTTCGGCAATGGGATCGCTCCATGAACCTTCGATGTGATATTCGTAACTGAATATTTTACCGATGGGATCGTCAAGAATCATTTGCCCGACCAATGCGCCGATACCGACTGCCGCGGCGCTTACCGGCGTGCTCATCAGCAGCGTTGCCGCACCGGCGGCGCCGAGCGAAACGCCTTCGGTCATGCTCGGGCGCACACGGACATCAAGATCTTGTGTTTCATTGATCAGGTCGACCCGTCCGGTGATATGCACTTCTGCGGCGGGGCCATCGAGTAGGGTGTCGCCGGTATGCATGACGCCATTATTTATGACTGCGGTGCCGGTGATGCGGTCAAAAGCAAAACCTTCACTGAATACATCGCGAAAATCGAGCGTGATGCGGCGTGGTAACGCCTGTAAGGAGAAAACACCCAAAAGCCTGCCGATTCCCGGTTCAATTTTGGCGAAACGGCCATGCTCGATGTTTGCGGTGAGTTGGCCGCCCAGCGTATTCAGATCGAAATCAGTCGGTGAATCCGACCACGAGAGATGGCCTTTGATGGTGCCGCCGGATGCCATCAGCCCTTCAGGGACCTTAAAAAGGGCAAGGAATTTATGAACGTCACGAACATGAGCGTCGATGTGCAGCTCAGTTTGTTGCGCGCTCGTGTCGGTATGCCACCAGCCATTGGCGTCTATCTGGCCGTTGTCGTTGTTCAGCGAAAATCGCTCGATACGCCAGTCGGTTTCATGCGGCCTGGCGGCAAGTGTGGCGCGTCCGACATCGTTGCCCTGATAATAAAAATGCGCCACATCGACATCGACCATTGGCCACGGGTTGGCGCTGCCGCGTTCGATCGTCGTCGGCATACGCGCGGTATCGTCGCCGTGTTCGTCATCGTCGCTCAGAAAAACCAGTTTTTCCAGAGCGGCGCGAATGCGTCCGTTTTCAGTGGCACTGGCCGCGCTGCTTTCCCATTGCACAAGGCCGGCGATTTCGGCGCTTTCAATGTCAAGCGTCCAGCAATCATGATGCGAATGCGCGCATAACGGGTTCTCCAAGAGGGTCGGCTCGGTTTTCAAACGAAAATCGTGCAGGGTTTTGCCGAGTGTTATTAAAGTGTTGGCCGCCAAATTCAGGCGACGGACCGGCACATCAGCAGAAGACGTATCCCGATTTTTTTTCAGCAAAGCGTACCAGAGATCAAGATTGAGTTCCGGCAACACGATATCCGCATCAATGCCTTCCGATGGTGGTAAGGTCGGCCATGCTCGCTGACGATCAACGCGCACGGCAAGCGTTTCGGGCGGCCACGATTTTTCTTGGTCGATACTTTGCGCAATCAGCCGCAACGTTTCCGGGATGTCGGCAAACCGATATTCAATTTGCCAGATTTTTTCATGATCGCGATTTTCCGGCAAACGCTGGGAAATACGCAGCGGAGCGGTTGTTTGCGCGGTTTTGCCGAGAGGCGCGGGCAGGTCGATGCGGATACCGGTGAGCGGTGTTTCTAAAGCCCAGTCAATACGAAGGGTGTCAATATCGGCTTCCAGTTCCAGTGTCCAGGGTGTCTCGCCCTCAAAATATTCGGCGTATGGAAACGGATAATGGGTTTTAACCTGGGCTAAATTCAGCGTGCCGGCGCTGTTGATCAGAACGCTTTTTTCAGTGCTGCGCAGATTGATGCTTCCCGGATTACCCAGCACGGAAAACGACAACGCGTCGGCGTGTATTCCGTTTTCGGTAAAAGAAACCGCGCCTTTTATGTTTTCGAGTGCGGGCAGCGACGGAAAAGACATGCGCCCTTGATTGAAATCCAGCTCGCCTTTGACTTGGCCGGTGGTAGGATCATCCGTGCTTAACGGCATATCAAGGGACAGGCGTAAAAGCGCGTCGCCGTCGCCATGCGTATCGCGCAGGATATGGTTGGTCCAGGCGCCGACCGGGCTTTCTTCGAGAAACTTCAAGTAAACGCCGAGCCCGGTTTGTACTGAACCATTGACCAGAAGGTGCGGAAGATCGGCGCCCAGGTCGGGAATGACGGAGGTGGCCTCTTGTATCGACGCGCCAAGAATTTCGCCTTGCCCGGCTTGAACGATCAGGCCTTCGTGACGAAAGATCAGTTTACCGTTGATGCGGTCAATCGGCGGCCATTCGGGATCGTAGCGCATCGTGGCGTCGAACACATCGGCCTCGACCAGAAAAGACGCGCCTGTTTTATCGCCGTCGTAAAATGGAAAATCAATAAGCGGGCCGCGTAATATCATGCGCCCGTTGCGCGCTTGTCCGGCAAGCAAGCTGTTGCGCAGCCATTGGCGAACGCTGTCGTCGACGATCAGAGGAATGTACCGATGAGCGTGTGCGGCTTCGGCGCGAATAATATTGGCTTCCAAATCGGCGATGCCAAAATGATCGTCGGCCCGCCAAACGCCGGATAAGCGGCCTTCAACGGCATCGTTGGAAAAATACAAACCGTCAATATTAACTTCCGGTTTTTTTGTGTCATCAATCCGCCAGCGTATCGTGCCGTTCAATTGGGTAAGCGGGACGCTTTCGGGAAAAATATTCGGAAGGTCGAGCGTGGCGTTACGGTTATTAAAACGGATGGCGCCATTATTTTCGGTAAACTCAAGCTTTCCGCTGAAATTGGTCATGCCCGGGTAGTTTTTGTAAGGACGCAACGAAAACGCACTGAGTGAAACTTCGCCGCGCAAACGTGGGTTTTTTTTACTTGTGTCCCAATCAAAGCTGCCGTTTTGGGCAATGCCTTTCGGGGCCAATGTTTCAAGAAGCGGATGGTACGTTTCCCATTGGGGGATGCCGAGCAACAGATCGGCCATAGGCGCCAATTGCAAGCGGTCGAACGATAAATGCGCATGGGTGGCCTGCGCGATCATCTTTGCCCAGGGTAATTCTTTGCCGGAGGCGTCGATGGTCAGAGCCAGTTCNNCGGCGGGAAATATATGCCGTCTTTATCGGTAAACGAAATTTTTTTCGCGTCGATAATATAACGATCGGGTTCGGCGGCAGCGGTAATGCGCCCTTCGGCATGTTGCAATTCAAATGTTGACCGATGATTATCGTTGGCTTCCGGCGTGAGGTCGGCAAGCGCGTCGTTAAGGTTTATATCGAAAGTCAGCTGATCAAGATGGCCGTGCGTAATACGCCCCCACGCTTGCAAGCCACCGACGCCGCGCTTCGTGGTGATGGGCAAATCGAACCATTGGGTTAAATGCGGGAAATTCAGGTGTTCGAAACGGGCATACCATTCGACGGACGGCACATTTTCTTCCCGGCGGTCGATACGGGCGCGGATATCAAGGACGGTACTCCTGTCGTCGACGCTGTTATTGACGTCGCTACTGGTGCCGCGTATCCCGACCCAATAATCATCGCGCTTTCTTTCGCCATGGAAATTTAAGTTGTGAATGGACAGCGGCGGCGCGTTTTTTTGCTCATCGTGCCAGATCAGCGCGCCGCGGTTGATTTCGATCATATCCTGCTGGCGCAACCAGCGGGCAAGCGGCGGGATGTCGAGAGAGTCGGCGTTATCGTTGTTGCCCAGAAGGATGCCGCCGACAAAAATGTTGCCGTTTTTGTCGCGGCGCATGGTCAACGTCGGCGCTTCGATACGTAGCGCGCGCAGCAGAACGGTTTGCCGAAGCAGCGAACGCCAGTCAAGAAGCATGGTGACTTCAGGGAAATGCAGTTCGGCATCCGCATCGTTCGCGCCGGCGGCGTACAGGCGGAAGTGATGCAAGGTCAGGCGGGGGTTCCAGCCGCTCCATTCGGTGTCGATTCGGTCAGCGGTGGCGGGAAGGCCGAGTTGTTGCGTCAAGGTATCGGTGAGGTCTTGCGGATGGTGGTTTATCCAGGCGGGCAGCGCAAAGCGCAGCATCAGCAAAAACAGGACGACAAGCGATCCGGTAATGATAAAAAAGTAATAACAGAGTAATTTTCCGGATTTCAAGGCGGTTTGGCATCTCAAAGACACCGACACTGAGACAAGCGGCGGTGCGTCGTTCATAATAACGTTTTGAAAGAGCGCTTGCCCGCGCGAACAAGTGAAAAGGAGTAGCGCTCTGTTAGCTGCGATTTTACTCTGTCCCGTTCGGTTGTGCGGGAAAGTTGTCACGGCTTTTGGCATGAAGGTGAAGGCAAAAGCGAAAAAATTTCCTTAAGTACGACATGAATTTATCCAAAGCCCTTTCTTACAGTCGCTACGCCCAACGAATGACCGTTGCGCATGAAGCGTATCAAGCCGTCTGGCAAACTGCCGCCGATGCGCCGCTTGACCGGAAGATCGTGGTCGAGCAGCCGCTGGCAGAGGCGCTGGCGAAAAAAGATGCCGATGATTTGGCGCGGGTGATGCGTCATATTCGCCAGCGGGTCATGCTGCACACGATGGCGCGCGATTTGCTCGGCCTTGCCGATCTTGACGAAGTGTGCGGCACTATGGGGCATCTTGCCGAAAGTACGGTGCGCGCGGCGTTGGCGTTGCACGGCGAGGAGCGCATGGCGTTGCGCGGTTGCCCGCGCGGCGAGAACGGCGCGGCGCAATCGCTGGTGATT
>DBDN01000003.1:11349-20890 GCA_002293615.1 Betaproteobacteria bacterium UBA931 | reverse complement strand
TTTATTATTTCTTTCATTATCTCAGGGCACAGAAACCGGAATCCAGAGAATCTAGGCAATTTAGGCTATGAAATGATGAAAAATAGAATATTTACTGTCTTAACAGGAAGTGTTGTTTTTGCAATCATGCTAGGTATTGTTTATATCGCATATGAGGCGAATCGAATAGATATGATCCGTATAAAAAATGCACAAGTATTAAGAGACATTACTCCTATGCGTGATCAAGTTAATGAAACTATATTGGATAATGCCTCTATAAAAAAACAGAAATATGAAAATGTAGAAGCGAAAAAAATATCGCCAAACCTAAATTTTTTAGAGATCACTGAAGATGGCTATTTATTGATTAAAACAATGAGTACTTTAATTGTATTGTATCCTGTTTATGAAGATGAAAAAATTGTTTGGCGCTGCCTAGGAGGGGATGATCGTTATGTTTCTATTGAATGCAGAAGCAAACAATAAATTCTACAATCCGGCTAGGCGGCTCATGCTGCTGGTACTTATGGTTTTTATTTTTCTTTCGGGTTGTGATTCATCTGAAAAAAACAAAGAAATCAAAGAAAATTTCTTGTACGATGCTTTTGAGCCATCTACGTGTTATTTCGATAAGAATAGAGAAAGACATTTTTTAGACGCATTGGAAAAAGAAAATATCAAGTACGAGATCAAAGAAAAAAATTTAGGAATGTGCGTTACCTGGTCGAAAGAAGATGATGAGCAAGTAAAGGCGATAAAAGATCGTTTGTTTAAGCCTAAGGCTTGGTTTGACAGTCTGGATTCTGAACAAAACTTTTTAAAAAAACTAGAAAAAGAAGGTATCAACTATTCGATCATAGAAGAAGATGGCCATAGAAAAATATCTTGGGATAAGGAACATGAGGTTAAAGTCGATGCAATTTTTCAAGAAGTTAGAAAAGAACGCATTAAAAAATTGAAAGAAACACCGGATATGTCGCCATGCGAAAATCTTAAAGAAGATGTTAAAGAAGAAAAAATTTATCCAGACGGAAGCAAATCAACAGTCGGTACGGATTTTTTACAGATTCCTTTCAACCCACATATGTGCTATTTCGATGAAGAAAGGTTAAAGAAATTTTTAGGTTCTTTGGAGAAAGAGAACATTCAGTACGAGATCAAAACGACCAAACTGAATTTAGCGAAATGTGTTGTTTGGTCGAGCAAAGACGATTACAACATTAAACAAATGACGAAGAGGATGTTTAACCCATCCGGTGAATTTGGTGATTTAGAGCACGAGAAAAACTTTCTTGAAAAAATTGAAGAAGCAAGAATCGAATACATGATGTACGAAGAGGATGGCGGCAGAAGAATCTCGTGGTCAAGAGAGGACAAGAGCAGGGTTGATGAAGTCTATGACTCCCTTGCGAGGGAATATAACGACAACGACCGAGACCACCGGTAGATCGTAAGTTTCCCCCTTTGGTAGGCAGTCCAAATTTAGAAATATTTGGATTAAAAAGGGATCGACAGGAAGATGAAAAAAAGCAAATGCAGCGAAAGCCTGATTGCCGGATTATTTTCGTTCCTGATGATACATAATGCCAAACGTCAGCAGTAGGAATAGCAGCGGTGGCGCAAAGGCGGAGATCATTGGTTGCCAGTGGTTGAGCATGCCCATGTAGGAGAAAAGCCGCCCGACCAGGAAAAAAACCAGGCCGAGCATGGCGCCGGTGAATAAGCGGATGCCGATGCCGCCTTGGCGGCTTTGAAATTGCGAGAAGGGCAGCGCCAACAGCATCATCACAAAAATATTGATGGGATAGACGAGTTTTACCCAGAGCGCTATTTCAAAACGCGAGGTATCTTGCGCGCTTTTATGCAGAATATCGATGTTTTCGTAAAGTGTTTTGATTTCGAGTTGTTCCGGGGGAATCTGGTAAACGGTTAAAATGGACGGGCGTAGAATTGTTTGCCATTCATATTCAGGGACTTCATAAACTTTCGTATCGTCCGGCGCGAATTCGGTAATTTGTACGTCGTTCATGCGCCATATCGAGGTTTGGTCGTTAAATACGGCGCGTTTGGCGCTTCGGATACGCGTCAGGTTCATGTCTTGATCGAATTCGTAGAGAAAAACATTCAGCAATACATGTGATGCCGTGGCGGCACGGATATTGACATAGGTGTGGTCTTCTTTGAACCAGAAGCCGGAGGAAAACTGTTGGGCGATCATTTGCCCGGAATCGGAACGGTTGACGTTGCGCAGGTCGTTGGCGATACGTTCGGACGGCGGCGATAATAATTCGCCCGCTAAAAAAGTAACCAAGGCAATCGGGATGCCGACCTGAACGATGGCGCGGCTGACCTGGGCAAGCGACATGCCGGAGGCGCGCATGACGGTAAATTCGGAGTTGGCGACCAGCTGCGCCAACACATAAAGCGTACCGATCAGCGCCGCGACGGGGGCGAGTTCATAGAAGCGTGATGGGATCGTGAACAGCACATAAAGGAAAATTGAAGAAAGGCTGCGCCCTTTGCCAAGATCGCCCAGCTCATTGATAACATCGAAAAACGCAAATACGAGCACCAACGCGAACACCAGAAAAATCGTCGCCAGAGAAATCTCCCGCCAAAGGTAGCGTTGTAATGTGTTCATGAGCGGGGCGGGGTGTCGTTATTTGCTTGTGGTCGGGGCGGACGTCGCCAGAACGCGTAAATGCGAATGCGGTGGTGCAGTAATAAAGCGGCAAGGATGAAAGCCAGCCCGTGGGGAATGAGCAGTGCCAGCCAGAAGGATAGCCTGTCGTGCATCACCAGCCCCTGCAAGATATTGAGGCTGTTTGAATAGATCAGGTAAATCAGCACCGCGGCGATGAAATTGAACGAGCGCCCCATGCGGTTGTTCACGTAGCCGAGCGGAATAGCCAATATTGTCAACATCAGCCCCATCAGCGGTATCGATAGCCGCCAGAAGAGCTCGCCTTTTCTTGCTGGGTTGGGCGAGCTCAGTAACGACAGCGTTTGTTCGGCGCGGGTGCTCGGCTCGACCAGCGTTTGTTCGGCAGGCTCAATACGTCGGCCAAGCTGTGTGAATTGGATGACTTGGTAGTTGGCGGAGCCGGGTACGCCAACGTAACGATTGCCGTTTTCCATGACCAGAAATCGCTCGCCATCGTCGCGGGTGTCGATAAACGCCGAACGTGCCGAGAGGGTTTCGCTGCGCGTTTTGTCGATGGATTGCAGAAAAACATTTTTGATGGTGCCGTTAAACGAATTGATGCTTTCGATATAAACAACCAGGCCGGCGCGCCGGAATTCGCGAAACAGTCCCGGCGCCAGCATGGAAATCTCGTCGCGGCTTTCCAGTTGCTGCTGGTATTGTTGGCGTTGCTGTTGCGCCCATGGCGTCAGAAAGAGCGAAAGCAGGAGCGTCGTAAAAAGAAAGGGGGCGGCATAAGCGAGAATCGGGCGCAACCAAGCGGTCAGCGGGCGCCCGGAAGAAAACCATACGATCATTTCGCTGTCCCGGTAAGCACGGGTAACCGTCAGCAGAACAGACAAAAACAACGTAATGACGAGCAAAATATGCAAATATTGTAATACATAGAAGCCCAACATGGGTAAAATGCCTTCGGTGTCCAGCCGTCCGCCGGCGGCTCGACCAAGCAAACGCAAGATCAAGTTGGTGAAAAGAATGGCAACGGCAACAATGAACAAACCAGCGGATGTGATTGTCAGTTCACGAATAAGGCTGTGTTTGAAAATCATATTAAAGGACGATATTCCGTGAGGATGATTTTTAACTTTTGGCTGGCGCTTTCACCGGCGCGTTCCAAAAATATTAATCTTGTGTATTCGTAAAAACCGAGGACAAAATGGAATTTACCATAAAAACGGGCAATCCCGAGAAACAACGCACCGCGTGCGTGGTGGCCGGTGTTTTTGATAACCGTAAGCTGACTTTATCGGCGGAGCGCATCGACCGTGCCGCCAAAGGCTATATCAGCGAAATCGTTCGTCGCGGCGATATGGAGGGGCGGCTGGGAACAACGTTGATGCTCTACAACGTTCCCGATACGCTGTGCGACCGGGTATTGCTGGTCGGGCTGGGCAAGGAGCGCGATTTCAAGGATGGCGAGTTTTATACGGCGATTCGTACCGCCGTGAAATTCCTTAACGAAACCGGCGCTTACGAGGCGGTCATTTATCTGACGGAAGAAAAGGTACGCAGACGTGAAATCGGCTGGCAGATCGAGCATGCCGTGATCGCCGCCAGCGAGGCGGTGTATTGTTTTTCCGAGTTGAAAACGGAAAATACCGATGTTCGCCGCCCATTGCGCAAACTGACGTTTACCGTGCCGCTTCGTTCCGATTTGTCGATTGCCGAGGCGACGATGGTTCGCGGGCAGGCGATTGCCAACGGCGTGACGTTGGCGCGCAATCTGGGGAATCTGCCCGCCAATATTTGTACGCCGGGATATCTGGCGGCACAGGCCAGGCAATTGGCGCACGAGTATGAAGATATCAGCGCCGAAGTGCTGAACGTCGATGAAATCAAAAAAGAAGGAATGAATGCATTTTTGGCCGTTACTCAGGGCAGCATCGTACCGCCGTGCTTCATCAAGCTTGAATATGGCGCGGGCAAAACCAAAAATAAGCCGTTGGTGCTGATCGGTAAAGGCATTACCTTCGATTCGGGCGGTATTTCGCTGAAACCGGCCGCCGATATGGACCGGATGAAATTCGATATGTGCGGCGCGGCCGGTGTCTTGGGGACATTTCGCGCGATTGCCGAAATCGCCCCGGATTTGCATATTATCGGCTTGATACCCGCTTGCGAAAATCTGCCGTCCGGCGCGGCGACCAAGCCGGGCGATATTGTGACGAGCCTGTCCGGGCAAACCATAGAAATTCTCAATACCGACGCGGAAGGTCGTCTTATTCTTGCCGATGCGCTCACTTACGCCGAGCGTTACGACCCGGAGGCGGTTGTCGATATCGCAACATTGACCGGGGCGATGGTGGTTGCGCTTGGCCATGAAGCATGCGGCGTATTCGGCAATAACGACGCGCTGGTGCGCTCATTGGTACATGCCGGCGAAGATGCCGTTGATCGTGGCTGGGCGATGCCGATGTGGCATGATTACCACGAAGGGTTAAAGAGCGGTTTTGCCGATGTTGCCAATGTTGCCGGGCGCGCCGCGGGCAGTATTACGGCCGCCTGTTTTTTGTCGCGGTTCGCGAAAAAATATGATTGGGCACATCTTGATATTGCCGGGGTCGCATACGAGGAAGATCGACAGAAAGGCGCCACCGGGCGGCCGGTGCCGTTGCTGGTCGCCTGGTTGATTTCCCGTGAGCGGTATAACGATTGAGCACCATGACCGTTATTGATTTTTATACCCACGTTTCCGATCCGTTGCGTGTGGCGGTGCAGCTGGTGCGCAAAGCGCTTCCGCAACACGGCAAAATCAGGGTGTTGACCGAAGATGAAGCGATGACGGCGCAGCTTGATAAACGGCTATGGATCGAACCGGCAACCGGCTTTGTGCCGCATTGTCGGCTGGACAGCCCGCTTGCGAGCGATACGCCTGTCTGGGTTGACCATAGCCCGGTTCATGAAGGCGCGGCGGAGGTGCTGATCAATTTGCAGCGCCGAGTGCCGGATTTTTTCAGCCGCTTTGAGCGGCTTGCGGAAATTATCGGTACCGACAGCGAAGCGGTCAGCGAGGGGCGAAAGCGTTATCGTTTTTACCAGGAGCGCGGTTATATGCTGCGTGCGCATAACTTATCAACACGTTAAGCGAAACGATGCCGACGGATTCTCATCGAACTGTTCAGGATACGCTGCATCTGGTTGATGCGATGATGCTTCGCAATCGCCGTTCATCATCGTCTTTCGCGCTTAAAGAATCGCCGTCTAGTTCACCGACCATCGACGATGTTGACGAAAAGTTGACGGCGCCGGAAGGATACGCAAAACAGGAAGCTGATGAGGCGGGAGCCGATGAAACGGGGCGGTTAGCCGAAGCGCAACCTTCTTCTTTCGCGTTCATGCCGGTAGAGTTAGAGGAGGCATCGACGAAGGAAACGGAATGGAGGCTTCCTTCTGTCCATGCGCCGACTTTGGCCGAGGAGCCGGATGAGCCGGATGAGCAGCCTCAACATGCCGAGATGCAGCAGGAGGTATTGACGCCTGTTGTTGATATGGGCGCTCCCGCAGGAGCCGACGCTCCGAGAAGGGAGCAGCCTGCTGCGACGACAACACCGGCTCCCAAAGAGCCTTCATCCGGGAGTGCAGCTTTCGAAGCATCATTGGTAGCCCCAGAAGAAGAAAAGGATATCCTGAAAGAGCCGCCGCAACTGCCGCCGCTGCGCTTTTCGGCGGCATCCGTTCTTGCGGATGTGTTGAAACGCGAGAGAAAAATTCAGGCGCTCAAAAATGATGTTATGGAGCTTGAAAAGACGATCTTGCAATCTTCGTCAGTACCGGGCCAAGCCGAAGAAATAAGCGAAGAAACAATTGCCGCCCAGCAGCGGACAAAGGCAAAACAGGAATCAATAACGACGATTGCTCAAGAAAAAAGCAGGCAACCCGGGGGTAAGCCGTTATCGACCGATGACGACGATTATCCGGTGCTCACCGACGTTGTCGAAGAAGGCGATTCTTATATCAGCGATTTTGATACGGCTTAAGCCGTCGAAATCACGGTGCCGACATTTTGCAGGCCGCGAATGTTGGCTAACGCCGTTTCGAAATTTTTAAGGCGCTGCACTTTTCCGCGCAATACGATGCATTCCAGGCAGGTCTCATGGGAGATGTGAACATGCGTTGTACAGACGATAATGTCGCCGAAATCGTGTTGCAGCGACGTCAATGCGCCAGAAAGATCGTGCGCATGATGATCGTACATCAGCGTGATCGTCCCGTGTACAAAACCTCGCCCTTCTTCCCAGTGCCGGCGCGAAATATAGTCGCGCACCAAATGGCGCAAAGCTTCGGAACGATTGGGAAGCCCGGAGCGTTTGCTCCAGGCGTCAAATTGTTCGAGAAGCGATTCGGGCATGGCAACGCCAAAGCGGGTCAGTTGATCAGGGTTCTTCACGGTACGGGAGGTGCCTAATGGATGGTGATTGGTATATTATCATTATCGTTTCGTTTTTATAAGCGCCATGAAAAAGGAGAAAAAAACGCTCACCGCCAAGCAGCAGGCTATTTGCTTCTTGTCGCGGCGCGAATACAGTCGTGCGGAATTGGCGCAGCGTTTATTGCGTTCAGGCACGGCCCAGGACGAGACGGAGGTTGCGCTCGATGAACTGGAGCGCTTGGGATTGCTTTCTGACGAGCGCTTTGCCGAAGCGCTGGTGCGGCGCAAGCAGGGGAAATACAGCAAGCGGGTTATTACAACGCAGCTCAAGGAGCAGGGCATTGACCGGGATATCATTGACTCAACGCTGACGGCGTTTGATGAAACCAGCGAAGAAGAGGATGTCCTGAAGCTTTGGCGGCAACGGTTTGGCAAATTGCCGGAGAATGAAAAGGAAAAAAACAAGCAAATTCGCTTTCTGATTGCGCGGGGCTATTCACCTTCGTTGATTTTTAAAACGCTTAAGCGGGTGAAGGACGAAGGGTAAATGGATGTCTTTCGAGAAATGGGGCGGGCAAGAGAAATCTTGTGTTTTCCGATGATTACCGAACCGAGAGACACGGTTTCTTCTTGGGTTAGGCTAATAATTT
Source organism: Betaproteobacteria bacterium UBA931 (assembly GCA_002293615.1). Classification (GTDB taxonomy): domain Bacteria; phylum Pseudomonadota; class Gammaproteobacteria; order Burkholderiales; family Casimicrobiaceae; genus UBA931. Next base: position 13,185 of record DBDN01000003.1, on the reverse strand, counting down.
TATGCGCGACTCTTTCGGAACTTCTTCGGAAACGGTCGCGAAACCTGTGTTCGGCTTTAGCATTTTTTCATCAGCTGCCGGACGGCATTTTTCAATTTCCCTTCCGGAAGTGTGTCTTTAAAGTTACAAAGTGTCGCCATAGGCGGCGGCATCCTCTTAATCCCTGATCTTTCAGGAATTTTTTTGATCATCGAGGGTTGCACGGAAACGGAAACTGCATTAAATTCGTAGCCCAGTTGAGACAGAAGCTTGACAATTTCTGGCGCGTACTGTTTTACGGTCGTTGCTATTGCGCCGGAAGAAGTAGAGAGCTTGAGTTGTCCGCCCCGTATGTCCGTAACGCGGGTTTGTGATGCAACAAGCTTTGGAAGCAGTGAACGAATTTTTCCGGTCAGCATCGTTTCCATTTGGAAACGCCGCAACCATCCGGCAAACTGTGTTTCGTGCTTGAGTACATCGTTGATGCGCTTGAGCGGTTCGGTCGAAGCCATAGGTGTTAGCTGCTCGGAAATTGAAATTGACAGTGTTAAGGATACTCCTTTGAACATTCTTTTGGTGAGCAGCGATACGTCGCGAGCTGTACGAACGGCAACGATTGGCTGGAAACAAATTTCTATTGTAGCCGGCGCTGTTAGCGTTTTATTTATTTCATTATCGCTGGGAGCGAGCTTTGGCCTTCTGAAGTGGGCTTCTGTCGCCCAGCCGTCTTGGTTGCAGGAATTGGCGCTTGCCGATCAGCGCGCAGAGGCGGCGCGGACCCAGGAGCAATTACAAGGTCATTTAAGCGCGATGGCGGTGCGTTTGGGAGAGTTGCAGGCGCAATCCGCGCGTCTTGAGGCATTGTCCGAACAGTTGGCCAAGACGGTCGGAATGAGCGAAGAGGAAATGCCCAAGGCGGCGCAGGGCGGCGCCGAGGTGATGGCGCAACCGTTTAACGCCGCGGAGCTGGGCGAAATGATTGATGGGCTCACTCAGAAAATTGCGCTGCAAAGCGATCATTTTCATATTTTTGACGGGTTGTTGGTGGAAAACTCCGCCAGCCGCCGCTTCTTGCCGTCACGGCAGCCCGTTGAAGTGACATGGCGCTCATCGGATTTTGGTTACCGGATCGATCCGTTTTCCGGGATGAAAGCGTTTCATGAAGGCACGGACTTTCCGGCGCCTACCGGCACGCCGATTGTCGCGGCGGCAAGCGGAAAAGTCATTCGCGCAAACAGGCATCCGCATTATGGTAAAATCGTCGAAATTGACCATGGTAACGGGTTGACCACGCGTTATGCGCACAATTCCGAGCTTTTGGTGAATGATGGTGATTTGGTCGTGAGTNNNACCGGGCCGCATTTGCATTTTGAGGTTCGTTTGAATGGCGTTGCGCAAAATCCGGCGCGTTTTCTCAAAAAAGCAAGTTAAAGTACCGAACGCGCTAAGACGAGCGGTATCGGAAAAAACACAAAGGAGTGAGTCGTCTCACTCCTTTATTTTTTAAATATATTGGAACAAGATGTTCGAAAATTTTCTTACCCGTATTTTTGGCAGCCGCAATCAGCGGTTATTAAAAAAATACCAGAAAACCGTTTCCCAGATCAACGCGCTGGAACCGGCGATTTCCGCATTGTCCGATGACGATTTGCGCGCGAAAACCGAGGAGTTCAAAAAACGCTATGCGGAAGGCAAAACGCTTGACGATTTATTGCCCGAAGCGTTCGCCGTTACCCGTGAAGCGGGCAAGCGTGTACTCAATATGCGTCATTTTGATGTCCAGCTGATCGGTGGCATGGCGTTGCATCAGGGCAAAATCGCCGAGATGAGAACAGGCGAAGGCAAAACGCTGGTGGC
>DBDN01000003.1:10662-11318 GCA_002293615.1 Betaproteobacteria bacterium UBA931 | reverse complement strand
AGCGCGACGCGGAATGGATGGGGCGGATTTATCGTTTTCTCGGGCTGACGGTGGGCGTTAATTTATCGCAGATGGCGCACGACGATAAACAGGTTGCTTACGCTGCCGATATTACTTACGGCACCAATAACGAATTCGGCTTTGACTATTTGCGCGATAACATGGAAATGGCTGCGGAAAGCCGTGTGCAACGGCCATTGAATTTTGCCGTGGTTGACGAGGTGGATTCCATTTTGATTGACGAAGCGAGAACGCCGTTGATCATTTCCGGCCAGGCCGACGACAACATCGATATGTATTATCAGCTTGATGTGATCGCGCCCAAACTTTCGCCGCAAAAAGAGGAAAAAGGCGCGGGCGATTACTGGGTGGATGAAAAAGCGCGGCAAGTCCTTCTTTCCGAGGAAGGGCACGAGCATGCGGAACAGTTGTTGATCGAAGCGGGATTGATTCCTGAAGGCGGCAGCTTATACGACAGCGGCCACATTTCGTTGGTTTATCATCTCAATGCGGCATTGCGCGCGCATGCTCTTTATTATCGTGACCAGCAGTATGTCGTCCAAAACGGCGAAGTGATTATTGTTGACGAGTTCACGGGGCGTTTAATGCCGGGGCGGCGCTGGTCGGAAGGCTTGCATCAGGCGATAGAGGCGAAA
>DBDN01000003.1:10010-10648 GCA_002293615.1 Betaproteobacteria bacterium UBA931 | reverse complement strand
TCCAGAACTATTTCCGCATGTACCAGAAACTTTCGGGGATGACGGGAACGGCCGATACCGAAGCGTTTGAATTCCAGCAGATTTACGGGTTGGAAACGGTGGTGATCCCCACGAATCTGCCTATGGTGCGCCAGGATATGAACGATCTGGTGTATCGCACGTTTCAGGAAAAAACCGAAGCAATTCTCAACGATATCCGCGATTGTTGCCATCGCGGCCAGCCGGTGCTGGTAGGGACGACCTCTATCGAAAGCTCCGAGCTTCTTTCGCAGTATTTGACCAAAGAAAAACTGCCGCATCAGGTATTGAACGCGAAGCATCATGAGCGCGAAGCGGAAATCGTGGCGCAGGCAGGCCGCGAAAAAATGATTACGATTGCGACCAATATGGCCGGACGCGGGACCGACATTGTGCTCGGCGGTGCGATTGAGCCGATCCTGCTTAAAATTCGTGAAGACGAAAGCTTGAGCGATACCGATAAAGAAAGAATGATCGCCAAAGAACAAACGGATTGGCAAGCGCGGCATGAGAGAGTTGTCGCGTTGGGCGGTTTGCACATTATCGGCACCGAGCGCCATGAATCGCGTCGGATCGATAACCAATTGCGCGGACGTTCGGGGCGACAGGGCGATCCCGGA
>DBDN01000003.1:0-9999 GCA_002293615.1 Betaproteobacteria bacterium UBA931 | reverse complement strand
GCTTGGGCAATATCATGCAACGCCTGAAAATGCCGGCAGGCGAGCCGATCGAGCATTCAATGATTAATCGCTCCATTGAGAAAGCCCAGCACCGGGTTGAGACGCGCAATTTCGATATCCGCAAACAGTTGCTTGAATACGACGATGTTGCCAACGATCAGCGTCGCGTGATTTATACGCAACGCAATGAATTGCTGGAATCCGGTGATATTTCGGAAACGATCAACAACATGATCGGCAACGAAATGCAGATTGCCGTCGATCGTTATATGCCGCCGAATTCGGTGGAGGAGCAGTGGGATTTACCGGCGTTGGAAGCGTATTTGCAGTCCGAATACAAAATGTCGGTAAACGTTTCGGAATGGATGGCCGAAGATACCAAGCGCGACATCGAAGCATTGGCCGATCATCTTGCCGAAATTGCCCAGGGGCAATGGCAATCACACGCCGTAGATGTTGGTGAGGCGACGATACGGCAGTTTGAGCGCAGCCTGATGCTGACGATGATCGATCAATATTGGCGTGAGCATTTAGCTGCACTTGATCATTTGCGGCAGGGGATCGGATTGCGCGGTTACGCACAGAAAAACCCCAAGCAGGAATATAAACGGGAAGCATTTGAATTGTTTTCGATGATGCTTGATCGTATCAAGCACGAGGTTGTACGCGTTCTTTTGACGGTGCAGGTGCGTAAGCCCGAAGATGCCGAGGCCGTTGAACAACAGCCTCATGTGTCCAATGTTCGCTATCAGCACGCCGATTACGATGAGGCGCTGGACAATGCCGATAAAGGGCCGGCGATTCCTTATGCGCGCGTCGGTGAGAAAGTCGGGCGTAACGACCCGTGCCCTTGTGGGTCGGGAAAGAAATACAAACATTGCCACGGTAAGTTGAACTAGACGGAAGAAATGTAAAAAGAAAACCGGCGATTTTCAGAAGGGATGGTTTTTTTGCGCAGTAAAAAAGGAGCGTGTTGATGAAAGCGGTTATCAAGTTTTTTCTGGTATTAGCACTTGGTATCTTAATTGGGTTGCTTGCTTTTTACTGGTACTTTGCCAAGCCGCTTAACGCCAAGATGGCGAAAATCAATGAATCGCAGCTGGTGGCGCAAGTGAGCTTGCTTGAGCAGCTCCGGGCAAACAATCAGGAGGCGGCGCTGTTTGACTTGAACCGGCTTATCGACCGCGAATTGGCGACGGTCTTCGCTTGGACGCAATTTAAGCAACAACCAAGCGATGCCGCCTATCGCGCAATCCAAAAAGTCGCGAATATCCGGCGGGAAAATGATATGTCGTCTTACCAGGCTGTGCCGGAAATTGCCGAAGAGGTTGCGCACGCATTGCAGCTTCGTCCACTTTCAGAAACACAATAATTTCGTAGCCTGATTTTTTTGGGGGTGAATAATGCCTGTCCGTTACCAACCTGCAGCAGCAGACACGATTTTACCGGTTTCCGGCGTGTGCTTGGGCGCCGCCGCCGCGCACATAAAGGACTGGACGCGCAATGATGTGCTTTTGATCGATTGTGCGCCGGGCACTGTCGCCGCGGCTGTTTTTACCCGGAATCGCTTCTGTGCGGCGCCGGTTATTGTCAGCAAAGAACATTTGATGGCACAGCGTCAGCAAGGGAAGAGTTTGCGCGGGATTGTCGTGAATGCCGGAAACGCCAACGCGGGCACCGGCGCGAAAGGTCTTTCGCATGCGCGGCAAACCTGTGAGGAAGCGGCGAAGCTGCTGTTATGCACGCCGGACGAAATCATGGTGTGCTCTACAGGCGTCATCATGGAGCCATTGCCGGTAGAAAAGCTGATCGCCGCGTTACCTGCCGCAGCCGGTAACTGCGATACATCCGGCGCGGCATGGATTTCGGCGGCACAGGCGATCATGACGACGGATACCGTGCATAAAGCGGCGTCCGCGCAAGTGATTATCGATGGCGAGCCGGTGACGATTACCGGGATTGCCAAAGGCGCGGGCATGATTCACCCTGACATGGCAACGCTGTTGACGTTTATCGCCTGCGACGCGCCCATAGCGGCGGATGTTTGGCAGTCGATCTGGCGTGAAATTGCCACGCAGACGTTTAACTCGATTACCATCGATGGCGATACTTCCACCAACGATACGTTGATCGCCATGGCGACGGGAAAAGCCAAAGTCCCGCCGTTCAAAAATGTCCGTGATCCACGGCTTGTTGTGCTGAAAGAAGGATTGCTCAACGTTGCGTCATCTTTGGCGCAAGCAATTGTGCGTGACGGCGAGGGCGCCAGTAAATTTATAACCATCGATGTTGAAGGGCAGGACTATGAAACTTGCCGTCGCGTCGCGTTTTCCGTAGCGCATTCGCCCTTGGTGAAAACGGCTTTTTTTGCGTCTGATCCGAATCTTGGCCGTATTATTTGCGCCATTGGCAATGCCATGCCGGAAGCTTTTGATCCGGGGCGTGTTTCGCTGTGGCTCGATGATGTTCTGGTGGTTGATAAAGGCGGGCGGGCTGTTTCTTATCGGGAGGAGGATGGGCAGCGTGTGATGGCGCAGGAAGAAATTCATGTACGTATCGACCTTGGCCATGAATTGAATCGTAAGGCAAAAGCGACGGTATGGACGTGCGATTTATCGCATGACTATGTGACCATCAACACAGAGTATCGCACCTGATTGACGATGAAAAAAAAAGAGCGGTTATCGATTTTTTTGACACATATTGAAGCATTGCTCAACCGGGCAGAATATTTATTGCCCCAAGATGAGGCGCCGATCGATTGGCACAAGACCTTGGCGGCGCGCTGGAAGCGCAAAAACGGGCGTGGCGCGCTTTATCCGGTGAATCCCCCGCATATGTTGTCGCCGGATAATCTGGTTGCGGTCGATGACCAAAAAGAGCGTATCGATAAAAATACCCGGCAGTTTGTCGAAGGAGGTATTGCCAATAATGTGTTGCTTACCGGCGCGCCGGGAACGGGGAAATCATCCTTGGTCAAGGCGATGCTGCAACGTTATGGTAAGCGTGGTTTACGTTTGATCGAAGTGGATCGAAATGACCTTTTTGATTTACCCGAAATTGTGGCGCATGTTGAGAGTTTGCCGCATCGCTTCGTTATTTTTTGTGATGACCTTGCTTTTGATACACAAGAAAGCGGCTACCGTGAATTGAAAGCGGTACTGGATGGCTCGATCATGGCGCCGCCTGATAATGTGCTGATTTACGCGACGTCGAATCGCCGCCATTTAATGCCGGTTTTCTTTCGCGAAAATTTTACCTACGATGGTAATAACGCAGAGATCCGCCCCGATGAAAGTAAAGATGAAAAAGTATCGTTGGCGGAGCGTTTCGGCCTCTGGATTTCATTTTATAACTTTTCAGAGGATGATTATTGGCAGGCGGTGATAGGGTGGCTTCGCTATTTTGGCGTTGCGTTGCCCAGATCGGTACAAGAACGAGAGGCGCTTCGTTTGCGTGCGTTGCAATGGGCGCGTATGCGCGGCGCTGTTTCCGGGCGTGTTGCCTGGCAGTTTGCGCGCGATGATGTCGGCAGCCGGGTATTGACGCAGCGCAATAAAAGAAAATGAAAGCGGTGCAAGTTGCCGCCGGCGTTCTGATTCGCCCCGATAAAAGCTTTCTTTTAACGCAGCGTCCCGACGGTAAAGTGTACGCCGGATATTGGGAATTTCCCGGCGGAAAAGTCGAAACGGGAGAGAGCGCGGCCGAAGCATTGTGCCGCGAGCTTCGTGAAGAATTGAATATCACCATTACGGCGCCTCGATTCTGGCGTAGTTATCAATATCAGTATCCGCATGCTTTTGTTGATCTTCATTTCTTTTTTGTGACGGATTGGTTGGGGGAAATACACGGCCTGGAAGGCCAGGCGTTTTCCTGGGTTACGCAGCCGGATTTATCCGTTCAGCCTTTGCTGCCCGCGAACAAGGATATATTGGCCGACCTCATGGTGCAGATCGAAATTCAGGGGTTTTAGTGATTGCCGTCATGTTGTTATTGGGCGCTATTATTTTCAGTTACAATATTAATTGCTTGTATTGACTTTTCTGTTTGAGGAGGGGAATGGTTATGGCGGAAATACTTTTTGCTATTCTGGTAATCCTTATTGTCTTGGCGGTGGTCGTTGTTGCTTACGGGATCGGCTGTTATAACCGATTCATTGAAGCGCGCAACGAATTCAGAAACGCGTTTTCGCAGATCGAGGTTCAACTGATCCGGCGCTATGACCTGATTCCGAATTTGCTCGAAAGCGTCAAAGCGTATTTGAAACATGAAAACGAAACGCTAACGCAAGTCACGGAAGCACGGAGCATGGCTATGCAAGGTTTAAAAAAAGCGGCAGCCTCTCCCGGAAATACATCTCTGATGAACCAATTGGCGCAAGCGGATGGCGCGTTGAATGCATCGATAGGGCGATTGATGCTGGTGGTCGAAGCTTACCCCGAGCTTAAAGCCAATGAAACCATTGCACAATTTAGTAAAGAGCTTGCCAATACGGAAAACCTTATTGCTGCGGAACGGCAGGTTTACAACGATAATGTGATGTACTACAACACGATGACACAGGTTTTTCCCGCCAATATTGCGGCCGGCCTTTTCCGGTTTGGCTCCGCCGCATTCATGGAAGCCGCGCCGGAGAAGAAAGAGGCGCCCAAGGTCAAGTTTTAACTTGCGGGTTGCCGATAAAAAACAGCGAGGCGCATGGCGATGCGCGTTTGGTGAAGAGGATCGCATTGGATCAATCAGGTAATCGGCAGACGGTAGATTTTTTTGGCGACCAGAAAAGAGCCAAAAGAATAAGTATGCTTTTCCGCTGTTGCTTCGCTCTGGCGGTTGCGTTGATTCTGGCGCTGATTAGCGGCGCAATCTGGTTGATTGCATTGCTGTTTGAAGGCGACCGGGCATTATTTGCTTTTTATTATTTGATGTTCATTGTCTTGGCCGCGATGATAGGCGGCTGTTACCTGCGTTATTTCGAGCTGAGACAGTCCGGCGGAGAATCGATTATTCGCCACTTGGGCGGGGAGCCGTTGCCGAAGTGGACAACCAATGTGCCGGATGAAGATATGATGTTTCAACAGTATATTAATATCGTCGAAGAAATGTCCATTGCCTCCCGGGTACCAATGCCTTCGTTATTCTGGTTGCCGCAGGAGCCGTCAATCAATGCGCTGGTCGCCGGTTGGACGCAAGCAGACGCCGCGATGGCGGTGACCCGCGGCGCATTGGAACGATTGACTCGCGACGAGCTGCAAGGGGTGGTAGCGCACGAATTCAGCCATTTGCTCAATGGCGATATGCGGCTTAATACCAGAACCTCAAGCCTGTTGTTCGGCTTGCATTCCGTGCACGTTTATGGCCGGACAGTTCTCAGTTTTGCTCGCCGACCATTTGGTAAGTATCAGGATAAAAACACCTTCGGCCCCGTTGTATCGCCATTATTGATTCTGTTCGGATTGGCTTTGACGGCTCTTGGGTATATTGGCCGTTTAGGCAGCCGTATTTTGCAGGCGTCGATATTACGGCAGCGCGAGTACTTGGCGGACGCTTCGGCGGTTCAATTTACGCGCAGCGCCCGCGGGCTTGCCGGGGCTTTAAAAAAAGTTTACTACGATGCGGCTTTGTTTCGGTCACCGGAAGTGGAGGCGTATGCGTATTTCTTTTTTACCGAGGCAATCGATTTTTCTCGTCTTTTGGCGACACATCCGCCATTGATAGAACGTATTCGTGCATTGGACAGCAGTTTTACCCCTGAACATGAGCAACCTGCTGCCAGTGTGCAACTTGATGTTGATGAACTGCATCGTACATTGCCGCTGCGTTTTATTTCCGGGCAAGCGGCAATTACATCAGAAAATTTCAGTATGCGCGAAGGTGTCGCATTGGTGTTTTCGTATTTACTGGATGGGCACGATCAAAATATTTTTCGGCAACAATATAAATTGATCGAAAATGACTGGGAATACGATATCGCCATGCAGGCTAAAATAATGGCGCGCAAAAATAACCGTGATGCTTTATATATACGCTTAACCCGTTTAAGGATTCTTTTGGTTCGTTTGCACGAATTATCGGTAAAACAAAAAGAGCGCATGCGAAAAACCATTGTCGATCTGATTGTCGCCAACCAAGAGGTTTCTCTTTTGGAATTAGCCGTTGCCTATCTGGTGCGGCAATACCTCATGGAGATGGACAAACCGGGGAAAACGAAAACAGAAGGACATGCTGTTTATGAGGGCTGCCGTGCCGAAATCGACTTGCTGAAAAAACTGTTTAATGAAAATCTAAACAGCAAGCCTGTTCATATTGTGCTTGATGATCTTGGTTCAGCGCATAAAGGAGATAACGCCAGGGCATTGGAGGCCGCATTGGATTGCCTTAATAATTTATCGATAGATGATAAAAGAAAGTTATTCCAGGAGCTGGCGGGCAGTGTCCACGCTGATTTTTTAAATGAAGACCAACAGGAAATTTTATCGTTAATCGCCGTTTGTTTGCACGCGCCACCGCCGGATAAGATGATCGATTACCCGGGGAAAGATATTTCTTTATTGCCCGCATAGGCCGGGAAAGCGCGGCGGGCAGGAGCGTCAATCCGGCCTTTTGCATGTTGATGACTCGGGTGAATGCAATATAATCATCGGATGTAAATATGGTTTATATTTTTTAAGATACTGTGGGTAATATAAAGGAGGTGTGCGATGTTTGGAGCAGGTATGGTTTTTTTATTGATTATGATTGCTTTGGCAATGATTGTCATACTGATTTACAACAAACTGGTTGCGTCGCGCAATACATATAAAAACGCTTTTTCTCAAATCGATGTGCAATTAACCCGTCGCTATGATTTGATCCCCAATTTGGTGGAAAGCGTCAAAGCTTATTTGAAACATGAAAATGAAACGCTTAACCAGGTAACGCAGGCGCGTAATACCGCCGTGGATCAATTGAAGAATGCGGCGTCTTCACCGGGAGATACCTCGCTGATGAAGCATTTAAGCGAAGCCGATAACGCGTTAAACGGGATGTTGGGCCGCTTGCTGATGGTGGTAGAGGCTTATCCCGATCTTAAGGCCAACCAAACGGTTATGCAATTTAACGAAGAACTGTCGAGCACTGAAAACCGTGTTGCTTTTGCTCGCCAAGCGTACAATGATGAGGTAATGCGCTATAACACGATGTCGCAGATTTTCCCCAACAATATTATCGCGGGGATATTTTCTTTTCGCCCGGCGGCATTGCTTGAAGCGGGCGGCAATAAACGAGACGCGGTGCAGGTGAAGTTCTGAACTCGGTGGCGGAATTATATATATAGATAAACTTTTCTTTCATGGCAAAAAGGCCGGCAAATTGCCTTTCATTCAATATTTTTTCGATTTGTCGGTGTGGGAAAAGCCGTCGCATTCGTGCTTGTCAGCGATTTCAAAAACGCTACTAAATCGGCTTTTTCCCCTGGGGTAAGAACCAATGGTTGAACGGGATCCTTTTCCGTTTTCCAGCTTCGAAAGTATGTTTCCCATTCCACGGCATCTTCCAAGGTGGCAACACTGCCATCGTGCATGTATGGCGCGGTTAACGCGACATTTCGCAAACTGGGCGTTCGGAATTTCCCTATATCGCCGGGTTTTAACGTCACTACGAAATAACCGAGCTCCGCAACATCCTCATCGCTCAAGATAATTTCATCAATGTTATCTCCGCGCTCTTTTGCCGAAACCAGCCGGGTAGTGATGGAAGGCAATGCTTTTTCAAGATTTTTCCAGCCGACATTCAGGCTATGGAATTGGTTATCAGAGAAAATGGCACTTTTGTTATCGACGGTATGGCAATTCGCGCATTGCGCGGCGCCGGTAAATAATTTCCATCCGCGCTTGGCGCTTTCCGATATGGCATTTTTTTCCCCATTAAAAGCGAAGCGGTCAAACGGCGAATCGCCTGTGATTAAAGTACGCTGAAATGCTGCCAGAGCCTTTCCGATATGTTCCGGGCGGATTTCATTGCTTGAAACGCCAAATACTTCACTGAAGATTTGCCGATAATCCTTATCTTGCCGGACGATTTTTATCAGCTCGTCTAAATTGGCTAAGCCATGCTCCTTGGGATTGATAAAAGGATCAAGGGACTGGGTTTCTAAAGAGGGGCGCCGCCCATCCCAAAATTGAGTAGTGTTATATGCGGCGTTCAGAACGGTGGGCGCATTACGCGTCCCTTGGCGTTTATAAACACCTTCTGCCAGCGCTTTGCCGTCGGCAAAGCTGAGCTCGGGCTGATGGCAGCTGCTGCAACTGATTGTCCCGTCTATGCTCAGGCGATTGTCAAAAAATATTTTTTCTCCCAAGGCGATCTTCTCTTTTGTCATGGGGTTTTCCAAAGGGATATTGAGGGCGGGAAGGCCTAAAGTCGAACGCTCGCTCGCACTGCAAACAGATGGAAAAGAGGCGATCAAAATGACAAGAACCATGATACCGAAAAAAGCATAATGCATGCTTTTACGGTATCTATTTGAAAATAAAAAAGAAAAACAACTTCCCATCTTCATATCCGATCCTTTTCTCTATTTTTTCCGGCTTGATAAAAACCGCGCCATGACAATTTTTTCATTTACTCTTTATGCATAAATATATTTTGCGTATAACAGATTCATTGATTGATGCAATTAAAATATTTGTGTAGTATAACCTCTGTTTCAAAAATTTTCTATTCATGACATTTTTATTCCGGCAATACCTCCCTCCTAGGAGAATCTATATGTTGTGCAAATCTCTGCATATCTGGAAAAAACGCTTTGTTAGTAGCATATTTCATGCGTTCTTTCTTCCTTTTTTTTCTCTGAGGGGAACCCAATCTTCCCTTTTCGGTTGGGGGGTGTGCCGCAAACATATTTCTGCCGGTTTTTTTCTACTAAGCTTGTTATTAATTGCTCATTCTGTCTTTGCGCAATCGTCTGTTGCGCAGCATGTTTACGACCCTGCGGGAAGGCTGATACAAACGATCAAATCGGATAATACAAGTGTCGCTTATCGCTATGATGCTGTCGGAAATATTACGAGTACGGAACAACTCGGCGCAGACAGTTTAAGCATTATCCGCTTTACGCCGACAACAGGCCTTGCCGGTACCGCCGTGACTATCTACGGAAGCGGCTTTGCTCCGGTGGCCGCGAACAACACGGTCACATTCAACGGTGTGGAAGCGGCAATACAAGAAGCGAGCGCTACGAAACTAAAAGTGATTGTTCCGGCGACCGCGTCAACAGGGCCAATTTCGGTGAGCAATGCCAACGGAACGGTTACAAGTGAGGATTCGTTTATTGTAGGTTCATTTTTTGATCCTTATTTTCCACAGCCAATCAATCTTTCGGCGAATGAAAGCAGGAGCTTTAGTTTTGCCGGAGAGCAAGGCCGGGGCTATATGTTGGGGCTGACGGATGTGGTTACGACAACGGGAAGCATCACAGTTGTTGTTAAAAAACCGGATGCAACAAACCTGACGACATGTTCTTCTATTAAAAAAACGGCCAGTTGTACCATTCCTTATCTACCGATAACCGGCAACTACACCGTGATCATTACGGCGGTGTCCGCATCGGCATCGTTAAGCGTTTCTTTGAATCGGGATATTAACGGCACATTAACGACCAGTGTCTCTGAAACATTTATTGCCGATAAAGTCGGCCAGGCGGGGACATATGATTTCGAAGCGGCTGCCGGGATGCTCGGGCGTTTATATCTATTGGGAAACACCATTCTTGGAAATACTACAGTTCAATTGTATCGGCCGGATGGCGTGCTGCACCAGTCAAAAACAGTGAATTCTGTTGCGGGAAGTGAAGGCAGCACCACGCTGGATTTTGTAAATCTTCCGGCGGACGGGACATATCGCGTTCGTTTGATTCCGCCTTCGGGAAATGCGATGGGAGGCATGCAGGTTACACTTGTCCAGGATATTTCCGATATCACCATAATAAACGGAAGCGATCAGTCTGTTTCGCTTAACGCAACC
>DBDN01000007.1 GCA_002293615.1 Betaproteobacteria bacterium UBA931 | reverse complement strand
ATATGGCGGCGTCGCTGGCAGAAATGTCGAAAGAAGAGTTTCTGGCGTTAAACCCGCAACACAATCGGCCGGTAATTGCCGGTGCCGATGAATTTACTTTATTGCTGCCGATTGATAAGGCCGGTATTTTTGCGTCAAAGCTCGATCTGGTCGATCAGCCGCTGGTGACTTGGCAGGCATATAAAATGCAGAAGAACGAATCGTTTGCGCAGGTTGCCGATAAATTCAATATGACACTTGAAGCGCTGCGTGCCGTCAACGGTCTGGGTAGTCGGGCACAGGCGCGCGCAGGCATTATGTTGCTGGTACCGGCCGAACAACCTTCGGTGACGACGGAGGCGTCGCTGGCGAGCGCGGTGTTTACCACGGTGCCGTCAACGCGTATCACGTACTACAAGGTGAAAAAAGGCGATACATTAAGCGGTATTGCCAAGCGTCATCGTGTGAGCGTAAAAGAACTGATGCGAATAAACGGCATCAAGAAAGCGACATCGCTGCGTGCCGGGAAAAATATTCGCGTTATGAGCGATGCGCCGGTTTATGTATCGGCGGCCGATACCGGGAAACCCATCGGCAACAAGGTGGCGACTGCAGTCTCTTCCTATACAGTACAGAAAGGAGACACACTGAGCGCGATTGCGACGAAGTATGGCGTTACTGTACAGCAGTTGTTGGCATGGAATCACATTCAAAAAGCGTCGTCACTGCGTGCTGGGCAGACTATTCGGATAGCTGCAGGCGATAGCGCCGAGGTAGCCGCTGCTGCAAATACGGAAATGGCGGCATCTTCCGTACCGGATAACACGGCAGAAAATGCTGCCGCACATATTGTGCGCCAGGGAGATACTTTAGGGGCGATTGCCGCGCATTATCAGGTATCGGTCAACGACTTGTTGCGCTGGAATCGTTTAAGTAAGCGCTCATTATTGAAAATCGGGCAAAAAATTATTGTTGACAACGATAACGATCTAGGACGGGCGCTGGCGATGCAATCCGGCAAGGGCGTGGCCGCAGAAGAAGTAACGCTTTCGGATTACAAAGTGCAAAAAGGCGATACGCTCGGAGAAATTGCGCGTGCGCATGGGGCAACTGTGGAGGAATTGATGCGCTGGAACAGCATTGAAGAATCAGGCACATTGCGTGCCGGGCAGATGATTCGCGTTTCCTATAATAACAATAAGGCAGTCCAGGGCGCGGAAAACCGGGATGACTGAATTTTCGAACGACGAAGAAACGCTTTTGCGGTTTCCCTGTGATTTCCCGATCAAGATTATGGGTAAAGCGCATGATGGGTTTGCGCAAGCGGTCGCGGAAGTGGTTATCGAGCATTTCCCCGATTACGATCCGGCAACTATGGAAATGCGTGTTTCCGGCGCCAGTAATTATTTGTCGCTGACGGTAACGATTTTGGCGGAGAATAAAGCGCAGATCGACGGTCTTTATCGGGCGTTGACAGCGCATCCGATGGTAAGCTTGGTAATTTGAAAATGCCGTTGGTGGAAAGTATTGCCGTGGGTGTTGCCGATATTCCGTTTTTGGTGCGGTACATGGGACGCACCGATTATCAGACGTGCTGGCAGGCGATGCGCGATTTTACCGAAGTGCGCAACGAAACGACGCTCGATGAAATTTGGGCGACAGAACATGATCCGGTATTTACGTTGGGCCTGGCGGGGAAAAACGAACATTTATTGCGTAACAGCCATGGGATTCCCGTGGTGAAAACCGATCGGGGCGGACAGATTACCTATCATGGGCCGGGGCAATTGGTGCTTTATATTTTGGCCGATATCCGGCGCATGAAACTTGGCGTGCGCAGCATGGTGCGCCGCATTGAAAATGCCGTGAGCCAATGGCTGGCGCAATACGGTATCGAGGCTTACGGTAAAAAAGACGCGCCGGGTGTTTACGTGCGCGATATCCTTGGTGAGCGCAAGATCAGCTCTTTAGGTTTAAAAGTGCGCAACGGGCGAACATATCACGGTTTGAGCGTGAATATTGCCATGGATCTTGCGCCGTTTAACGACATTAACCCGTGCGGTTATCCCGGATTGCGTGTTGCGCAAATGAGCGATTATGGCGCCGTGCCGGAAATGAAAGAAGCCGCGCAACAATTAGCGCAGTTGGTTGCAGAAAACCTGATCATGGAGACATAGCTTTATGCCCGAATCAACCGGTGACCCGAAGCGTATGCGGCCTGTTGTAAAACAAAAAGGCGAAGCGAAAACGGCAAAAATTCCGATTAAGATAACGCCGCAGCCGATGTTGAAAAAACCATCGTGGATTCGCGTGCGTGCCGCCAGCTCGCAACGCTATCAGGAAATTAAGAACACATTGCGCGCTCATGCGTTGCATACCGTTTGCGAGGAGGCGTCGTGCCCGAATATTGGTGAATGCTTTGGCAAAGGTACGGCGACGTTCATGATCATGGGCGATATTTGCACGCGGCGCTGTCCGTTTTGTGATGTTGGGCACGGCCGCCCTTTGCCGCTTGATGAAGGCGAACCGAAGAAGCTGGCAGAAACGGTAGCGGCAATGGCGCTCAAGTACGTTGTGATTACCAGTGTTGATCGCGATGATTTGCGCGATGGCGGCGCGGCGCATTTTGCCGCATGTATCAAGGCGCTTCGGGAGAAAGCGCCGGAAACGCGTATTGAAATATTGGTGCCGGATTTTCGCGGCAGGCTGGAGAGGGCGTTAGAGATTTTGCGGCAAACGCCGCCGGATGTGATGAACCATAATCTTGAGACGGTTCCGCGTTTATACAAACAATCGCGCCCAGGCGCGGATTATCATCATTCCCTGAAATTGCTTAATGAATATAAGAAAATGGCGCCGCAGGTGATCACCAAGTCCGGATTGATGGTTGGCCTAGGTGAAGCGGACGAAGAAATTATCGAAGTGATGCGCGATATGCGGGCGCACAACATCGATATGCTGACGATTGGCCAATATTTACAACCATCCACCGGCCATCTCCCTGTGCTTCGCTATGTGACGCCGGAGACCTTCAAAAGGTTTGAGCGCGAAGCTTACGCGATGGGCTTTAAGCACGCGGCGATCGGCGCGTTGGTGCGTTCGTCGTATCACGCCGATCAGCAGGCGGCGGAAATAATCGAATAATTAATAAAAAATAGAACTTTCATACGGCTCATCCGGAGTTGCCTTTTATGGCGGAGAGTAGTGAAGCCCCCTGTTTTTTTACAGGGAGCTTCGATAGCATAGCTTTTTATCGGGAACGGCGCGCGCGCGATTACTTATTTGGTAAAAGATTTCATTCGGCAACTACCGATATTTTCCCGATTTTCTTCTGCCATTCGAGCGGGCCTGTTTTATGCAACGATTGACCGCTGCTGTCGACGGCAACGGTAACCGGCATGTCTTTTAGCTCAAATTCGTAAATCGCTTCCATACCGAGGTCTTCGAAAGCCAGCACCTTGGACTTTTTGATCGCCTTGGCAATAAGGTAGGCGGCGCCGCCGACGGCAATCAAATAGGCCGCCTTGTGCTTTTTAATTGCTTCGATAGCGGCCGGGCCGCGCTCGCTTTTGCCGACCATGGCAATCAGCCCTGTTTGCGCCAGCATGGCTTCGGTGAATTTGTCCATGCGCGTTGCGGTCGTGGGGCCTGCCGGGCCAACCACTTCGTCACCAATCGGATCGACCGGCCCAACGTAATAGATCGCGCGGTTTTTAAACGATACCGGCAGGGTTTCTCCGCGCGCCAGCATGTCGGCGATACGCTTGTGCGCGGCATCGCGGCCGGTGAGTATTTTTCCGCTTAGCAGTAACCGTTCGCCCGGTTTCCAGCGAGCAACCTCTTCAGGCGTCAAAGTATCGAGATTGACACGGGTTGCCTCTGAAGACGGCGTCCAGGTGACTTTTGGCCAGTGCGATAAATCGGGGGGTGTTAAATTTGCCGGGCCATTGCCGTCGAGTGTGAAATGAACATGGCGAGTTGCCGCGCAGTTTGGGATCATGCCGACAGGCAGGTTCGCCGCATGGGTCGGGTAATCGAGAATCTTGACGTCAAGTACAGTGAACAGACCGCCCAGGCTTTGCGCACCGATGCCCAGCGCGTTCACCTTATCGTAGATTTCCAGACGCAGCTCTTCAATACGATTGCTGGGGCCGCGTTTGATCAGCGCACCGATATCGACAGGTTCCATCAGAGCTTCTTTTGCCATCAGTAGTGCTTTATCCGCGGTACCGCCGATGCCGATACCAAGAATTCCCGGCGGACACCAGCCGCCGCCCATGGTCGGTACGGTTTTCACAACCCAATCGACGATGGAGTCGGACGGATTGAGCATGGCCAACTTGGATTTGGCTTCGGAACCGCCGCCTTTTGCCGCGATCTTGATGTCTACCGTGTTGCCGGGTACAAAATCGTAGTACACCACAGCCGGAGTATTGTCGCGCGTATTTTTGCGGGCTCCGGCGGGATCGGCGAGAACAGAATATCGTAACGTATTGTTGGGGTCGGTATATGCGCGGGCGACGCCTTCGTTGATAAGATCAAGTATTGAGCGGTTATTGTCTTCGAAGCGCACGTCCATACCGATTTTGACGAAAACATTGACGATACCGGTATCCTGACATATCGGACGGTGGCCTTCGGCGCTCATGCGCGAATTGGTCAGGATTTGTGCGATCGCGTCTTTGGCTGCGGGAGATTGCTCATTTTCATAGGCGTAACCCAGCGCTTCAATGTAATCGGGCGGATGGTAGTAAGAGATATATTGCAGCGCGTCGGCAATGCTTGTTATGAAATCTTCGGAGCGGATCAAAGTAATGGGCATATTTCCCCCTTGAAGTTATTTAAGAAAGAAATCACACGCCCGGTATTGGGCAGACATTTAAAAAAACGTTTACGGTGATTTTAGGAATTTTCATTATACGAGAAGCCATGCAAAAGGCAACGATACGGCAACGACTTATTGGTTGTTGAGAGAGATTTTTCCGTATGGTTCTCATGCAGGATGATCCGCTTTCAACGAGTAAGAATATTTTCTGGGGCATGTCACAGCGATCGTTGCCGTATGGCAGGTGTAGAGAGCGGGCTGGAAAAATGAAGAAATCGTCGTACCGTGATTGTAAAAATGGTTTTGCGGCTTTGCTGATATTAAGTTCGACAGAACCAGGAAACACTATGGCAGCATGTCTTGCTACGGGAGAGGCCTGTTTTAACCGTAAAAAAAAAATTGTTTTGTGACCATAAAAATTGAAGTATGATTTTGTTTCAATCGCGCTTTTGCTACAAAAGCAATATGCAAACTGTTTACCAAGGAGCAGCTTTATGAGTACATTTTTGGAGTCGATTAAAGAGAAGGCAGCCAAAGTTGATAAGACGATTGTTTTCCCTGAAGGCGGAGACGAAAGAGTCGTGAAAGCGGCGGAGATCGTGACCAAACAGAAGATAGCGAAAATTATATTGCTTGGGAACGAGGTTGAGATTAAAAAAATGTGTCCTGATGCTCATCTGGACGGCATCAGAATCGTCGATCCGAAAACGGTTGATATCAAACCTTACGCCGATACTTTGTATGAGCTGAGAAAAAACAAAGGAATGACTCAGGAAAAAGCCGAAATGCAGGCGCGTGACGAAATGAGCCTCGGTGTGTTGATGGTGCAAATGGGTGAGGCGGATGGTATGGTCGGCGGTGCGGCGCATCCGACGAGCGATATGTTGCGCCCGGGCATGCAGATCATCAAGACGGCGCCGGGGATCAGTACGGTGAGCAGCTGTTTTGTGATGGTGATGCCCGACGGCTGTCCGTATGGCGAGGGTGGTATATTGATTTTTGGCGATTGCGCGGTAAACCCGAATCCGGATGCGGAGCAACTCGCGGCGATTGCGATTGCCTCGGCGGAGTCAGCCAGAAAAATTGCCGGCATGAAAGAACCGCGTGTCGCAATGTTGTCTTTTTCTACCAAAGGTTCGGCCAAGCATGAGCTCGTCGATAAAGTGGTGCAGGCGACGGAACTTGTCAAAAAACAGGAACCCGGTCTGGCGATTGACGGCGAACTTCAGTTTGATGCGGCGGTGGTGGAGCGGGTGGCAAAATCCAAAGCGCCGGGCAGCTCGGTTGCCGGTAAAGCCAACGTTTTTATTTTCCCGGATTTGCAGGCGGGTAACATTGGCTACAAAATGGTTGAGCGCCTGGCCGGCGCGGAAGCGATTGGCCCGATTTGCCAGGGATTCAATAAACCGCTGAATGATTTATCGCGCGGTTGCACTATCGACGATATCGTCAACGTGACGGCGATTACTGCCATGCAGGCAGCGGGCTGAGTATTTACGCCGCCCGGCTTTGTCGTCGGGTGGCATCTTGTTTTTTTGGCCGGTGACACATGACTTTCATGTGTACAGGCATTAAGCGCTGTTGTTTTCTGATGAAAGGATCGATATGAAAATATTGGTGATCAATGCTGGGAGCTCTTCCTTAAAGTATCAGTTGTTCGAAATGGATAATGAGTCCGTGCTTGCCAAAGGCCTCTGCGAACGTATTGGGCAAGAAAGATCAATGCTGACGCACAGCGGTAAAAAAGAATTACGTGTTGAGCACGCGATGCCGACACATGTTCAGGCGATGGAATTTGTGCTGGAAAAACTGGTTGATCCCGATGTCGGCGTGATCAAGGATATGTCTGAAATCAAGGCAATCGGGCATCGTGTTCTGTTAAGCGGCGAGGAATACGATTCAAGCGTTTTGATCGACGATAAAGTCATTGAAGTCATCAAAAGCAATATTGGTCTTGGCCCATTGCATATGCCGGCAAACTTGATGGGTATTGAGGCGTGCCGTGCCATTATGCCGAATGAACCGATGGTGGCCGTGTTCGATAATACCTTTCATTCAACAATGCCGGACTACGCGTATATGTACGCGATCCCTTATGATGATTATAAAAAATACGGCGTCCGTAAATACGGTTTCCATGGCACCAGTCATCTGTACATTACCGGTGAAGCCACCAAAATCATGGGCAGGAAAGATTTTAAACTGGTGGTTTGCCATCTTGGTAACGGCGCAAGTATTTCAGCGGTGAAAGATGGGAAATGTATTGACACATCAATGGGCCTGACGCCGCTGGAAGGTTTGGTGATGGGGACGCGCAGNNCCTAATGGGGACGCGCAGCGGAGACATTGATGCGGCGGCGGTTGAATACCTGAGGGGTAAAACCGGTATGGACGTCCATGAAACCATCAACTATTTGAACAAAAAAAGCGGCCTCTTGGGCGTAAGCGGCGTCGGCTCCGATGTGCGTGATTTGATTGAAGCGATGAACCAAGGCAATGATCGGGCGCGTTTGGCGATTGATATGTTTGCCTATCGTGTCAAGAAGTACATAGGCGCTTATGCGGCATTCCTGAACGGAATCGATTTTCTGGCATTTNNTTGGCGAGCACGCTACAATTTTGCGTGAGAAAATCTTGAGCAACATGGATTATCTCGGTATTAGTTTTGATCCCGAAGTCAACAAAAATATCGAGCACGGCAAGGCTGTACAGATCTCCAACGGCAAGACCAAAGTGTATGTTATCCCGACCAATGAGGAACTGGTTATTGCCAGAGAGACATTACGCTTGAAGTAATTGCTTGCAGTATTCCGATAAAAGGCTTTCTTTATCATGAGGAAAGCCTTTTTATTGATGTTTTTATATGTTGATGGTATCGTGCGCCGTATCTGGTTTTAGAGGGGGAGGCTATGGTGTTTAAGCAAATACGGCATTGGCTAAAGCCTAAACAGAAAGAAGATGATTGCTGGCGGTTGGATGGCGAGGCGCCTGGTGTTATTGAAATTGATGGGCGCTCTGCCTTTGAATTTCAAAAACATATTACCCTTCATGAGGGGTATCCTATCGTGGATTGGGGAGCTGTGTACGACGTTGAAAATAGCGTTGAGCCAGGCCAATTCGATAAATTTTGGGAGGCATGCGAGTTGGGCTGGCTGTTGCATTTTCGTGATGCACTGGGAGAGGTTTTTCATTTGACACTTTCTGAACATGTCGCGGTTTTGTCTTCCTTTTCTTTTAAAGAGGCTTGTGCAACGGTACGTTATATTGAGCGAACATTTGGCCGGATTCTTCGGCAATTGGACGGGATTGCGCAAAGGTCAAGCGGCGGCAGGGATATTCTGATTATTTTTGATGACAGTGACGCCTATTATCGCTATGTAATTCACACGTATCCAGAACACTCTGAATTTGCTTTTAGTAGCGGTATGTTCTTGGGACGGGGATGTCCGCATTTTGTCCTGATTAAATCCGAACTTGCCCATATTGAGCCGACAATTGTTCATGAGATGACGCATAGTTGTCTTTCCCATCTTCCTTTGCCGGCTTGGCTGAACGAAGGCATTGCCGTTAATACAGAGCAAGTTTTATGCAGAAGAAAACACGATGATCGGTTTACCCCTTTCGAAATGCATCAGCGTCATCAGGAATTTTGGAATTCAGAAAATATCCAGGATTTTTGGTCAGGCGAAGCTTTTCACCGCAATGATCAGCAGGAATACGCATACAGCCTCGCACAAATTATGGTGGAGCAGATGGGGAGGAATTGGCGGCAATTTATATCTTTTGTACTGGAATCGGATTGGCAGGATGCTGGCGTAAATGCGACGCAAAAACACCTCGATATCGATCTGGGTGTTTATGTTTGTGCATTACTTGAAAAAACGTATTCGACAAATTGGTCGCCATCGCTCCATTAGTGATTGAACGGTGTCCTTCTTAAAAGGTTGTTGTGTGCTGCACTAAAGAATGGTATGACCTTGTCTTTGTTTCGGCGAAAAAAGGTGCAAAGTTGCGGGCGACAGGCGATAATCCACACTTGGTGTAAAAAGGCGACAAGTTTCATTTGAGACCCTAAGTCGCGCCTTGATCAAAATTTCCGGCGCGCCGGTTGAGCGCCAGTGATTAACGCAATGTTGAAAAGCCATGGTTACTAAAAACTCCAGCGTATTTCGTGCACACAAAATAGCAGTTTTCGTCGCGCTTGCCGTAGGAATGGCGCTCCCTGTTTTCGGGCAGAAGTACCTCGGCCCCGATCAGCCGTATATCGTGACCACACCGAATCTCAACCCGGCGGTCACTTCGACTATTGAGGTTGGTTCCGGCGCGACGACGGTGGTCGGCAATACGACGGTAAGTGTCGGAGGCAGCTCTTTGGCGGCGCGGGTTACCGGCGGGACGCTGACCTTTGATACACAGGCGGGCGCAAAACCCGGGCCGATCACGGTCAATACGATTAACGGTACGGCATTGAGCGCGACGGGCGGCGCCATCGACGTCAAAGGGGCGGCGATTTATTCGGGGCGTCACGGCGCCATTGCGGATCATGGTGGAACAATTACCTTTGGCGCAGGCTCGTCGGTCACGACTTCCGGCACCTCGAATGCGGTTGCGTTAGGCGCGGATCGTGGCGGGCAGATTACCGTTGTTGCACCGATGCCGGTCGTTACATTGGGTGCGGGGGCAACAGGCGTTTATGCGCGCGATAAAGGAAAAATTTCCCTGCTGCCGGATGCGATGTTGCAGATTCTTGGTTCGCGCAGTGTCGGTTTGGTCGTTGACAGCGCCGACCTTGGCCGCAATGAAATCGGTTCGGGGCTTTCGATTCACCTCGGTGGTAACGATGTTTCCGCGGCATCAAGTACCGGCGTAGTTGTTACCAATAACGGTACGTTGACGCTGGGAAATCTGAAGATTAACGGTCAGGGCGCTGGCGCTGGTCTTTGGGCAGGGCCGGGAAGCCGGGCAACGTTGTACGGTCATAACAACATCCAGATTGCGCCGGTGCCGCTGGGTCCCAATTTTTATGTGGCGTCGTCCTCCGAGCAATCGCAGGCGCCTTTCCATATGTTCACAACGACGGCGTTTTCGCAAGGCGTCGGCTTGATGGCTCAGGGTGGAGCAATTTCCGCGTCCGGGGCAACGGTGCAGGCAACATCAATGCCGGGCGTCGGTTTTGGGGCATACGGTGTCAACGCAAGTCAAGGCGGTATGGTCAGTCTGACCGACAGTACGATTGCAACGCAAGGTGCGTCAACCATCGGCATGGCTGCGACCAACGCGTATATTGCGGCACAAAACAGCCGGATTACCACAACTTGGACGAGCGGCGGCACGAGTACGCCGACAGCGCTTTCGGTGCAGAACGCGGGAGGCCCCGGTGTTATGGAGCTAACCAATACCACCGTTCAGGCAAGCGGGCCGGACGCTTACGGCTTGCTGTCCTTTAATTTTGACGGTTCCGAACCGAACCGCGTCAATATGTTCAACAGCCACTTGACCAGCGCCGGCGCAGTGATCGGCGCGATGGGACGTTTGGATCTCGTATTGTCGAATGCGTCGTCGCTGACGGCGGGCAGCCAATCGCTACTTGCAACGTACGACAACGCCAACAGCGAAATTCCTACCTGGGTGCGGGTGGTGGCTTATGGCGGCAGCTTTCTGACGGGCGATGCTGAAATACAGCCGGGAGCGAAAGCGGCCCGTGCCGACATCAGCTTGTACGATGGCTCGCGCTGGGTCGGCGCGGCGTTGCCGGTGAACAACGTTATCATTGACCCGAGCAGCGTCTGGTCGGTGAACGCCGTTTCGACGCTTTCCGAACAGCTGACCAATGCCGGACGTGTGGAATTTGCCGCGCCCGCGCTGGGCAGTTTCAAATTGCTGAAAGTACTGAATTATTTGGGGCAGGGCGGCACCGTCGATCTGAATGTGTTTCTTGGCGAAAATGGTGCGGGTGATCGTCTTGTGATCGATGGTGGCCGTGCTTCCGGCGGAACATTACTCAATATCCGCAATATTGGCGGCTTGGGTGCGCCGACACAAGGCAACGGTATTCTGGTGGTTGAAGCCGTCAACGGCGGACGCATTGATCCGGGCAGTTTTGCACTGACACATCCGGGCGGCATCGTGACCGCGGGTGCTTACGAATACGAGCTTTATCAAGGCACAGATGCCAATCTTTATCTGCGTTCTCGTCCAGTGGCGCCGAAGGGAACACCGATTCCAATGCTTAACATGAGAACCGTGGAGTCGGGTATGTCGGGCGCGCGCCATCGTCCGGCGCCTATTCCGGCGCAAATGCCTTAGCCGGAGAATCGCGCTGATGGTAGGAGCGCGTCAGCGCGCGATTATGGTGAGGAACGTTGCTGTTTGGTCAAAAACTGGATTATCTTATGGCCGGAAACTTGCATTATGTTGAGTTTCCGGCTGTTTTTTTTAGAGAAATAAGGATTGCTCATGCCACATAATAATACTAATACGATTGCAGCTCATCCGGTTGCCCGTTGGCTGATTATTCTTATTTTGCTGGCGGGGGTTTATTTCTTTTACAGTTTTCTTGTTTCCGTTCTTGGCGCGTTGATCATTGCCTTTGCTTCGTGGGACGTTTACAAAAAACAGGTAGCGCATTGCGGCGGCCGGACTTGGCTTGCCGCATCCGTTTCCACCTTTCTGGTTGTGCTTCTGATCGTAATTCCGTTGACGGCCATCGTTCTTTATGGTCTGCGCGAATTGCAGGCGGCGGCTCATTGGCTGGTCAATGCCAATCGTACCGGCATCGCCGTGCCAATGTGGATTGAGCAATTGCCTTGGATTGGTGTGACGATTGCGCAGTGGTGGCGGGAAAACTTCGCGCATCCGCAGGCGATCAGTGAAATAATGCAACTTATCGGTTTGGGACAGGTGGCGAATATTTCGCGCATGGTGATCAGTTTCGGCGGGCAGCTTTTCTCGGGGGCGCTGGCACTGCTGTTCATGGTCATCACTCTGTTCTTTCTTTATAAAGACGGACATGCTCTGGCGCAGCAGCTCGATAAAGTGGGCGAACGCATTTTGCCTGAGCGTTGGTACCGCGTTTCGCGCGTAGCGCCGACTATGGTCAGTGCTACCATTACCGGCATGACAGTCATTGCCATTGGCGAGGGCATAGTGCTGGGATGCGCGTACTGGATTGCTGGCGCACCGTCGCCACTGACGCTCGGTGTGTTAACTGGTTTTATGGCATTGATCCCCGGCGGTGCGCCGTTGTCAATGTCGCTGGTGTCGCTTTATCTCGTGGGCAGTGGGCACCCTACTGCGGGAACGCTTTTATTTATGTGGGGCGCACTAGAGTTGTTTGTGGTCGACAAAACAATTCGTCCGAAACTGGTCGGGGGTCCGGCTAAGCTGCCTTTTTTACCGACACTTTTTGGTCTGGTGGGCGGCGTTAAAACAATGGGCTTGCTTGGTTTGTTTATTGGACCAGTGGTTATGGCTCTCCTGGTGGCGCTGTGGCGCGAATGGGTCATGGAGGAAGATGCTCCGGCGGTGACCAAGCAGTAGCATTTGGCGTTGCCGTAGCGCGGATCGGCATCGGCACTTTTCCGCAAGTCAACGCGATTTCATCAGCGATTTTATCGGCGTCACCTTCATGATGGCGATTCAGTTTGGTGCGGGCGGTGTATTTTCCAACAAGGTCGGCCTTGGCAGTGCGGCAATTGCGGTGGCTGTGGCAAAAACATAGATCCTACGTATCGTATTATTTGCATTGTGTGCGTGGTGTTCGGCACACTTTTTCATCTCGATACGATCTGGACGCTTGCCGATATTGTCAATGCTTTGATAGTCATCCCGAGCCTGATCGATTTAATAGGTTTGCGCCATGCTGTCCGGCGGAAATAAAACTTTATGTTGCGTCGCTCAATGAGCTGTTGGCGAGATCGACGTGGCAATGGCGGTCATCGGGTGAATTTGTTTTAGCTGTGCACGCGCTTTTTTGAATGCAGTGAACGCGGGCAACAATATATCAGGCCGATTTTTTTCTCTGTTTTTTCCTTGGTACGGCCAAGGGTGGGCGATGTTCCGGACGCATCATACCGATTAAATGCAGCGAATCACAGCGTGCCTGATTGCGTGCGTGTTTGATAATAACGAGCAGCATGGCGCCAGTTAGGAAACTGCCGAAAATAATAATAGCGGTGTTGATGGATAAGCCGGAATGACGCATCAACGAATAAAGGGCGAGCATGATCATGATGCCGATGTTTTCATTGAAATTTTGTACGGCGATGGAATGCCCGGCGCCCATCAGGATATAGCCGCGATGTTGCAGCAATGCGTTCATCGGCACGACGAAAATACCCGCCAAGACACCGATAATCACGAGTAGCGTAACGGCGACTTCAATACCGTTGACCAGCACCATCAGCATGGCAAGAATGCCCATTGCAGCACCCAACGGCAGTACTTTGACGGAGTTGCGCAATGAAATCATTTTGGCGGCGAGTATGGCGCCGACGGCAATACCGATGGCGACGACGCCCTGCAAGCGCGTCGCTTGCGATAGCGAGTAGCCGAGAGCATTGGCTGCCCAGTCGAGCACAACAAATTGGAGCGTTGCGCTGGCGTCCCAGAAAATCGTGGTCGTTGCTAGTGAAATTTGGCCAAGTCGGTCTTTCCACAGCAGCAGGCAGCAACGACTGAATTCTTTGATGAAAAAAGAGGGTTTCTTGCTGGGCATCCGGTGGTCGACGCCGGTATTGGGGATAAAGAGGTTGATCGTTGCGGCGATGAAGTAACCGATCATGATGACGAGCATGGCCGCTTCCGATGCGGTATTGATGAAATGGGGTGCCTTGCCGATCAAGATAAGCGCGGCGCGGCCATCCACGAGTACGCCGCCGAGCAATACGCCGAAGATGATGGAGAGTATGGTGGCCGCCTCCATCCAGCTGTTTCCGATCACCAGCTGCTCCGGTGGCAAGAGCTCGGTCATGATTCCATATTTGGCGGGCGAATATGCAGCGGCGCCGAGGCCGACAACAGCGTAGGCCGCGATTGGATGGGTGCCGACGATCAGCAAGACGCAGCCGAGCATTTTGATGCCGTTGGTGATGAGCATGACACGGCCTTTGGGCAACGCGTCAGCAAAAGCGCCGACGAAAGCGGCAAAGAGCACGTAAGAGAGGGTAAATGTCCACTTTAAAAGCGGCGACATCCATGAAGCTTCGTTCGGAACCGTTTCGAACAACAGCGCAATGGCGGCGATTAATAACGCATTATCGGCAAGCGATGAAAAGAATTGAGCGGCGATAATGGTATAAAAGCCAGGCTTCATGCGGAACCAGATGGTGGGAAACGACGTACCAGTTTATTATCGGTAGAACTTGAACGGAATGAGTATAATGGAACACCGATAAATAATGTTTTTTTAAGGTAAAAATTCGGTCTGTTACGCGTTAGGCAATTCCGAAAGGTGTGTGGGTAATTTTATCGTTTCAGGAAACAATAACCATGCCGGAAGCATCAAGACAACTTGTCGCTCAAATCAACCTTTCTGCGTTGCGTCAGAATTTAAAAAGAGTACGTGACTATGTCTCGGCGGCGCAGATTTTTGCGGTGGTCAAGGCGGATGCTTACGGGCATGGCTTAAAGCGGATACTTCCGGCGCTTGATGAGGTCGATGGTTTGGCGCTGATGGAATTGCCCGCGGCAATTGAGTTGCGCGAAGCCAATTACACGCGGCGCATTCTTCTTTTGGAAGGTTTCTTTCGCGTCGGAGAGTTGAAGGAGTTTTCCCAGTACCGCATTGCGACCGTGGTGCATAATCACGAACAGTTGCAGATGCTGGAAAAAACGAAACTTGAGAAACCGCTAGAGGTTTTTTTGTCTGTCAATACCGGCATGAATCGTTTGGGGATCAAACCGCACGAAACCAAGGCGTTTTGCGAACGGCTTTCGGCATTGCCGGCAGTTGCCGCTTTGCGCCTGATGACGCATCTTGCCCGTGCGGAAACCAAAGAAGGTTCTGCCGAAGCGCTGGCACGATTCGAATCGGCTTGTGCGGGGTTGTCGTATCCGCGGAGTATTGCTAATTCCGCGGGCGTGTTGCGGTTTCGAACGGTTGGCGGCGATATCGTTCGCCCGGGGTTGATGATTTACGGTGCTTCGCCGATCATCGACAGGCCGGCGCGTTTGTTTGGTTTGCAGCCGGTCATGTCGCTGCGCTCGGAATTAATCGCGGTGCAGGACGTGCCCGAAGGCGAATACGTCGGCTATGGCGAGGTATATCGGACGACACGGCCGACACGCATCGGTGTGGTTGCGTGTGGATACGCCGATGGTTATCCGATTACGGCTAGGCCCGGCACGCCGGTACAGGTCGCCGGAAAGCGGGCGACGATTGCCGGACGGGTATCGATGGACATGCTGACCGTGGACATTACCGATATTCCCGAAGCGCATCCGGGCAGCCCGGTGTTATTATGGGGCGATGGCTTGCCGGTGGATGATGTCGCACGCTGGTCCGGGCTGATCCCATATCAATTATTATGCGCGATCGCACCGCGGGTGAAATTTGTAACCACAGAAATAGGTCGTGTGCATTTCGACCTCTAAAAATAAGGAGAGCTTCCGTGCACATTGTAGTGACAGGCGCTGCCGGATTTATCGGCGCTAATCTGGTAAAAGCGCTCAATGGGCGTGGCGAATACAATATTATCGCGGTGGATCATTTATCGCGCGCCGATAAATTCAGGAATCTGGTGGATTGCGATATCGCGGATTATCTTGATCGTGACGACTTCTTAAGTGAAATTGAGGCCGGTACGTTTGATGACGATATCGGCGCAATTTTTCATCAGGGCGCATGTTCCGACACTATGGAGGAGGATGGGCGCTATATGATGAAAAACAATTATCGCTATTCGGTCATGCTGCTTGAACATTGCCAGAATAACGATATCCCGCTGATTTACGCGTCAAGTGCCGCTGTATATGGCGCGGGCAAAACGTTTGTTGAAGACCGCGCCAACGAAGCGCCTCTTAATATTTACGGCTATTCAAAATTTATGTTTGACCAAGTGGTGCGCCGCGTACTGCCGGAGCAGACAGCGCCGATTGTCGGACTTCGTTATTTCAATGTTTATGGCCCGCGCGAACAACACAAAGGGCGCATGGCGTCCGTTGCCTGGCATTTTTATCAGCAATATAAAAAAGACGGAAAGATTCGTTTGTTTGGCGGCAGTGACGGTTATGCGCCGGGCGAACAACGCCGCGATTTTATTTCGGTCGAGGATGTCGTCAAAGTCAATTTGCACTTTCTCGATCATCCTCGTCATTCCGGTATTTTCAATTTGGGTACAGGCCGAGCCGAGCCGTTTAACGCGATGGCGGCGGCAACGCTGAACGCATTGGCGCGCCTGGACGGAAAGCCAGAACAAACGCTGGCGCAATGGGCGGCGCAAGGTGCCGTGGAGTACATTCCATTTCCGGAAGCTTTGGTCGGCAAGTATCAGAGTTTCACGCAAGCCGATATTCGCTGTTTGCGTGAAGCGGGGTACGACGCGCCGATGTTGGATGTTAAAAACGGCGTGACGCGTTATGTGGAGGAGTTGGTAAAGCAAAACGTGGCAGAGTTGGTGAAGCAAAACATGGCGGCAGGCTATTGAATAAAACACAATGATTCCAATACTGGCATTTGATATCGAAACAATTACCGATGTTTCCGGAATCAGACGCGTTCATCGTTTGCCCGACGAATTGACCGATAACGATGTGCTGGATTGGTATTCTCATCAGCGCCGTATCGCGACCGGTGGCGAGTTTGCTCACCACTATTTCCAGCAAGTGGTTGCCATTGCCTGCGTCTTGCGCAACGAAAAAGGGTTGCAAATCTGGTCACTGGGGCAAGCCGACGACTCTGAGGATGAATTGATTCGCCGTTTTTTTGAAGGCGTTGAACGCTTTTCGCCACAGCTGGTATCTTGGAACGGCGGAGGGTTCGATCTGCCCGTGTTGCATTACCGCTCAATGCTGCATGGTATTACCGCGCAGCGCTATTGGGAATGGGGCGATGAAGATCGCGATTTCAAATACAATAATTACCTGAACCGCTACCATACCCGCCATATCGATTTGATGGATGTGTTGGCGCAATATCAGCCGCGCGCCAATGCGGGTCTTGATGCGATGGCGCGGTTATGCGGTTTCCCCGGGAAACTGCTGATGGACGGCGGTAATGTCGGCGAAGCGGTGGCGCAGGGGCGTATTGAAGAAGTGCGTAACTACTGCGAATGCGACACGCTGAATACTTATTTGCTGTTTTTGCGTTTTCAATTGCTGCGCGGCGTTTATCTTCGGGAAGCATACGAGCGGGAAATTGAACTGGTGCGTGAGAAATTGCGTTTCGGGGATGCGCCGTCGCATTGGCGGGAGTTTTTAGTAGCGTGGACATCCTCATAATTGGGAATAAGAAGGATTTGCGGAATTCCAGGCGGTTAGCTTGGTAGATATTGTTTGATTTTTCGCAAGCGGAAGAATGGACGCAATATGAATCTTCCAATTCAGCCGCTTATTTTTTACCGAGACAACGCCTCGGCAGATATTTTTCGGGAACGTTCGTTTTATCCATGCCTTGCGCTTCCATGCCGTCCGGCGCGGGAGCGTGGCCGCATACCCAGGAAATCGGAACAACGGGCTCGTCGGGGACAGTTGCCGGGCGTAGCGTTAGAATCTTATCTTTGAGCGCCGGGGGCGCTGCGATGTTGCCGAAAGTCATATGAATCGCACCGTTTTCGACGGCGACGGATTTGATCAGTTCATTGACGATTTTATCGGGCACGGGCAGACCAGCGTCGGCATTGTCTTTGGGTAAAGTACCGATAATTTTCCACGCGTCTTCAATCGGTTTTTTAATCACATCCGCCAGCGGAATGGCGCTATCGACTTTCTTACGGATGACCGAATCGCCGGTGCTGGGTACCGCAATCAGGAGCAGAATGGACAGGATGGCAAGCGCAACCATTATTTCCATCAAAGTAAAGCCGGATAATTTTTGGGCGAATGGTTTCATGGCTGGCGTGTTTCCCGGTCAAGGCATTGTGCGCAAGCCCATAGGGTTAAAAATAATAAAAGCATTGGGACAGCATGCGCGATGAAAATATCAGCATATGAAAAGACGTCGCCCCGTAAAGCATGCGACAGCATCGAGTAATGTCCGGCAATGGGTACGACGACAATCCATTCGGGTTCGCGTTGCTGCATGAACATTTGCATGACGGGCAACAGTGAAAAAAGCAATAGAAGAATAGAGGTGCTTGCCTGCGCTTCGCGCACCGAACGACCGCGGATGCCAACATAAAAATGCAACGCGGGAAGCAAGAGCGTCAACGGCAAAAGCACGCAGCAGAAGCGCAGTAATTCGTTCATACTGAAAAGGAAAGGGAGGCCGACTGCCGGCAACGGCGCAAAACGCAGTGTGAGATAAAAGCCGATAAGCGTTAACAGGACAACGATCATGTTGACCATGCCTGCGGTTAACCATTTGCCGATGACTATTTCGAGCGGGCGTGCCGGTGTAATAAGAAGTGGTTGCAACGATTGCCGTTCGCGTTCGCCGGCGCTGGTGTCAAGCGCCAAAGCCATGCCTCCGGTTAATGTTGCAAATAACGCGTAGAAAGCGACCAACGACAAAAGCAACGCGCCGGATTGTTGCGGTGTCGCCAAGTTAATGGCGCGGATTGAAAGCGGTGCTGCGACCTCCGGGGCAACGCCGCGCAACAGCAGGCGCGTTTGTCCCCATTGCTGATTATAGACATGCAGCAATCGTTCAATTTGTCCAATGGTTGTTTGTGCCCGGTCGCGGGACCGATCATAAATGAATTGCACTTCCGCTTTTTTCCCGGAGGCGACATCGTCGTGAAAGTGCTCCGGGATCACCAGCGCCGCATCCAGTAAGCCGTGCTTGATTTGTGCTTCATAATCGTCCGGTAACGGTTTGATCCGTACCTGCTGTTTCTTCAGAAAATCAATCAACGCGGGCGCGTATGCGGCACCTTGCACGGCCAGCTCGGGGGATTGCGCCTTTTCGCCATGTGTGGCGATCAGGTTGAAAATCAACATTAAAAACAGCGGCCCGATAAGCAGAGCAGGAAGGATGATCATCAACAACGTGCGGCGGTCGCGGAACGCATCGAGGCATTCTTTACGAAAAATAATACCGGCATGGCGCAGGGAAAAATGATGGCTCATGCATTGCCTCGCGCAAATTCGTCGTTTTCCAGAATGGTGAAAAAGGCATCTTCCAGGGATTGTGCCTGCGTGCGGTCAAGAAAGTCCTTGTTTGTTCCTTGCGCGACCAATCGGCCGTGATTAATGATGGCAATCGTATCGCACAGGCTGGCAACTTCCGACATGACGTGTGATGAAAATACGATGCATTTTCCCTGATCGCGCAATAAACGGAGAAAAGCGCGTAGTGAGCGGACACTCATGACATCCAGGCCGTTGGTCGGTTCATCGAGCATAATGACCGGCGGATCGTGAATCAGCGCACGGGCGATGGCGACTTTCATGCGTTCACCCTGAGAGAAACCTTCGGTTCTGCGATGCGCAAGCTCGGTCATTTCCAGCGTCTCCAGGAGGAAAGCAAGCCGCGTAGCCGACTGTTTTTTTGTCAAGCCGTAAAGTGCGCCGAAATACATAATATTTTCGACGGCGGTTAAACGCGGATAAAGCCCACGCATATCCGAGAGGACGCCAATATTTTTTCGCACGTCGGCGCGTTGCGTCACGATATCAAAACCGACGATGCGTGCGCTGCCGCTGTCCGGCAACAAGGCTGTGGACAACATGCGTAGAAGAGTTGTTTTGCCGGCACCGTTCGGGCCGAGCAGGCCGGTAATCTGGGCGTTTGGCGCAGTCAGCGCAATACCGTTTACCGCAACGATTTCACGTTGCTTGCCAAAGTGTTTGTACAATGCGTTGATTTCGATCATGGCTGCGGCGCAAGCGCATCCGGCCAGAAAAACGGTGGCGCGCTTTCTTCAAGAAGGCGAACGCAATTCGACGGCAACTGTTCCAAATCGGCCGTTCGGACAAATGCCGCAATCAGCGATGGCGTGCAGGCGTGCGTCGACAAGATATGGCCGTAGCCAGGCGCAATGATGGTGCGGTGAAGCGGCAGGGTCCGGGCGGCCTTTTGGGCATAAACGGGCGGCGTGACCGGGTCCAATGCGCCCGACAATAAAAGGACGGGGATATCGCGATGAGCGATAACGGGGGTATGCAGTTCCTGCGCGTTTTCAGCAATTGGCCACGACGTGCAGGCATCCACGGATTGCTGGTAAAGGACGCCGATCAGGGGATCGTTTGACAGCGCGCCAGGCACAGGGCGGTCTTCTGCGCAAATAATCGCGTAGTGCAACGCAGGGCTCATTTGTTCACCAAGCTCTCCGGAAAATGATTGCGTCAGCGCCGCCAAGGGCGCGTAGTCATCGCGATAAGCGCGGGCAAACAGATAGGGCAATAATGCGGCGGTTTCCGGCGCGTATAACAACGACTGTGCCGCAGCCAACATCATATTAAAATCGATGGTTATGGTTTCTGGAGCGCCAGTATTCGGATTGTCAATATTTGCTTTAATGCCCGGGGAGCGCAACTTATGTGCGAGCGCTGCGAGCATGTGTGGTGGCGGCGGTTGTAGTGCGTTGCACGACGCGGATTGCGCGCAAGCATCAAGTAGTTTCTGCAGCCGTTCTTTGCGCGTTTGCCAACCGTTGAGCGGGATGGATACGGAAGGGTCGACAACGCCATCCAGCGTCATTGTACGAATGTTTTCGGGATGGTGCCGTAAATATTCGAGTGCGACACGCGTACCGTAGCTGCCTGCCCACAAGTTGATTTTTTTCAGGCCAAGTGCGCGGCGGACGTTTTCGAGGTCGGCGACAAAATTCAATGTACCGTAATCGAGTGGGTCAATATTTTGCGCGCGCAGTTCTTCATGACAACGGCGCGCCCGGGGCGCAAGTTCCTGAATAAGCGCAATGTTTTCCAATGTCGCGTCGTCTTCATTATCGAGCGCGGCGCACGTCAGCGGCGATGATTGCCCCGTACCGCGCTGGTCGATCAGGAGAATATCGCGGGTGCGCCGTATTTCAACCAAAGTTGACGCGAACGGCGCGAGCGCCGATGCGGCTTGCCCGGGGCCGCCCGCAAGAATGATGAAAGGATCCTCGTCGGGGTGTTGCGTATTGGCCGGCAGACGGACGATACGCAATGAAATTTTTTCCTGATATGCGGGATCATTGCGTTTTAGCGGCACATCAAGCGATGCGCACTCGACTGCCATTGACAGCGTCGGTAATCGGCACGATGAAAATACCAGAGGAGCGGCGACATTTCCGATGTCCTGATCCGATGACGAACAGGCGGCAATGAGTATTGCCAGAACAGCAGGCAGAATACGGAAAATCGAGAAACGCCATTTCATAGGAGGATTAATAGGTAATTATCGATGAGCCATTTCACCGTCGTTAAAATCGTTCAGGAAATTATCAAACATACCCCGGCGCGGTTCTTTTTTGCGCAGCTCATCAAGCTGTGCTTTGAGTTTCTCAGCCTCAGCGAAAAACTCAAGTTCGGTTTCCGGTGCGATCACACGCCATGATGGCGGGTACATCCGCGTCAAATAAGGCCGTTTGGCTCCGGAATCTTCCGGGATTAACGGATTGTCCATAAACCACTGCGCCATACTGGCGCAGGCAGCCAGTGAAAAAACAATCGCCGCTTTGCGATAAGTATTTTTTGAGCTGATCACACACATATGCGCAAAACAAATCAGGGCGAACAAAAACCAGAATAATGGGAAACTGTATTGCGCAATGAAATTGCTTGAGAAAGCGAATACCAGCCAGTCTTGAGTGAAACTGATTATTTGCAATGCAAAAATACCAGTTAAGGCAATGATGGCGTGCAATGTAAAACACGCCGCCCCGGTAAGCAAGCGCGTTAATAACGACCAGAACCCGATCCAGATAGCGATACCGGTAGCAAGCGATACAAACTGACCCAAATAAAGCGTGATCGAATAATCGCCGGTATTGCGCAACCAGAGGTTAAGCATGAAAAAGCCTGGTAGAAGAATGAGCATGGCCATAAGCCCGGGCCATAACCGGCGCTGTGGTTGCAGCGGTCGCTCGTCGGCAACTTTAAAATTGGCGTCGCGGACGCGCAACCAGGTGTGGCCGATCCTGATAAGCTGATTTCCGGTCAAGGAAATCCGATGATGGCGTTTCCCCTTTTCATCAAGCAGGCCGTTTTGTGTCGCAAGATCCTCCGCGACCATCGCGCCGCTTTCATCGCGGCAGATACGTACATGCGCGGGTGCTACGTATGGATCATCCACAATGACCCCATTATCGTAGGCGCGGCCGATCGTGACGAAATCGGCGGCGGCATGATGGCGCTGGATGATTTCTTTCTGGCGGGAGAGGACTTCAATCCAGAACATGTTTTACCTCCAGCATTGAAAGAAGATCACGGGTAAAAGAGATGCCGTTTTCGAAACTGGTGCCTGTTATCGAGAAAGTGGAAACAAGCGCCTCTTTGCTGTGGTCTTGCGTTACCGCTGAGACCGAAATATCGTAAATTTCCGGGATATCGCGGTAGGCGCGGGCACACCAGATCACGCGCAGCGTCAGGCGATCGGGCGTATCGGCGGTGGCGGCCATAAAATTCTCGTAGCAACGAAAAGGCGTATAACGGTTCGCGGTGCTCCAGGGCAAATTGGGGAGCGCGGAACGTGATAACGCTTCGGAAAATTGCATGGCGTTGAGTTCTTCGGTTTTCAAATAAGTATGCGATAAACGGGCGTTGCCGGCATACATATCATCGGCGAGAAAAAGATGCGTGTTGGTGTCGCACGAAGAGCGATTGATCGTGGTGCGCGGTTTCGGACGGTCATTGCTGTTGGTCGATGCCCAGCAGTTAAACCAGTCGGCGTCGCTTTCCGGAGCGCGGTACGGGCCAAAAGCGGCCTGACGAAAATTTTGCGCGCGTAATGTGGCAAAAAACGTTTTTTGCCAATCGTTTAGCTGGCGCGTGATTTCCGCGCGCACATCAGATGCGTCCATTTCGTCGCCGTTTTTTGCCCGGTTCAGGATGGCATAAGCGGCATGGGCGGGAACAAGAAAACTGACCAGATCGCCGCGGATCATCTTGGCAACGTTGACGCCGGCGATTTGATTGTTTGCGGTTACCGCCGGCCCGCCGCTCATTCCCGGATTTAAGGCACCGGTAAAGTGTACCCGGGGTTGGTAACTTTTTTCGACAAGGCCGTTGTAAATACCCTCGACAATCGTGAAGCCCAAATCCAGCGGGTTGCCCATCGCGAAGAGCCGTTCGCCTTTAGCGAGCGCGCCGTTAATTGCCGCAGGGTTAAACGCGAAAGCGTCAAAACCGCCGCCTTCTCCAGCATCAAGCTTGACCACGGCAAGATCATTGGTAACATCGATGGCATAAAGCCGCAGAGCGCCTTTGCTGCCGTCTGCCGCAATGTATTCAAGCTGATAGGTATCCGGTTCCAGCGCATATTGCGAAACAACGTGATAGTTGGTGATGGCAAGCCCGTCTTTGCTGGCAATAAAACCGGAACCGATGGAAGATTGTTTTTGCGCACTTTTCAGCAATGTGCGAATTTGCAATAGTTTAGGCTGCGCTTGTCCGAACACTTGCTCGGCGGTTGCCGAAAGCGGTTGGTGCATTTCAACGAAGCCCGGCGAGCTCCCCGAAGGCCTGGGAGCCACCTCGTCAAATCCGATATTTTGCGCCGTCAGCGACGCGGAGACAGTGACGAGTACGGCCAGCGGGATAAGGCGAAGCAGGAATGGCATGGCAAGTATTTACGGAACGTTGCGGAATTAATATTTTTCAGATGCGACAAGGCAGATTCACGGTATGTTAGCACGATGACGCATCGTGAAAACAGGCTTGAAAGCACGGATATCGGCCATATCTATCAACAAAATTGATTTTCAGGAGGCTTTTATGCGGTTCGATAAACTTACTACCAAATTTCAGGAGGCTCTGGCCGACGCGCAGAGCTTGGCACTGGCCGGCGACCACGGCTTCATCGAGCCTTTGCATGTGCTGATGGCGTTATTAAACCAGGAAGGCGGCGGGATACGATCATTGATTGCGCGGGCGGGCGGCAACGTCGGCGCCTTGCAATCCGGCGCGCAGGCGGCGTTGACGCGTTTGCCGCAAGTGCAGGGTACGGGCGGCGAGATTACGTTATCTCGGGATTTGACCAACCTTTTCAATCTGATTGAGAAAGAGGCGACCAAGCGAGGCGACCAGTTCATCGCTTCCGAATTGTTTCTTGTCGCGGCACTCGACAGCAAACAGGAAATCAGCCGTTTGTTGCGGGAGGCCGGTATTGACAAAGCAGCGCTGGA
>DBDN01000011.1 GCA_002293615.1 Betaproteobacteria bacterium UBA931 | reverse complement strand
GAATATCGCCGACAATATCAAGGGCGTCGCCGGCGAGATTGAGCTGCTGTCCGCCCGACCAGACATCGGCGCCGATTTGGACGGTTGCGGGCGTTTGCAGCGTCAAATCGCCTCCGGCGCCGAGATTCCCCGCAAGGGAAATCGCTTGTGCCGATTGGATATCCGCGCGTCCGTTGGCAATCACGTCGTTGGCGATGATGCCCCCGGTCGCCGCCTGAAGATAAAGGTCGCCGCCCGCCAGAACGCTTTGGAGTTGCAGCACACCCGACGTTGTCAGTTCGGCGTTGCCGCCCGCCTGAAAATCCGACGCCAGACGGATATCGCCTTGCTGCGCTTGAAGAAGCGCATTGCCGCCCGCGCTTGCCGCGCCCAGGTCGATGGCTTGCGCCGAATGGATCTCGAGATTGCCGTTGGCCAATACGCTTCCCGCGCTCTGGACGCCGCCTTGCGCCACATTCAAGGAAAGGTTGCCCCCCGACCCCACGTTTTGAAAATCCAGCAGCGCCGCGGTAATGGCGGTGTCGCCGCCCGCGAGTATATCGCCGGCAAAACGGAGGTTTTGGCCGTTGGCCAGAAAACCGCCTCCCGAATAAATGCTTTGCGCCGCAAGATCGCCGCCGGCAATCAGGTTGACCATACCTCCGGCGATAACGTCGCCTAAAAGATCGATACGTCCGGGGGCGTTAATGCCAAAGGAGCCGCCCGTCTGGACCCTGTCGGCAAAAAAAGCGTTGTTCGCCGTATTGAATGAGGCGTTGCCGCTGACGTTCAGCTCTCCCGGAACGTTCAGGTCGTTATTGACGTTCAGGTGGAAATCGCCACCGATATTGAGGGTTTCTCCGGGAGCCCCAAGGTTCAGGTTGTCCGCCGAAATATCGGTGCCGCCGCCCGCCGACAGCGCGCCGTTAAGATCGACTTCGGTGCCAACGATTCCGATATGCCCGCCCGCAACGGTACCGCCGCCGAGATGAATCTGGTTTGCCTCAAGGCTGATATCGCCGCCGGCGCTTGTCGTTCCCTGCGTCAGGATTTCCTGCGCATTCATTTGAATCGAGCCGCCGCTTGTAAGCTCGCCCTGCTGCGCGATATGGGCGGCGTCGATGGCGGTATCGCCATATATCCGAGCAACGTGCCCCTGGGCCACTACCTGGGCGACAGCGCCCGCGTGAATATCCAGCCCGCCGCCGATTTCGGTGTCGCCGCCAAGTCGCACATCCTGCCGCGCGATAAGCGTCGTATCGCGGGCAACGTTGATGTCGCCGTTCAATAAAACGCTTCCTTGCCCGGATTCGGCCCGAAAATCGTTACCCGCCTGAACCGCGCCGGAAACGTTCAGGTTACCCGACGCATCCAGGCGAATATCGTTTCTGGCAGTAATGCTTGCGGTGTGCAGCGCACCCGCCGAGGCGATCTGAACGTCTCTCTGGGACTCCGCAATGTTGCCCCGCAGGTTGACGCCCAACCCCTGGTCGTTGGAAATGATCTGGATGCGCCCCGAGCTCATCGCCCCCAACGCGGTTGCGTCAATGGCTATTCCTGTCCCGCTTTCGGTGGCCGCGGCTTGTATCCGGTAATCGCCTCCCCGATCGATCAGGGTTTGCCGACCGGCCAGAAGACGGATCCACGCCAGATCCTCGTTGAGATAGTGCGCTCTTAAGGGCGCATCAACCCGGATATTGCCCGCCAGGATGTCGAGCCGGCCGACGGTGCCTTCCAGCCCGCGGCCAAAAATATTGACTCGCCCGCCGTCGACGGTATAGGCCAGCGCGTTTGCCGTATCGGACCAGAAGGGAACGCCGGTACTCAACGTGAAATGTGGTGTGTTGATGACGCCGCAACCGTTGCAGGTAACGCCATACGGGTTGGCCAGAATCAGAGAAGCGGGCGCGCCGAAAACCTCCAGTGTGCCAAGCAGGTTGCTTGCCGAGCCTCCGGTGACTTCGTTCAATATGATTTGTGCCGGGCCGCTGGCGGACAGGAATGGGTTGCCCGTTACCGTGCCGCCCAAAAAGGTGCGCCCGCCTTGTGTGCTGTTGTTCAGCACGGCTCCTTCCGGGCCTGTATTGAATTGGTCGTATCGGTTATGCGATAAGCCGTGATCGTCGGGTGTAACGATATTAATGGATGGAATCCCGGTACTCGTATTGCCAATATTGGGTTGGAACTGGATCGGCGCGCGGGGGTCGCTGATGATCCCTCGGGGCACGCCGGTAACCGGCGGCGTTTGCGCCCGCGCCTGCTTGTGCTGAAAAGCGGGAAATCCGGCCCCACCGATATTGATCCAGACCGGCTGCGACGGTCCCAGCGCCAAAAGAAACGCCAAAAAAAGTGTCAGGAAACGCGACGAAAACTTCGTCAGCAGGTCGCAATGAAATCGTCTGGAGACCGCCCTTTGATGGTATCCTTCGCCTCGAACCGGAAACTTCTGTTTCATTTAAGCCTCAATTTATCGCTGGTTAAAATGATCACTTGCTTATATATCAAACAGGTTATAAAGATATCGCTCTTTTTTTCTCAAGGCCAAGTATGCATCAAACTAAAACACTCTGGGTATTAATATCCTTTCTATTTTTTATTATCGCCAGCCCTGTTGTATTTGCGAACGATATCAAGCCTCAGGGAAATACCGCGACGTCTGTCGAAACGCTGCCTTCGGGACATGCCAATATTACGATTGCCCCTCCCAGTCGGGATGTTTCTTATAATGCTTTTTCTCAATTTGATGTCGGTAACAATGGCGCAACTTTTCTTAATGGCGCCGCCAACGCCAGAACCATCGTGGCCGAAGTCTTTTCCGCCAACCCGTCACGAATCGAAGGCCAAATCGATGTCGACGGTCCGCGCACCAACTTGATTTTTGCCAACCAAAACGGGATTGCCGTCAATGGTGGGAGCTTTGTTAATTTTGGCAGCGTCGCGCTGACGACCGGCCGCATTTCCTTAAGAGATATTGACAATAACGGCGCCCTTCACAGGTACGTCAATGTCAACACAAACTCGGGAACGATTGATATCGGCCCAAATGGGCTCGCCGCAACTCTTGTTCGGCTCGAATTAATCGCCAAGCAAATCCGAATCGCCGGCTCCGTCAGCAACGACTGGAGCTCTCCGACCGCCGCCGTCCGCCTGATCGCGGGTTCTTCCGAAGCGTTGTTTGATACGGCCGTTTCTCCCACGGACAATTTAACGCCTTGGGTTTATTACAGCGGCGGCGGGCAGAGCCGGGATTTTGCCATTGACGTTTCCGTCAACGGAAATATCTCTTCGGGAAGAGTCGAGCTTGTCGTCACCGACGAGGGCGCCGGCGTACAAAATTCGGGAATTCTTCAAGCGTCTATGGGAAACTTTTCCCTTTCTTCCGCGGGAGATGTCGTGCAGAGGGGTACTTTCTCGGCGGCAAATAACATGTCGATTGCCGCGCGCCATTTTTCCCAGGAAGGCAGCGATGCCCAATTATCCGCCTATGGACGTCTGACGCTCGAAGCGTCGGGCAATATTTTGAATCAGGGAAGCATGCAAGCAGGCGCCGAATCGACCTCGGATCCGGAAAGTTTACCGGCAATCGAAATTACCGCCGGCGGCTCTTTTGAGAATCACGGCCTTTCCGATTCGGAAACCGGCGCTATTGTTTTTGCGTCTGCGGGCGATATCTCCATTCAGGCCGACTCCATCAGAAACTCCAATAGCCGGATTATTTCGAACGCTTTTTTACGGATGACCGCCACCAATGACATCGTTAACGAATCTCGCCATGTCAGCGGCGCCGAAGACACCTCATGGAACAACCGTGACCACAATTGGTTCGGCTGGCCTTCGCGGGACCGTGGTTATTCGCTCGACTTCGGCGCTCTGGAAAACCCCTCCGCCCTTGCTTATCTGATTTCCAATAGCGGCACTGAAATTCAGGCGCGCAATGTTCAAAATATCGGCGGCTTGATTAACGTTAACCAGGGCAATCTCAGCATCGTCGCTCAGGATACTTTTTCGAACCAGGCCGTCTCCGTCGGAAGGGTTTTTTATCGCAGCCACTGCCACCTTTTCTTTTGCCGAAGAACCGCCGAAGCCGATGTCAATCTTGTCGGCGGGCAACTTAACGTCGATGGCGCTTTGTCCGTTTCCGCTCAGAATCATATTGAAAATATTGGCGGCTTTGTATTTGCTACATCCGACATCGTTCTCGATGCCCCCTCCATACTGGCCCAAGCAGATAAGGTTTATTTCGCCTTAAACAGAAACAGAGGCATCAAGGCGTTTTTCGGCGACGCCTGGGGCCAGGTTTATGTTATGGATAGGGGTGGCGTTTTCGAAACACCCGAAGGGACGATCCGGTTGTCCGGTGACGGCATCGTCGAAGGGGGCGCCTTTCAGGCAAATACTGTCGAAGGGAATGTCGTGACGATTCGTTCGCCTTCACGGGAAACGGCAATGCTTGAAAGCCATCTCGGCATCACCTCATGGTGGTGGCGATAGCCCGGGACGATTATGGTTCGACGTTTTTTCTTTTGGGCGGCCATTCTGCTTTCTTCTGTGGAAACCGCCCTGGCGCAAACCGCGCCGCCCCCCGCTCCGGCAACCACTCATCAGGATGTCGGCGACCAGATTTTTCGCGAACAAAGACAAAGTGAACGCCAGGGAATCGTCGAGCAAAGGTCCGAATCTTTGGCATTGCCCGAGGCAACCATCCCCGATCTCGGTAAGGATCCCATGGATATTGAAGATCCCGAACCAACTTTTTTGATCGAGAAAATAGAAAAAATCGGTGATTTCTCCTTTAACAACCGCCTTTTTTCAAAAATCGTTCGGCCTTTTTTGAATAAGCGGCTCGGCGTCAACCGAATCAACCATTTGCTCTTGAATTTGAATCAGGCGCTGGTTGAAGAGGGGTTCATCACAACGCGCGCTTATGTCGGCGGACAAAATTTGAACAACGGGACACTGCAAATTACTTTTATCCCCGGGAAAATCGAAGCCATCTTATACAATGACGCGCCGCTCTCCGAGGCCCCTATCGGCGTTAAATTGTCTTTTCCTTTCAAGGAGAACGATGTTCTGAACCTGAGGAATCTTGAGCAGGGCATTGATCAATTGAACCGTCTGCGCAGAAACAATGCCAGCATGAAAATCGAGCCGGGAAAAACCCCGGGCGGCTCTATCGTTAAAATCACCAATATTTCCGGAAGTGCCGCGTACTACCATTTTGGCGGCGATAATCAAGGCGCCCCCAGCACGGGAACAACGCGATATCGGGCAGGTTTCGATTTCGGAAATGTTTTAAACCTCATGGATTCGTGGAACCTGGGATACACCGGCAGCTTGGACACCAACGCTTTTAATGCCTCTTTTTCCATCCCTTTCGGGCACAGCACGTTTTCCCTGCTGGCAACCTGGTCTGAAACGCAAAATCTCGTGGGTGAAATGGCTTTAATGTACAGCGTCACCGAAAACTACGGTTTTTCATGGAATTACTTATTGTCGCGAAACCAGATTTCAAAAACGGCGCTCGACCTCTCTTTCAGTTATCGCAAGGCCTTTCGTGAAATCAACGGCGCGGCGCTCACGCCGCAAAAATTGAGTGTCGTGCGCTTGGGGCTCAATCAGTTTTACCGTTTCCCTTTCCTCGAAAACATTGGGCAGGGCGGGTTTGATGTCGGCTACGTCAGAGGGCTGCCTTGGCTTAGCGCAAACCGCGACCAAGGCAACATCCCAAAAGAGTCTGCGCATGCTCAATTTGGGAAAGTGGATTTTTCCGGCTCATTCATGCTTCCATGGAAAGGCGTGGCGCTAAAGGAAACTTTGTCGGGGCAATGGACCAATGCCGCCTTATTCTCATCGGAGCAATTTTTCATCGGCGGCGCGTCCAGCGTTCGGGGGTTTCCCGATTCGGTATTGGGCGGCGACCGCGGTTTTTTATCGCGGAGCGAATTGTCTTGGGCTCAGGGTTTCTCTCTTTTCAATACGGTACGTATTGACCCTTATGTTTTCTTCGATGTCGGCGGCGTCGAATATATTGCCGACAAAAAACATAATTATTTATCGGGAACAGGCATCGGCACCCGTTTTATCACCAAGTGGGGATGGTCGGAAATGATTCTTGGAAAATC
This sequence comes from Betaproteobacteria bacterium UBA931, assembly GCA_002293615.1. GTDB lineage: Bacteria > Pseudomonadota > Gammaproteobacteria > Burkholderiales > Casimicrobiaceae > UBA931. The sequence goes on along the minus strand of DBDN01000011.1, from coordinate 9,538 downwards.
CCTGAACAGCCCTTCTTTCATCGAAAAAGAAAGGTTTCGCTTTTATTTCAATCTCCTCCTGGGATTCTGACAATTTCAGGAGAACGCCTTTGATTTTTCAGCGCTGACGAAAGCGTTGCTTTTTGCGGTAAGCAAAAACATCCTCAATTTCGCCGTCGAGAATGCGCCGCTGCAATTGCCGCCAATATTCGGCTTTGTATAAATCGCCGTGCGTTTCTTCAAACATTTTACGCAAACCGGGATCGCTATAAAGAAAACTGCGAAACTCTTCCGGAAACACGTCTTTTTCGGCAACGCTGTACCATGGCTCGCTGGAAAGCTCATCTTCCGGATAGCGCGGCGGCGGAATCTCGCGAAAATTCATTTCCGTCATATGTGAAATCTCGTCGTAATCGTAAAATACGACGCGCCCGTTTTGCGTCACGCCGAAGTTCTTCAGCAACATATCGCCGGGAAAAATATTGGCGCTGGCAAGATTTTTTATGGCGTTACCGTACTCTTCCACCACATCGTGTTTCTGTTGCTCGGTCGCCGTTTCTATATAAATATTAAGAGGCGTCATGCGTCGCTCGATATAAAGATGTTTGATAACGATTTGCTCGCCAAGATCTTCTATTTTTTCTGAAGCCTCACGCAACAACTCTTCCATCAGGTCGGGACTGACCCGGTTTTTATCGATCGCAAAGTTTTCGTATTCCTGCGTATCCGCCATGCGGCCGACACGGTCGTGCTCTTTCACCAATTTATAGCAAGCGCGCACATGCGCTTCACTCATGTTTTTTTGTGGCGCAAAACGGTCTTTGATCACCTTGAAAACACGGTTGTACGTTGGCATCGTAAACACCAGCATGACCATGCCTTTAATACCCGGCGCAACGATAAAAGGTTCTCTGGTGCTTTCAACATGGTTAAGATATTCCCGATAGTATTCCGTTTTACCGTGTTTTTGGCAGCCAATCGCCGAATATAAATCGCTGGTGCTTTTCCCCGGTAATATTTCACGCAGCCATTCGACCAACGCCATCGGCAGCGACGCATACACCATGAAATATGCTCGGTTAAAACCGAATACGATGCTGGCTTCGCTGTATCGGGTCAGGCAAGTGTCGATATAAAGCTCGCCTTTTTCACTGCGGTGGATCGGAAGCAAGAAAGGATGGACACTTTCTTTTAAGCGTAATTTCCCGACCATCCATGCCGCTTTATTGCGAAAAAAAAGTTCGTTGTAGATTTCGAGAACACCTTCTTTCAGTTCTTCATCGCCAAAAGTTTTGAGCAAATATTGATGAACATCTTTAATGTCACGCGCCAGATCCTCCCACGGCAGCCGAAACGGCGCATGGCGCAGGATGGCGTCCAATTGTTCTTCAACGCCGCCCTCCAAGGGGAAAGTGCGCGCCAACGGGCGCGGATTCGGGTGCGCGCGATGCGGTTGTGATGTCTGCACAAACATCTTGTCCGGAAGCATATTGCGATGCTGAAACAATCGGCAATAGACTGAGTTAAAAAAACTTTCCGCAATTTCAAAACGCGGATAGTCCGGCAATAAATTTGTATAGTGGTCTTTAACCCGCGATAGAAAATCCGGATTGTGCCCTTCGTCGCCAACCATACGGGTGATCAGCTCCACCGAAAGGGCAACATGATGGTCGTAAAGGTTGATGCGCTTTTTCATCGCATCTTGCACTTCCTGCCACGCCGCCTGTTCGAAACGCTGCTGCGCGCCGGAGGTGATTTCCAGAAAGCGGCCATACTGCGCATCAAAGCCCTGCAATACCGTTTGCGCCACCAGTTGTGCCATATCCTGGGTCATCATAGGACTTTCTTCACCCCGCCGATATTTTGATTTTAAAAGATAAAACGGGGCCTGTCGCTACGCGCAAGGGCCCCGTCATCAGTGCTTTTAAAAGCGGCGATCAGAATTGCGCCTCTTCCGTCGAACCGGTCAGCGCCGTGACGGATGAAACGCCGCCCTGAACCACGGTGGTCACTTTGTCGAAGTAGCCCGTGCCGACCTCTTGTTGATGCGCGACAAAAGTGTAGCCGCGATCCGCCGAGGCAAATTCCGGTTGTTGCACTTTCTCAACATAATGCTTCATGCCTTCACCGCGCGCGTAAGCGTGCGCGAGATCGAACATGTTGTACCACATGCTGTGGATGCCCGCCAATGTGATGAACTGATATTTGTAGCCCATCTTCGAGAGGTCGTCCTGGAAAGACGCAATGGTTTTATCGTCGAGATTCTTTTTCCAGTTGAACGACGGCGAGCAGTTGTACGCCAAGAGTTTGCCAGGATATTTCGCGTGCAATGCGTCGGCAAATTTTTTCGCCGCGGCAAGATCCGGCGTCGACGTTTCGCACCACACCATATCGGCGTATTCGGCATACGCCAAACCGCGACTGATCGCCTGGTCAATACCGGCACGAGTACGGTAAAAGCCTTCAACGGTTCTCTCGCCGACAATGAACTCCCTATCGTACGCATCGCAATCGGTTGTCAAAAGATCGGCCGCATCGGCATCGGTACGCGCAACCACTAACGTCGGTACATCCGACACGTCGGCGGCAAGCCGTGCCGAAATCAGTTTTTGAATCGCTTCCTGCGTCGGCACCAGCACTTTACCGCCCATGTGGCCGCATTTTTTCACCGACGCCAATTGATCTTCGAAATGAACACCGGCAGCGCCAGCCTCGATCATCGCTTTCATCAGCTCAAATGCATTGAGCACACCGCCGAAACCGGCCTCGGCATCTGCGACGATCGGCAGGAAATGATCGATATATTTCGGGCTGCCCGGATCGATGCCGTTTGCGCATTGGATTTGATCGGCGCGGCGAAACGAATTATTGATTCGCGCCACCATTGCCGGTACGGAGTTTGCCGGATAAAGCGATTGGTCGGGATACATGGTGCTGGCAAGGTTACCGTCGGCCGCGACTTGCCAACCGGACAGATAAATCGCTTCAACGCCCGCCTTGGCCTGTTGCAACGCCTGGCCACCGGTCAGCGCACCCAGGCAATTCACATAGCCCTTGCGCGCTTCGCCGTTGACCAGCCGCCACAATTTTTCCGCGCCACGGCGCGCCAATGTCCACTCAGGATTGACCGAACCGCGCAACGCAATTACATCCGCGGCGCTGTACGTTCTCTTGATCCCTTTCCAGCGCGGATTTTCTTTCCAGTCTTTTTCCAATTGTGCGATTTTTTGAGCACGAGTCGTCATGATGGTCTCCTTTAATAACGTGTTTAATGATATCAGTTACGCCAAATAGTCATAGCCGGGAAGCGTCAGGAAGTCGATCAACCCGTCCGCTGTAGTAATCTTTGCCAATAACTTTGCGGCTTCGTCGAATCGCCCGCTGTCGAAACGCTCATCGCCAAGCTCCTGCCGGACGACAAGTAGTTCTTCTTTCAAGAAAGCGTCGAACAATTCTTTGGTGACTTTTTTGCCATTGTTCAAGCTTTTTCCGTGGTGCAACCATTGCCAGATTGAAGCTCGGGAAATTTCCGCCGTTGCCGCGTCTTCCATCAGGTTATAAATCGGCACACAGCCATTGCCGGAAATCCACGCTTCGATATATTGCACCGCAATACGAAGATTGGTGCGCATGCCCGCTTCGGTGCGCTCACCCTCGCACGGTTCCAGCAATTCTTTTACCGTGATCGGCGCATCTTGTTCGCGCAAAACATCGAGCTGGTTTTGGCGCGTACCCAATGCCTTGTTGAATACCTCCATCGCGGTATCGGCCAGCCCCGGATGCGCGATCCAAGTGCCATCGTGACCATTGCCGGTTTCCAGCAGTTTGTCGGCGCGGATTTTTTTAAGCACCTCTTCATTGAGTTTGGCATCCTTGCTTGGGATAAAGGCTGCCATACCACCCATTGCCATTGCCTTGCGGCGATGGCAGGTTTTGATCAGCAAACGCGAATACGCGTTAAGGAACGGCTTGTTCATCGTGACAACTTGCCGATCCGGCAACACACGGTCTGCGTGATTTTTCAGCGTTTTGATATAGCTGAAAATGTAATCCCAGCGCCCGCAATTTAACGCCACAATATGATCTTTGAGCGCATGCAGAATTTCGTTCATCTGGAACACGGCCGGCAGTGTCTCGATCAGAATTGTCGCCTTGATGGTGCCACGCGGCAAACCGTAACGGTCTTCCGTATAGCAGAATACATCGTTCCACCAGGCAGCCTCCTGATACGATTGCAACTTGGGCAGATAAAAATACGGCCCGCTGCCTTTTTTCAGCAAGCGCTGGTAATTGTGATGAAAATAAAGCGCGAAATCAAAAAGCGCACCGGGAATCGCCGCGTTCTTCCACAGTACATGTTTTTCAGGCAAATGCAGACCGCGCACGCGGCAAATCAAAACCGCCGGATTCGGATTGAGCTTATACTCCTTGCCGTTTTCTCCGGTAAAACCGATCGTGCCGTTTACCGCGTCGCGCAGATTAATTTGCCCGTCCACGACTTTATGCCATTCCGGCGCGAGAGAATCCTCAAAATCCGCCATGAACACTTTTACGTTTGCATTCAAAGCGTTGATAATCATTTTACGATCCACCGGGCCGGTAATTTCTACCCGGCGATCCAGCAAATCATCGGGAATGCCACGGATTGTCCAGTCGCCTTCACGGATTGCCTTGGTTTCCGGCAAAAAATCCGGCAGCATACCACCGTCAATTTTCTCTTGCCAAACAGCGCGCTCTTTGAGCAACCCGTTGCGCTTTTCGGTAAAACGCACGACCAGTTCCGTCAAAAAAGCGACCGACTCATCCGTCAATATTTCTTTCTCGGCAGCGTCGAAAGTCTCGATAAATGAGAGTTCTTGGCCGTTGCTCTGGTGCATCATTTTCTCCTCGCAAAGCCAGCGATCACCGTCAACGCTCAAGCGTTTAACGCAAAACGGCAGATCAACTGCTTTGATTCAATTAATAACAAGTCGCGCTGCGGGTGCAGCTTGAGAAAAGCGTCGTCGGCATCGTACGCGGCGCGGCGCTTAAGGCAGAACTTATAAAGCCGGTTGGGCGAGACAAAGTTCAGAAAAGATTGTGTCTACGTAAAGGATCATAAAACAACTTGTCAAAAACAAAAACTGCGCGCGCATTATGGGGAAAACCTTGTGTCATAACATGACTTTTCCCTTAAAAGCACGATTTCCTTTATTTTTCAATATATTGCGACCACCTACGCACGAAAAAACATTATCGCGATTTTTACAAAGCGCTTTTGAAAAACGGTAAGCGCCAATATTTGCCGAATGCTTTCGGTGCCGTTGGTTTCCGACAAAACTTTTGCGCTTTGTCAACGTCAAAAAAACAAGGATAATGCGCCGTCGCGTCCCAACGAAAAAACCATGATCGATATCTTTCTTCCCCAGCCGCCGATCTGTTGGGAAACATGCGGCAACTGCGCGGGCGAGTTAATCGTTAGCGAAGTTTGCGTTGCGGTCGGCGACTTTGCCCGTCGCGACGACACGCTGATCGTGCTCGAAACCAATAAAGTCGCACTTGACATCCCGATGCCGCGCGATGGCGTTATCCGTGAAATCCTGGTACGTGAAGGCGACATAATCTCCGAGAACAGCCTGATCGCGCGCATTGAAGAAAACAAATGATCTATTTGGAGCGCGCGGCCCGCATGCTTACGACCGGAAACAACCTTGCTCTTTTATTAGGCGGTTTTTTCGTTGTGATTGCGCCGTAAACCTCGGCTTCGGCTAGATGCCCAGACGCTGCCGCATAACGTCATGATCGGCAATCACATCTGCGAGCATATATTGATTTAACGTTTGGTACATTGCGGCAACGCCCTTTTGCAAAATACCTTGCAGCTCGCATTGCCCACTAAGACAACATTTTTCTTTTTTTGTTTCTTTTGGGTCCGAGAAGCACATCACAAGCGGAATATTCGCTTCGCAATCATGCACCACTTTTCCGATAGAGATTTTTTCCGGCGTATGCGCCAACCGCATTCCGCCATTTTTACCGCGTACCGTTTCGATGTAGCCGGCTCGTGCAAGAAAGTTGACGACTTTCATTAAATGATTGTCGGAGATTTTATAAGCGGAAGCAATTTCATGACGTGTCGTCAAATGCTCCTTTTTAACTGCGAGGTAAACCAAAACGCGTAAACAGTAATCAGTAAACGTATTCAGCCGCATACAGTCTCCGTTTTTTCAATTTACTCTGCCAGAAAATCTTACAGCACATCTTGGGCATTTTCATTTACTTGGAACTTTGTGTCAATATTTTTGCAACACGTTTTGTTTTTGTGGTGCGCTTCACCTTATATTTCGCTCTCGCAAATGCCCGTGTTTTATTGTTTCAATCAAAAATATCGCCGATAGATAACCTGTGCCCGGAAAGGTATGCGGTCACGGTCATTCGCTTCCCGTTTTGTGGTTGCAACTCCAGAATACGAAGCATCCCTTGTCCGCAAGCAACATCAATTCCCTCTTGATGGCACGCGCAGACAGTCCCTGCTGTTTCAACCGTATTTCGCGGTAAATATTGTGCGCGCCAGATTTTGATCGGTGTGCCGCTCCGTTCCGTAAACGCCGTTGGATACGGATTAAACGCGCGAACCATCCGTTCAATGATTACCCCATTCTGTTGCCAATCGATTTTCCCGTGATACCGTTCAATCTTGTTCGCATAGGTAACACCCTCTTCCGACTGCGGCGTCGCGTCTAGCCGCCCGTTTTGTTCCAACATCCGCAAACCCGATACCGCTATTTTTCCGCCGAGATCCGCCAGACGATCGTGAAGCGTGCCGCCGGTATCATTCGCATCAATCGGCGTTTTCAAGCAATCAATCATGCCGCCGCTGTCCAATCCGGCGTCAACCTGCATCAGCGTCACGCCTGTTTCCATATCGCCCGCCAGAATCGCGTGCTGAATCGGTGCCGCACCCCGCCAGCGCGGCAATAATGAAGCGTGAACATTGAGGCAGCCAAAGCGCGGCCAGTCGAGTATTTCCTGGGGCAAAATCAATCCATATGCCGCGACCAGCAATACATCCAGCGGTTGCGCGATGATCGGCTGCCGTGTTTCTTCTTTTTTTAGCGTTGCCGGCGTTAAGACCGGAATATCGTGCGCCTGCGCCAACTGTTTCACCGGCGAAGGCGTCAGTCTCATCCCTCTGCCCTGCTTTTTATCCGACTGAGTAAGCGCTAACCTCACCGTATATCCGGCGGAGATAACGGCAGACATCACCGTCGCGGCAAACTCCGGCGTTCCGGCAAATCCTATCCGCATCCCTTTTTCTCCTTCAATGAACGATTTCGTCACATCGTCATCTGTCGTTGCTTTTTCAGCTTCTTGGCGATGCGCGACCGCTTAAGCTTCGACAAATAATCCACAAAAAGGATGCCGCGCAGATGATCCATTTCGTGCTGAATACATACCGATAAAAGCCCCTCCGCTTCAAACTCACGTGTTTCGCCGGTTTCCGTCAATATGCGCACCGTGATTTTTTCCGCACGTTTGATCTGGTCGTAATAGCTTGGCACGGACAAACAACCTTCTTCACCGTAAATTTCGCCCGACGCCGCCAGGATTTCCGGATTGATCAATACCAAAAGATCGTTCTTGGTTTCGGAAATATCGATCACGATCACCCGCAGATGAACATCGACCTGCGTTGCCGCCAACCCGATCCCCGGCGCCGCATACATGGTTTCCGCCATATCGCGGATCAACCGGCTGACTTTTTCCGTGATTTCCGTTACGGGTTGGGCAACCGTTTTGAGCCTTGGGTCGGGATACTCAAGTATCGGAAGCAGAGCCATTACAACACTCCTAAATAAAAATTTTAAGATTTTCCATGCAAAATGCTTTGCAAGTCTTTATTTTGTGGTAGTTTATTCTCAAAATTATATTATTTTCCCGTACGTGGAAGGGTTTTGATATGTGTCAGAAGTTTATCACGCTTGGAAAAATGGCCGCGTTTTTTGTGGCTTTCTGTTTTTCATTGGGCGCCTTTGCGCAAACGCAAGAAGACGCACTCACCGTTCGTGCCGATGCCCCTGGCACATACACCGTCAAGAAAGGCGATACGCTCTGGGACATCGCCGGACGTTTTCTCGACAAACCTTGGCGCTGGCCGGAAATCTGGAACCTGAACAAGGCGCAGATCAAAAACCCGCATCTGATTTATCCGGGCGATGTGATCAATCTGTCGTTCGTCGATGGCAAAGCGCGGCTGTCAATTGAGCGTTTGTCGCCGATGGTTCGTTCTTCCGCGTTACCGCACGAAGCCATTCCCAGCATTCCGCCTGGTGACATTGAGCCGTTTTTAACACGCTCTTTCATCGCCGAACAACAAGCGTTATCGAAAGCCGCGGTGATTGTCGAAGGCCGCGAGCGCGACCGCATCCTGCGCGGCAATAACGATTTGGTTTATGTGATCGGGCTTGATGCCAACGAAGGCACGCGTTGGAACATATTCCGTCCGGGGCAAGCTGTGCGCGACATCAAAGGCAACCAGATCGGCACGGAATATCGTTACCTCGGCACCGCCGAAGTTGAGCGCTTCGGTTCGCACGAGAACGAGGCCAGCACGGTACGTATTGTCAGCGTTCGCGAAGAAATCGGGATCGGCGACCGCCTTGTGCCGATGCCCAAAGAATTGACCGTCAATTACGCGCCGCACGCGCCCGAACAACCCGTCGAGGCGTATATTGTAAATTCGCAACACGGCTCCGCCGAAATGGGGCGCACCGATATCGTCACGCTCGATCAGGGCACGCGCCAAGGCGTTGAAGCCGGTCACGTTCTGGCGATCTACCGTCAAATCGCGCCGATTCCCGATCCGCGCCCGAACACTTCGCAAGAACAGATCATCAAGGGTTTCGACAATACCACCGTGTTTGTCAAACAAAATATGATCGACGTACCGGATGAGCGCATCGGCTTGCTGTTCGTGTTTCGCGCCTTCGACAATGCGTCGTATGCGATGCTGCTTAACATGACCAGCCCGGCAAAAGTAGGCGATATCGTTCGCAACCCGTAACTTTTTCCGCTCAATGTCTGACAACGCCACGCAAGCGCAAGCCTGGGTGGCGTTGGCGCTTTTGGGATTGACCGCGACACAGCTCGCCCGCCTGTTGCGCGCGTTCGGTTCCGCGCAAGCAGTACTCGACGCACCCAAGGCGCAGCTTGCTGCGCTCGTCCCTGAAGCAAAATCGCGTTATTTACTGAAAGACCCTGATCCCGCGTTACTCGAAAAAGCGGCGTGTTGGCTGGAAGAAGACGGGCACACACTGATCACCTGGGCCGATCCCGATTATCCGCAAGCGCTGCTTTCACTGGATAACGCGCCGCCTATCTTGTTTTTTGTCGGCAACCGCGCTTTATTGAATGCGCCGGCGCTGGCGATCGTCGGCAGCCGCAATGCAACACCGCAAGGATTGGAACATGCCCGGGCTTTTGCCGAAACCCTGGCGCATGCCGGTGTTACCATCGTTTCCGGCATGGCGCTTGGCATCGACGCCGCGGCGCACGAAGGCGGGCTGCTTGGCTGCGGCGG
>DBDN01000059.1 GCA_002293615.1 Betaproteobacteria bacterium UBA931 | reverse complement strand
CCCGTAGGAGTCTGGGCCGTGTCTCAGTCCCAGTGTGGCTGATCATCCTCTCAGACCAGCTACGGATCGTCGCCTTGGTAGGCCTTTACCCCACCAACTAGCTAATCCGACATCGGCCGCTCCCATAGCGCGAGGCCTTACGGTCCCCCGCTTTCCTCCTCAGAGCATATGCGGTATTAGCCATCCTTTCGGATGGTTATCCCCCTCTACGGGGCACGTTCCGATGTATTACTCACCCGTTCGCCACTCGCCGCCAGGCCGAAGCCCGCGCTGCCGTTCGACTTGCATGTGTAAAGCATGCCGCCAGCGTTCAATCTGAGCCAGGATCAAACTCTTCACTCTAATCCTGTTTTAAACTCATTCGAAATCCATCAAGGATCGACTTCAATCAGTTTCCCAATCAAAGCCGCACTTGCGTACTTCTATATGAGTACTGCTTATATTCCTTTAACCCGCCTAACCATCGTCATCGCGGTCTACACCACAACAACCATCGTCAGGCGCTTGAAACAGCAGCACCCACACTTATCAATTGCCTTATTTTTAAAGAACCGCCACTTAATCAACAGCTTAGAGATACTCGGCAAAACCAGCCATCGGCTTAAACATACCAACCCAAGTAACCCCGCCAAGCGACGAAGGATCGGAATTATAGGCACACCTACAATTCTTCGCAACCCCTTTTTAACCACCATACTAAAATTTTTTAAAGAAAAAATTCGATTTTATGTCAAAAGCAAGTCAAAAATATAAACAAAGATATTTATTCTTGATATTTGTATGCCCGCAGCGAGCATCTCTTCTCAGACAAGTAACGCCTGTCATATAAAGATAAAGGTGATGCCCGGATACACATTACGTTTATTATTTAAAAAAATAATAACTTTAATATTAGAAACAAATAAAGTCTTATTAAGATTATTAAGGCATTTCTTTCTCATCATGTTTTTGTATATACTGATACTGCTTTTTATAAAGTCTCGTTTGGGAAGGATAGTAAATAAGCATTATATTACCTCCCTGTTTTTATCAATCGATTAATATGGTGTTTATCCTATGAAAACTAAAAATGTTCATGTTCTTCCGGGGCCGAATGGCGCGCCGTTATATGTTTTGATGACATATGCCCAATATAAAGAACTTACCGGTAAAAGCACTGCAAAAACAGGTAAAGCGCCTGCAGTAAAAGCGGCAACCAAAAGTCGTCCCCCAGCAAATGTACCCAGTGAAGTATTAAAACGTATCAAACAAGACAATATTGCGCCGATGCGTGCCTGGCGTGAATATCTCGGTTTGACACAAGTGCAAATGGCAAACCGCCTCAGCGTTACGCAAGGCGCTTATGCCCTAACGGAAAAACGCGAAAATCCGCGTCCATCAACACTGGCAAAAATTGCCAAAGCCATGCGTATCACGCCAGAACAGCTTGATATCTGACGAATCATAGAAAGGCTCTTGCAAAGACAAACATTTTTTATTAAACCGCTTTGATTTATTGAGCATAACGGTCGACACGGCGATAATTCAACGCTTCAGCGGCATGCGTTCGTGTCACCGTTTCTGCGTCGTTTAAATCAGCAATTGTCCGCGCAACACGCAACAGTCTATGATAAGAACGTGCCGAAAGATAATGCTTTTCCATTGCATGCGCCAATAAGTTTTCTGCGTCACGGTCAATAGCAATAAACTGCTCCAGTTGCGCCGGCGACAGGCGCGCATTTCCACAGTTTTGCCGTTTCATTTGTTTTTGATAGGCTCTGGTGACACGCTGCCGTACAGTTACACTATTGTCGGCTTCGGGATCGTCAGGGACATTCAATTTAATTGCATCGGAAGGAATCGGCAACACTTCGACAGATAAATCGATACGGTCAAGCAGTGGGCCGGAAATTCTTGCCCGATAGCGGGCAACCTGCTCTGACGTGCAGCGACAACGCCCGCTATTGTGCCCATACCAGCCGCACGGACACGGATTCATTGCCGCAATTAATTGGAACTGCGCCGGAAAAACGCTTTGTCGTGCTGCCCGCGAAATATGGATTTCACCAGACTCCAACGGCTCGCGCAGCACCTCCAATACTGAGCGATCCCATTCAGGAAGTTCGTCAAGAAACAATACCCCATGATGCGCCAAAGATATCTCTCCTGGGCGCGGATCGCTGCCTCCTCCGACCAGCGCCACCGCACTGGCGGTATGATGCGGATTACGAAAGTTTCGCTGTCGCCAAGAACGAACATCAAATTTGCCCGCCAACGAAGCAACTGCGGCGGCCGATAATGCTTCATCTTCCGTCATTGGCGGCATGATGTCCGGCAGCCGTTGCGCTAACATCGACTTGCCGGTACCCGGAGAACCCAAAAATAACAGTGAATGTTGTCCGGCCGCAGCAATCTCCAGCGCTCGCTTAGCTTGGTGTTGCCCGCGCACTTCTTTCAAATCGCGTGTCACAGAAGCAATTTCTGTGATTTCGTGATGCGCGGACAACGGCGAAAGCAAAATTTTCCCCATTAAATGCCCGCAAACGTCAAGTAACGACTTGGCAGGATAAACGGTGGCCTGTTGCACCAGTGTTGCTTCCTGCGCGCTGGCTTCGGGAAGAATAAAGGCTCGCCCCTCACGCCATGCCGACAATACCATCGCCAACGCGCCACGGATTTTGCGCAACGCGCCTGTCAATGCCAGCTCGCCCGCAAATTCATATTGCGCGAGCGACGCTTGAGGGATCTGCCCGGTAGCAGCGAGAATACCGAGCGCAATAGGCAAGTCAAAGCGGCCAGACTCCTTGGGAAAGTCTGCCGGTGCCAGATTTACCGTTACTTTACGCACAGGGAAATCATATTGTGAATTCTGCAACGCCGCACGCACACGATCACGCGCTTCTCGCACTTCAGCATCAGGAAGTCCCACAAGATTAAATGCCGGAAGCCCATTGGATAAATGAACCTCAACTGTAACCGGCGGCGCATCCAGCCCCGCCAGAGCGCGCGAATGTACAACTGCAACATTCATAATGCATCGCCTCCCTTTCCCCATAACAAGCAAGCGGCATAAGTTTAACGGCATTTCCCTGTAATGACAATAAAAAACGGGCTATTAATAGCCCGTTTTCAAATAAATATTATCGCTTTATTGTTCCAGCAAGCTGCGTAACATCCAAGCATTCTTCTCATGCACCTGCAAACGTTCCGTCAATACATCGGTGGTCGCTTCATCGCCCGCTTTTTCCGCTGCAGGAAAACATTTGCGCGCCGTACGCGCCGCCGCCTCGTTGCCTTCTACCAGCAACCGAATCATATCTTCCGCATTTGGCACACCTTGTGTTTCTTTAATGCTTGAGAACTTATTGTATTCCGTAAACGTACCAATGGCCGGCAGCCCCAATGAGCGCACACGCTCGGCTATGATATCTGTTGCATTCCACAACTCAGTATATTGCTCTTCAAACATGATGTGCAGCGTGTTGAACATCGGTCCTGTGACATTCCAATGAAAATTATGTGTTTTCAGGTACAGCGCAAATGTATCGGCCAATAAACGATTTAAATCATGGCAAATTTTTTCGCGATCCTTGGCGTTGATACCAATATTAATTCCCGGTATTGCTTTCTTCTTACTCATATCATCCCTTTCTTCACGATCGTTCATTTTCGCGCATAACGATTATCCTGCGCTCCCAAATAACTTTAACTTCAATGTTCAGCATAGCATCGTCATGGTAATAAGACAAATATCTACCTTTCACTTCTGTAACGAAATTCCGCATCGGTTGCACCTGAATTATTCAATATCATCCGTACATTTCATAAGCCTATCCATTTGTGCAAGAATACCACGCAAAATATTGACTTCTTCTTTTTCCAAACCTGCACGAACAAATAACCGACGCAACCGTGGCATTAACCGTTTTGGCCGCTTTGGATTCAGAAAACCACTTTGCGTTAACGTTCGTTGGGCATGCACAAATAAACGTTCAATCTCTTCATGGCTGGCTGGTGCAAAACGTGGCGGCTGCCAGACTTTATTCGACAATAATGTAGTACGTATTTCATAAGTCGCGACTTGTACTGCTGCCGCCAAATTCAGCGATGAGTATTGCATATTGGCGGGTATAGTAACCACCGCTGAGCAACGCGCCAGATCCTCGTTCGATAAACCGGACATTTCCGTACCAAAAACCAGCGCTATATCATTCTCTCTTTTATACAAAATCCCAGCAGCAACCTCCGCCATGTCGCGTACCGAAAAAACTCTTCCGGCAAATTCGCGCGGACGCGCGGAAAACCCGGCCGCCCAAACACAACCGGAAAGCGCTTCGGGCAAAGTCGTAACGATTTGCGCCTGCGCCAACACCGAATCCGCGCCGGACGCCATTGCAACCGCTTCGGCAGCAGGAAAATGCTTGGGGTTCACCAAAACCAGCCTTGACACCCCCATGGTCAACATCGCCCGGGCAGCCGCGCCGATATTGCCGGGGTGGCTGGTATTGACCAAGACCACGCGAATCCGCGATAACGAATCGTTTTTTAAATCAAACTCATGCATTTTTCATCGCTCGTTGTGTCATTTTTTCTCTTTTCCTTTTATCATTACAGCTTCTGTTGATAATAAAAATGCATTTAGGGATATTGACCTTTTTCTGAAAACCGGTCTATTATGTGTGTTTCCCTAAAACAATCATTTGACGCGAGTCATTATTATGAAAACCTTTTCAGCCAAGCCCCATGAAGTCCAACGGGACTGGTACATTGTCGACGCCACCAATCAGGTTCTAGGTCGTTTGGCGAGCCAGATTGCCCTGCGATTGCGCGGTAAGCATAAAGCTATTTACACGCCGCATGTGGATACCGGCGATTTTATTATCGTTACCAATGTCGAGAAATTGGTCGTGACCGGCAATAAAACGCAGGATAAACTTTATCATCACCACACCGGTTATCCGGGCGGTATCCGCACCACAAATTTTGCGGAAATGCAAGCACGCTTCCCAGGTCGGGCGCTGGAAAACGCGGTTAAAGGCATGCTGCCCAAAGGCCCTCTTGGCTACCAAATGATCAAAAAGCTGAAGTGCTATGCCGGCAACGAACATCCGCATACCGCGCAGCAACCAAAACCTCTTAAAGTCTGAGAACATTATGATTGGCAATTACTATTATGGCACTGGCCGCCGAAAAAGTTCTGTTGCGCGCGTGTTTATAAAGCAAGGCAGCGGCAACATCGTGGTCAACGGCAAACCGATTGATGAATTTTTCTCCCGTGAAACCGGCCGGATGATTGCGCGCCAGCCGCTGGTGCTCACAGAACACCTTGGCACATTTGATATCATGGTCAATGTTTCCGGCGGCGGTGAATCAGGGCAAGCCGGAGCTGTTCGCCACGGCATTACCCGTGCTTTGATCGATTACAGCGCAGACCTCAAGCCAACGCTTTCTCAAGCCGGTTTGGTCACCCGTGACGCGCGCGAAGTCGAACGTAAAAAAGTGGGGTTGCGCAAAGCGCGTCGCCGTAAGCAGTTCTCAAAACGCTGATATTTTCAAAGCGCCCAACGAAATGCCGCCTGTTTGGCGGCATTTCGTTGTTTGTATTTCCGTCCGTATACTTTTTTAGGCAAACCCACTTTCGGCAAGCGCTTGCGGCGCTTTTTGTGCCAATGCCGCAATGTACGCTTCTTCCAAATATCGGCAATGCTGCTTCATATCGGTCAGCGACGAATGCGCCAATCCTTTTCGAATGCCCGCGCGAACATCGCGCATAAATTCGGTATCCGTTGCCAAACGAACAGCAATATCCACATAATCATTACCGCTCTCCGCAATGGTACGTGTCTCGCCAAGATTTTTCAGAATCGAATATACAGTACGCTCGCCGTGCCGTTGTCCGACCAATGTCACAATTGGCACGCCGGCATCCAGCGGCTCAAGCGCGCCGTTAACATTGCCGAACGGCATCGGATCGAGCACAAAGTCAATTATTTGGTAACGTGCCTGTCTCAGTGGCTCGCCGCCATTGGGAATCGGCAAAAAAAGATAACGGTCCTCGGCTATTTCCACCTGCCCCATCAAATGCCGGTAAATCTGCCCAAACGCCGGTGTAATCGGCGAAAATATTAGCTTTGCCTGTGGAATTCTATCGAGTACTTTTTTCCACAAAGTAAGACAACGCGCCGATAATTTCATTGGTGTCACGAATGCGCCCAGCAACACCGCGTCTTCGGCAATGCCCAGCGCAGCGCGATGGTAAGGATGTTCCGTTGCCGCGGCAACATGATGATAGGGATACACACAGTTTTGCATCGCCAAAAACGGCTCTATCTGATACTGCTGCATTTCCGGAAGATCGGCAAACTGATCGGTCAGCTTGAAATCAATCGTCGATAAGCCCAATGTTCCGGCGCTGGCAATATGTGTGATTTGTACACGCGCCGGTTTCAACGCAAGAATGCCTGGCTTGGCGCCTTTGGTATTCGTGGAAAGATCGACCAAAATATCAAGATCGTCTTGATCGATGCGGCGCGCTGCGTCATGCTCGCCCAAATCGGCCAACACCGCGAAATGATCGGCAAGATTTTTTAGGTTTTCGGTAACAAAATCATGGCTTTCGCTCAACGAATAGAAGAACAGCTCAAATTTGCTTTTATCATGATAACGCGTGGCATGCCAGACCATTCGCCCCATTACATGGTCACGCAAATCCGCCGATAAATAACCGATACGGATTTTTCCTGAGTGGCGTTTTTCTTTGCGCGGTAACGGTACGCCAAAAGTTTTTCTCATCGCTTCGTCGTAAAGCCTGGCCATTTTCAGAGAAACATCCGGGTCAATATCAAAAAATAAAAGCTGATATTGAATCAAGTCTAGCGCATCAATCAGTTCGGTATTATTCTCCGCCTTAAAATCAAGCTTGCGTAAGCGCTCAAGGAAATATTCCACACCCCGATAATTACCCATGAACTGACTGGCTTCCAATCCTTGCGACATCATGAGAATAGATGATGGACAACTGGTTTGAAAATTTTTGAAATTGGCAAACCATCCGCGAATATCACCGGACGCCGCCAATACTTCGCCCAACTGCATATACGCCTGCGTGTGGGTCGGCTCTTTGTTCAAAACAAAACGATAAGCGTCACGCGCCGCCTCTAACAAATTTCTCTTCTGAAAAAGAGCGCCCAAATTAAAGTGTGCCTCGATCATCTCCGGCTCGAACAATAACGCACGCTGATACGAGCGTCCGGCTTCTTGCAAGCGATTTTGTCCTTGTAAAACAACACCCAATTCAAAATGCAAACGCGCGCACGTCGGGTCGGCGCGCAACAACTCGATAAACATGGTTTCTGCCCATTGTATATCGCCGCGTTGCATCGCAATTTTTCCGGCAACGCGCGCCAACATCATTGATTGCGGCGCACTCTTCATTCCTTCATCAACCACTGCTGCCGCAAGGTCAATATCGTGTTCCATCAAGTATTCTGCAAACGCTTCATGTGTTTTGCCACAATTGGGTGCGCTGCGAACAGCCAATTCAAAATGTTCTCGAGCGCTCTCGTCATTGCGCATATCGTACGCAAGCATTGCCGTTAGAAAATGTAAGGCTGCCATATCTGGCTGCTCCTGCAACAACGCTTGATATATGGTCTGCGCCGTTTCAAAATCTTTTCCCTGATGCGCGCGCAGCGCCGTATCGCGTTGCGCAAAAAAAGCTTGTGCCGTTAACGACGATGTCTCCGAAAGATTTTTTGCTTCTTTCCGCAGCGCCTCCCATAGTGAAGAAAAATCACCGAATGTTTTATCTGCCCATGCAAAAGGCAACGCCAAGGTTTCCATAGAAACCGCCGACCATATCTGGCGCGCCGGTTTTTCAACGAAAAACGTATGGCAAGGCCAACAAAGACCCGCTCCGTCGATCAAAATATCGTAATCAAACAATGCCAATTTTTCTGCTGGTTTTTCTGCCGGAAGCGCACGAACCATGACAACATCTTCAGCAGCTGGGCGCGCCGCCAATGCTTGCTGATGATGGTTGACCGACCAAACATCAAACCGCAAAAATAAGCCACTGCCAATAATCGTTTCGGCAAGCGGTGCCAACAATGCCCGTACCGTATCACCAGGCAACAACCAAGCAATACGCAAAGCGCCATATGTCCGCCGCGACCAATTCGATGGTGGCACTTCCGCATTCTGCCGCTGTCTTTCGAATTTTTCTTCCTGTTTCCGGGCAAATATCTCTGTCCATGGCGCAGCTTCTTCGCGTAATCCTTTTTCCGACAACAACCACGCCAACGAACGCAACCCGTCTTCATCCTGTGGAAGAAACGAATCCGCCACAAGTGTTGATAACAATAGTCTGACATCCGTATCCACGTTCGGCAAAAACCGTAAAAATGCCCGTGCCAGCCCCGCTTTTAATATACCTGGCAGTGCCGTTCGTTTCTCTTCGTCAAAATACGATAATAGTTTTACTGCCTTCTCGTTATCTTCTTCGTGTAATCCGTCCAGCAATCGCGTCAACATCCGCGCATAAGCGATATCGTTCAATATTTCCGGATGCTTATCGAGCAAAAACGGCAAGGCATTCTCTCCCTCCTCTGCTTTTTGGGCACGAAAAGCGAGCATACCGTTGATCCAGAGAGCACGCGCATCATCGCTACGGTATGAAAGAACTGTCTGCGCAAATTGTCCCGCCTCTTCCAACTGACCTAAGTGCATCAGCGCATCGGCCAATGCTTGAAGACAAGGCAGATTTTTATTGTCCTGGTCGTAGCCGCGCCGCCAGGCAGTTGCGGCTTTGTCGATCTGCGCCAACCCCCACCACGCTTCGCCAAGGAAATAATACGCTTCGTTATGGCGTGGATTCTCCTTTTCCTTGCTTGCCTTCTCAAAACAGAGAATCGCGTCCGGCCAGAGACCTTGGGTGCGATATTGCAAGCCTCTCGTCAGCCAGTCAATTTGATTGGTTTCCATATTTTTGTACGCGCCAATGTTTTTTAAATTCGGTTAAGCAACATATTAATCAACGAGCGTGGCACCAATCCATACAAAGCCTTTCCAAACGGTGTTTTCTTGAGGCGTACACAAAAACGAATTACGCGCAATAACAACGGCTCATCAACACGTTGTATCGCATGCCATGGCCGATAGCCCAAACCATCCCGAATGCGTCGCCCCGAAAACGGGGGAATTGCTTTTATCGTTGCCGGATAAGCCTCCATCGTCTGCGTGTAAATGGCAAATGTCTGCGCCGCCATTTCCGACAACGACATTTGTGGCGCTCTGCTTGCCAACATAGCTTTTTGCGCCAGCTCGTTTTCCGCCTGGTCAGAAATCAGGTTTAGCAACCGCTCCAGCATTTTTTCTTCGCTTTGCCATTCTTCTTCGCTCATGATCCAACCTGCCGGATATGCCTTCATACGCTCGGCCAACGCGCCAATCGGCGGCACAAAAGCCGGTAACCCGGCACGCCACGCTTCTGACAAGGTATAGCTGAATGTTTCCGGTCCTGCCGATGGGTACAGCACAACGCGCGCACGATAATATTTGAACAACATTGCCATATCACGCGGATCGTAGCGATTGGTAATCAAAAAGCGGCTATCATCGCTTTGCCATGGCCCACGCTCTTTATCAAGATAGCCGATCAAGACAAAGCGAATGTTCGCTTCTTGCTCGCGCGCCAATTCAACCAGCCGCTCCAGCCGCCTTGCGCCTTTATCTGGTCCGACCGCGCCCAACACAGCCACCGTCGGCACATCATCGCCGGAAAGATAAATGACGCTCAACCCACGCGGTGTGCGCTGCTCGCCGGAGGTACCGTGCGCAATGACCATCACTTCAACATCAGGAAAATACTGCTTAAACATTTCTGCAGCCCATTGCGACGGCGCAATCACGAATCGGGCATCGGCAACCAACATACGGTGCTGGGCGCGCCAATGCGTAATATCGATATGGGCAAAACCCGGTTGTTGCACCAAACACCGCGCGCAAACGGTATCGTCGGTTTGCCCGCCGCAATAACGTGTTTTTGGATCAAGAAAAGTAATCGTTGGGCAACCAAAGCTCAAATCATGTACTGTATAGCCATAGGGAATCCCAAGTTTGGGAAGCGTTTCGATAATTCCTTTATGGCTGCCAAAAATATTGTGTACATGAATTAGGGTAATAGCAAACATAGCGTAAATCGAGCCAATGAATGCCGACCACGACTCTCCCGGCTGCCGTACCAAAGTTAATATTGATACATTTTTTTCATGTTGCGCATAAAACTCAATACGCCAAACATCGCCATCCGCAATCGCCAGATAGTGCCGCCAATCCTTCGGTGAATGCGCCATCAACTGCCGCGCATACGATTCCGTACCACCGCCGTCGCCATGCAAAATATGCAAAACGCCATGCTCCGGATATTGCGCTTTCATTTCTTCCAAAATCGCCATTTCACGAATAGGTTTCACCGGGTCAAGCGCAATGTAGTGCAGCACTTTATCCTCGTATTCCGGATGCCTGGCCATAAGCAACGGCATGTTACGCGCGCTTTGTTCCGTTTTGCGCTCAACAAAAGAACGGCCTCCGGTATGGACCACAAAAGCGTCGTCGCAAAGCACATTTTTGAAGCCTGCCTTCTGCGCGCGCATACAAAAATCGTTTTCTTCACCGTAACCCGCGCCAAACGCCATGTCAAAAACACCAATAACGTTAATCAGTTTTCGACGAATGAAAAAACAAAAGCCGACACCGGTCGGTATTTCCGGATAACTCGGTATCGCGGCACGCGCCAGCGCTGCGCGCACCGGCTCGGTATCGCAGCTTTCCGGCCACGGCGTATTGACGCAAAATTCCGGATATGAACAAATTTCGGCATTATTGGAAAACGGCGTGATCGTGCCGATACCGGCATCCGATTCCGCGCAACGACGCAACGCGGCAAGCCAGCCTTTGCTCACCTCCGTATCGGAATTAAGCAACACCACATCGTTTTTTGATAACTGCAAGCCACGATTTGCCGTTGCGGTAAATCCCATATTTTTTTCATTGTGTAAAAAAACGATCTGCGGTTCGCGTTCAAACTTTTTAAGGACATTCGTAACCGCCGGGTCGGTCGAAGCGTCGTTGATCAGAATCAAACGATAATGATCATCTTCGGTATGTCGTAATACTGACGCAATACACCGCGCCACATCGTCCGGCGCGTTATACACCGGCACAATAATATCGATCATAGTTGACGTTGAAGCGCGGAAGCGAGACAGCATGGAGGCGAACATAAGAGCGCGTTAACCTTTCAGGCGCTGACGTAAGCGGGAAAACGGAAAACGCCACCAACCGCGCCAGCTGTTACGAAAATCAAATTTCCTCTGAAGAATCGCCAGATCGGTATCACGCCGATTCAGTGACTCGCGAAGCGACGTTTCTTCTTCCATCAGCGTCTGATAATCCAATGTCAACCGGCTCAGTGCCTCCATATAGTCTTTGGCCAATTGATCAAGACGTAGCGCTTCTCTTCCATGATGATAAAACCGCATCAACTCTTTTTCTTCGGTATCGGAAAATAATGAAAGCTGCGGCATTTCCTGAGGCAAATACTGCGTGGTGCGACTAGCCATCACGACAAAATATTTTGCCGCAGGCGATTGCGCTGAGACAACCGCCTTGCCTTCCATATTTTTTATCTCCGCGGCCAACATCGTATCTGTATCCTTTTTTTCGTCTGCCTCCTGCCACAATACAGAACCAAAATATAAACGCTGCACCCACCATCGTTGCGCTGGAAAAGATG
The DNA here is from genome assembly GCA_002293615.1 of Betaproteobacteria bacterium UBA931. GTDB lineage: Bacteria > Pseudomonadota > Gammaproteobacteria > Burkholderiales > Casimicrobiaceae > UBA931. The sequence continues at coordinate 39,369 of DBDN01000059.1, read as the reverse complement.
GGGACAGTAATGTTTGCAATTCTTCACGATCCAGTTCATGCGTATGGTACGGATTCGGCAGCACCCCCGGCGGCGAATATTCGGGACGATTTGGCGAAGAAATGATCAATATCCCGTCCGCAGTCAGTACCCGGGCAAATTCTTCGACCATCGGTTGTTGCAATGCCTGCGGTAAATGCTCTATCGTTTCGAACGAAACGACGACATCGATACTCTGATCGGGTAAGGACAATTTCGCTGCCGACCCTTGCAGGAAGTTCAGATTTTTTTGTCCGCCATACTTCTGTTGCGCATGGCTGACCGTATTTTGGTTGATATCGATGCCACACACTTGTGTTGCCCGTGCGGCCAAAAAAGCGCTGCCATATCCTTCACCGCATGCCACATCCAGCACCCGCTTTCCCGTAACAAACCGCCCGGCAAAAGCATAGCGATGCCAATGTTCATAAACAATTTCGCCGGGAACGCCGGGGATAAAACGTTCGCCGGTAAACTCAAGAAAATTGCCCATGTGCACGCCAAAGAGAAAAGTTGTTATTTTATACGATCCTGCCCCTACTGCATCGTCCGCAAGACCTGAGGCAACCACTCGCGCATTAACCGCTGCCGCCACCAATCCAGAGCAATACCGTCTTCACCCGTGCACCAAGCGAGATAAAAAACTTCATCCGCCTTTGGTTCGACCACCTCTTTTTCGATCAGATCTCCCGATTCCAGTTCCCGTTTAATGCACGGACGCGGCAAAAAGCCGTGCCCGATGCCCTGTTTTTGCAATGCGATTTTATCCGCAAGATTGCCGACCGTGATCTGGCGTTGCCCGGAATAAAGGCCCGTTGTTCGCAACGGCAGATGGCGCGCACTGTCGGCAATGACGATCGCCGTATGTTCCAACAGCTGATTTTTCTTCAGCGGCTCCTGTTCTTTGGCTAAAGGATGGCCGGACGCAATGCAAAAAGCAAATGGCACTGCACCGACCGCATAATTTTTGTACCCGCCGCCGGAAGGCCCTTCACCCGCAGCGATTACCAAATCGGCGCGACGCTGCATTAAAGCCTCCCACGCGCCTGTTAATACTTCATGCTGAAAATGCAGGCGCGTCGCATATCCCGTTTGCTGAAAAGCGCGAATATCTTCGCTGAACGCCGCAAGCGGCAGCAGCTCGTCAAGTGCAACCGTCAATTCCGTTTCAACACCTTGTGCCATACGCTGCAGCCTCAACTCCAGATCGTCTGCCGCCGCCAGCAAACAACGCCCTTCGTCAAGCAATGCCTTACCGATGGCCGTCAGCGCCACATGCGGCCCGTTGCGCTCAAAAAAACGATATTCATTTGTTCTTCCAGCTTACCAACATTGTATGAAATAGTGGACGGTACTTTATGCAGGCTTGCCGACGCCGCCGAAAATGAACCGGTGCGAGCAATGGCATCAATTGTTTGAATGGCTTCCAGCGTTAATCGTCTCATGGCACCCTATTTTCGATTTTTTCGATTATAAAATTGCAAAATATGCGCAGTATCTTTTTAAAAAACACTTGATAATACTGAATAGATTGCAGTTTATCGGAACAATTTAACTTCGATATTTTTGAAAGTAGATAGAAAATATCACGAAACGAAAGGCCCAACAATATGCTTAACATTAGAAAAGCGAAAGAACGCGGCTCGGCAAACCATGGCTGGCTTTTTACGCAGCATACTTTTTCCTTTGCCAATTATTATGACCCACACGAAATCGGGTTTTCCGATCTTCTGGTCATCAACGATGACCTCGTCAAACCCGGCAAGGGTTTCGGCACCCATCCGCACCGCGACATGGAAATTTTTTCCTATGTACTCGACGGCGCGCTGGAACACAAGGATTCGATAGGTAACGGCTCAGTTATTTATCCCGGCGATATTCAGATGATGAGCGCAGGTTCTGGTATTTTGCACAGTGAATTCAATCCTCTGCCCAATGAAAGCGTTCATTTTTTGCAGATCTGGATCGTACCGGACAAAAAAGGCGTGGTGCCACGTTACCAGCAAGCGCATTTCTCCGATGAAGAAAAGCGCGGCAAGTTGCGGCTGGTGATTTCACCCAATGGCGAAGAGAGCACGCTGTCCGTCTATCAAGATATTCGTGTCCATGTCGGCTTGTTTGATAACGACGAAAAGGCGACGCTGACTTTGCCCAAAAATCGCTATGCCTTTGCCCACCTGGCACGCGGAGCGCTAACGGTAAACGGTCTAAAGCTGGCGGCCGGAGACGGCGTGCGCATTCGCGATGAAAATGCGCTGCGCTTTTCTGACGGCAATGCCGCCGAAGTGCTAATATTTGACATGCGTCCAAACGAATTACCTGCTTTTTAATAATTTTTCGGCAGTTTCGCGATACGGCACCTCGCGGAATCGCTATTAACAGGAAACAAGGAGAAACGTCATGGGAGCAATTCATGTTGTTGTTTTATTTACCGTCAAAAATCACGAGCTTTTATCGCATGAAAATTTCATTAATAAGCTAACGCAATTTGTGCGCCGCACTCGCAGCGCGCCCGGCAACTTGCTCAGCGTTTTACTAAAAACTATCGAAGACCCTACGGAGTTTTGCTTTTCTCAGGTATGGGAAAACCAGGAGGCGCTCGACGCGCATCTGGAATCGGATTATTTCCGTGATTTTGCGCCGCTCATCGGTAAACACATGTATTCGCTGGCGCCGCGAATCATGACCGAAATCACATCGATTTAACGATTCTCCGTAAAGCCTCTTAAAATTCCTCAAGCGAAGCGCAGCAAAAACTCTTTTTGCTGCGCCCAGTCTTTTTGTAGCTCATTACGAAAACCGCTTTTGACAAAAAGCTGCCAACGTCCAATCACAAACGCAAGCAATACTGTCGCATACGCAGAAACATCAAATGTCCGTTCGACCTGACCCGATGCTTGCGCGACACGTAACGATTGCCGAATGGCCGCTTCGAGTTTATCGTACAACTGATTGATGCGCTGTTGCAAACGCTCGTGTTCGTACACCAATGCTTCACCCGTCAAGACGCGCATCATCCCCGGGTTTTTTTCAGCAAAACCGAACAACATAAAAACAATCTGTTCGACTTGCGCCGCACCATCAATGCGCTCATTCTGAATTTTGTTGATCAAGGAAAAAAGTGTGGTTTCAATGAATTCGATCAATCCGTCGAACATCTGTGCTTTGCTGGCAAAATGCCGATAAAGCGCTGCCTCAGAAACGTCCAACCGCTTGGCCAACGCCGCCGTCGTGATTTTTTCGCCGCGCGGATCCTCCAGCATGCTCGCCAGCATCTGCAAAATCTGTACACGACGCTCTCCCTGTTTCGCAGCCATGTCTCGTTCTTCCTGAATCAATGATCGGGTTTATCTGCGGAAATTTTAGTACCCACGCCGGCATCCGTCATCAACTCCAGCAGCAACGCATGCGGAACACGCCCGTCGATAATGTGCGCACTTTTCACGCCGCCTTTGACGGCGTCCAACGCCGAACCGATTTTGGGCAACATCCCGCCGTGAATCGTACCATCGGCAAACATCTTTTCAATCCGGCTTGCGCTCAATCCAGTCACCAATTCACCCGTTTGATCAAGCACACCCGCCGTATTGGTCAACATAATCAGTTTTTCCGCTTCCAACCGCTCGGCAAGTTTTCCGGCCACAAGATCAGCATTGATATTGAACGCCTCCCCGTTCGGCCCCATGCCTATCGGCGCCACAACCGGTACAAAATTGCGCGATACCAATAAGTCGACCAATTCCGGCTCAATCTTTTCAATCTCACCAACCAAACCCAAATCGAGATCGTTGCCATCGTCTTTACTCACCAGCTTCATGCGCCGGGCGCGAATAAGTTTTCCGTCCTGCCCGGTCAAACCGACCGCCCGCCCGCCATGCTGATTAATCAGGCTGACAATTTCCTGATTCAATTCGCCGAGCACCATTTCCACAACCGTCATCACCCGCTCATCGGTAATGCGCATTCCTTGCACGAACGCGCTTTCTATTTTCATCTTTTCCAGAAGCTCACCGATTTGCGGGCCACCGCCATGAACGATGACCGGATTCATCCCGATCAGCTTCAGCATAACCACATCGCGGGCAAAGCCGGCCTTGAGCTTCGGCTCAATCATTGCGTTGCCACCATATTTAATGACGATCGTGCAGCCATGAAAGCGTTGAATATATGGTAACGCTTCGGACAAAACCGCCGCCTTGTGCGCAGGAGAAGTAACGTCTGTATTCATATGGGCAAAAACAAAAAAAGCCGCCAACCTCGGCCAATGTTGCCGATTGTACTCCGAATCGGTAAAACGACGCGCCCGGTTACAGCGGCCATAGCCAATGCCCGCCACCATGACGTATTATTAACTATTGTTTACGGAGATTCCCATGGAGCTTTTATTATTCAGCAACTCAAGAGCCGACGGTGGCAATTATCTAGCGCACGCCATACCGGAAATGATAAAAGCATTAAACGGCCGTTGTCGCGCGTGCTTTATCCCGTTTGCCAGCGTCATTCACTCTTGGGACAATTATCTGGACAACGTACGCAGCGCGCTCAAAGAAACCGGGCTGGATATCGTTTCAGCACATCAAGTCGCCGATCCGCTCGGCGAAATCGCCCGTGCCGAATGCATTATTGTCGGCGGCGGTAATACTTGGCAGCTACTAAAAGAATGTCGCGACCGCGCATTTCTCAATGCCGTTGCCCATCGCGTCCGCGAAGGCGCGCTCTATGTGGGCTGGAGCGCTGGCGCCAATATGGCGTGCCCGACCATCGGCACCACCAACGATATGCCTATTGTGGACCCTTGCGGCCTTTCCGCATTTCACCTGATTGATTTTCAGATCAACCCGCACTACACCAACGCGTTGCCTCCCGGACATCAAGGCGAAACCCGCGACCAACGCATCGCCGAATATCTGGTCGCTCATCCCGATATCCGTGTATTCGGCTTGCCCGAAGGCGACTGGTTGCACATTTCCTCTACCGCAGCCTATTTGCGCGGCAGTAAAAATGGCATACTTTTCGTTGCCGATGCAGAACCCCGTGAAATTGCACCCGGGTTGTTGCCCCCATTCTGATTTTTATTACGATCCGCCATGAAAATACTTTTTATTCTCGATCCGCTGCCGCAACTCAAGGCATACAAAGATTCCAGCATCGCAATGATGCGTGCACTTGTACGGCACGGCCACCATATTTACGCCTGTGAAATGAGCGATCTTTCCGTTACTGGCAGCAACGCGCAGGCACAAGCACGCGCGCTCAGTATTTTTGCCGACAATACCCACTGGTACCAAGCCGAACCGATCAAATCTTTGCCGCTGACTAACTTCAACGCCATTCTGATGCGCAAAGATCCTCCGTTTAACATGGAATACGTTTACACAACATATCTTCTGGAAAGTGCCGAACGCGCCGGTGTACCGATACTTAATAAGCCGCAAAGCGTTCGCGACTTCAATGAGAAGATGGCCATTTTGCGCTTCCCCGAATTTATTCCGCCGACGCTGGTCACACGCAATCCGTTGCTGTTGCAGGATTTTATCGATACACATCAGGACGTCATTCTCAAACCGCTCGACGGGATGGGCGGCGCTTCTATTTTCCGGGTGCGCGCCGACGACCCAAACCGCAATGTCATCGTCGAAACCTTAAACGGCATTGTCGCGCATACCGTGATGGTGCAACGTTTTATTCCGGAAATTCGTGAGGGCGATAAACGCGTACTGGTCATCGATGGCGAAGTCGTGCCGTATGCGCTGGCGCGTATTCCCAAAAGTGGCGAAACCCGCGGCAATTTGGCGGCGGGCGGCCGCGGCGTCGCAATGCCGCTTACCACAATGGAAAAACAGATCGCGGAAAAAATCGCGCCACTCATGAAAGCGCTCGGTTTATTTATCGTCGGGCTGGATATGATCGGCGGCCGACTCACCGAGATCAACGTAACCAGCCCAACCTGTTTTGTTGAAATCCATGAGCAGACTGATTTTGATCCCGCCGAATTATTTGTGCAAAAACTGGAAAGCGCGGTAAGCTAGCGATGATTTTAGTCCGGCTTTCGAAACATACATGAATTCGCCCAAAACACATCCATTTGTCGGGATCTTGCTTCTGATGCATGCTCCGCTCGCCGAAGCGTTTCTGGCGGTATCCATGCATGTGCTAGGCGAAGCGCCGGAAAACTGTGTGGCGCTCTCCGCACAAATCGACGACGATATCCAGCGGCTGACGGAAAAAGTCGCGCAGGCAGTCAATGTCCTTGATCGCGGCATGGGTGTGCTGATCATCACCGATATCTGCGGCGCAACGCCTTTTCGCGTTGCCCGACAATTGCTTATGCCCGGCAAGGTTGCGCTGCTGTGCGGCGCCAGCGTTCCGATGCTGGTGCGTGCGCTGACTTACCGTGAACAGGGATTGAAAAAAACCGTTGAAAAAGCGCTCTCCGGCGCGCATGACGGCATTTTGTTTTTGGACTGCAACGAAGAAGAGGAAAATAGCTGTGCCGCGTCGTAATGTCGAAATCGTCAACAAACTTGGCTTGCACGCGCGAGCATCGGCAAAACTGACTCAACTCGCGTCGCGTTTTCCATGTGATATTTTTATGGAGCGCAACGGGCGGCGCATTAACGCCAAAAGCATTATGGGCGTCATGATGCTTGCCGCCGGACGCGGCTCCGTCATCACGCTGGAAACCAACGGCCCACAAGAAACGGAAGCGCTCGATGCGCTTGAAGCACTGGTCAACGATTATTTTGGCGAAGGCGAATAGATGCTTGGGCTAAAAGGTATCTCATGACCTCCTGCAGCTTTTCGCTTCACGGCATCGGCGTTTCCGGTGGTATTGCCATCGGCAAAACGCGCTTGGTCTCACATGCCACGCTTGATGTTTCTCAATACAGCATCGCGCCGGAACACGTTTCTGCCGAACAGAACCGGCTCGACAAAGCTATTATTGATGTCCGTCGCGAACTTCAAGTGTTACGCCAGGAAATGGCCGCCACCGAGCTTGCCGATGATATCGACGCCTTTATTGATGTTCAGGAAACCTTATTAAACGACGTCTCGCTGACCGAAGATACCAAAGCTTATATCGCTGAACATGGTTGCAATGCCGAATGGGCATTAGTCCAGAAGATGGATGCCTGGATTGCGTTATTCGGGCAAATTGAAGATGAATACTTGCGCGACCGGAAATTCGATGTGATGCAAGTCGTCGAGCGAATCGTCAAACAGCTTATGGGAAAAGCCGTTGATTCACTCCCCGAAACGAGTTCCGATCCGCATACGATTCTCATTGCGCATGATCTTTCGCCCGCGGATTTGCTGCAATTCAAGCACCGCCGTTTTGCGGCATTCGTTACCGATCTTGGCGGCGCAACGTCGCACACCGCCATCGTCGCGCGCAGCTTGGGCGTTCCGGCGCTCGTCGGCATGCGTATGGCGCGCCAGATCGTACACGAAGGCGAAACGGTCATTGTGGACGGCGATCAAAACTGTATCATCGTCAACCCGAGCCGCGTGGTTCTGGCGCAATACCGCGCGCTTTACCAGAAACAGAAAGCCCGTCGCGAAGCGTTGATGTCGCTGGTGCGGCGACGTTCAAAAACGCGTGACGATGTTGATATTTCGCTGACAGTCAATATTGAAATTCCTGATGATTTGTCTTTGGCGCTCAAAGTTGGCGCGCAAGGTATTGGTTTGTTCCGCACCGAGTTTCTTTATCTCAATCAGAAAACGCTTCCCGATGAGCACACGCAATTTCTCGCTTACCGTCGTGTTGTGCGCGGCATAAAAGGCAAACCGGTTATTTTGCGCACCCTCGATCTCGGTTACGACAAAATCAACGCCCAAGTCGATATGTTGGCGCGCGTCATGCCTAACCCCGCCCTCGGTCTGCGCGCGATTCGTCTATGCTTCGCCGAACCGGAGTTATTCACGATCCAACTCCGTGCGATTCTGCGCGCTTCCGCTTACGGCAAGCTGAAAATCATGATTCCGATGCTGTCGTCCGTTTCAGAAATCGAACAAACGTTTGATGCGATTAACGCCGTTAAAAAAACGCTTGCCGAAGAAAATATCGCTTTCGACCGTGACATTGAAATCGGCGCCATGATTGAAGTGCCGGCCGCCGCGTTAGCCATTACGCCTTTTCTAAAAAATTTCTCATTTCTGTCCATAGGCACCAATGATTTGATCCAGTATATGCTGGCGATCGATCGAGCCGACGAGGCCGTTGCCCAGCTCTATGATCCGGTACACCCAGCCATGCTCAAACTTCTGGCTCATGTCATCAAAAGCGCCAACCGCGCCAAAGTGCCAATATCCATGTGTGGCGAAATGGCCGGAAACCCGGAAATGACCCGTCTGCTGCTCGGCCTGGGTTTGCGCCATTTCTCCATGCCGGCCTCCACTTTATTGGCCGTTAAAGAGCGTGTGATCAACACCGACATTTCCGCACTGAAAAAGCTTGCCGACCGTATCTTGCGCTGTACGCAACCCACCAAAATCCAGGCATTGATCGCCGAAATAAACAGTCTCTGATTTTTACAAACCAAGGTTTATATCAACGCTGTATTCTCGGCTGTTCATGACGGGTTTTTATCATATTTCTTTTTTTATGCGCCCTTTTTATTAATCACTCGCCAATATAACGAATATTGATCCTTCCCACATTTCCCGCGCCACCAGGCGGAGGTACGCTAACATCAATTGACGGGCTTAAGGAATCAAGGCCCGAGCCATCGGGGCTGCTTACGGAAATCGTGATTTCCTCGTCCCCGTCTTCATTGATACGTTTGGTCAATGCAATATCGGCAATGCCTTTCGAGAAGCCAACATAATCTTTGAGGGTATTATTTTCCATAATCTTTGATTCGCCGGTATTGAGCATACGGGCAAAAGCTCTGCCATCAAATACCGCGCTGTCGCACAAATCAGCAAGATATCCCCCCGTCGGCAATCCGCCTACGTATTTATTCGCGGAGTAAATCGCCATATTAAAACCGCCGATTGGTGAAACATTAATATGATAGCCTGCGGCCATGTCCTCGTACCACCCGCTTTCGCCGCTCAAGTCCGGAGCGTCTTGGCTAATGCCACTGATCGCCGTTAAGTCGTCTCTTGTTTTATCGGTAAATGTATCCGCTCTTTCCCGCCCGCCATCACGAAAGGCGTAAAGCGTGTGCCGTGTTGTTGACGTTAAGTCATCGTTATTGCGAAAGCCGCCTGTCCCGACAATCACCCAACGATTACCTTCTTTATCAAGCTGCGGCCATGGCTCGGTGGTTACCCATTGCTGATTACCCGTTGAATCTTTCAATTCTGCCATTTTGGTAACATACCAATCATGGGGATTATCGCTTTCCAAGTTAAAGCGCCACAGCCCTCCTCTCTGGTCACCGCCATAAACAGCCGTCGTCTCCTGATTTTTATAGGTTTCAACATAGCCGCCAATATAGGCCATACCGATCGGATTATCTGGAGAACCNNTATCCATCGTATGCAGTAACTTGCCGTCGGCCAGATCCACAAAGAAAAGGTGTCCTTTCCCATCACCGTTTTTGGGCTGGCCGTTGCCTGATCCGTTGTTATATCCAGACGGTAAAACAGCGACCCATCTTTTGTCCCAAGCTCTGGTTTTGGTAATAATCGGGCGGCCATAGCTATAGCCCATATTCGGATCGGTAAACTCCCACATTCCTTTTTGCGTTGCCCCACCTGCCTCGTCGCTCACGCCACCCGCATCGGTAACATCCAGCGCATAATATGAAGTCCCGCCTTTGCCCAAGCCGCCTACCAAAACCGTCCGCCATGCCCCATTAATAAACGCATCCATGGTGCGCGGTGTTGCGTCGATGTAGCTGTAATGCCGGAAAGGATTATTGATATCCGCCTCCTGGAAAGTCAGGTTAACAATCCCTGCTTCCTCTTTAGGGCGAAAAAGAGCCATCGGCATATAAGCCCATTTTTCATTGAGCCGCTCATCAAACGCATGCACCATGCCGTCATTCGCCGCCACATAAATCATTGTCGCGCGGTTCTCATGGTCATCATAAAACGTCCGATAACCCGGATTCGTTTCCTCTTCATAATTACATTCAACGGTATTATCAGCGCCATCCTCGGAAACGCGTTGACAATAAGGCGTGATCACCACAATCGGCCTGGCATTGACAATGTCGCCCAGCGGGCCTTCGCCACGGATACGAAACTTGCCTAAAGTATCTCCTTCGCCGCTCTGGTCGCCGCGCAAATAAGCGATCACTTTTTTTTGCTGCGCTTCTGTATTTCCCAAATGATTGATAAGCCCCAAATGCGCTGACAACGCTTCAAAAGTGAAAGGAATTTCAAGGCTGTCGGCCGCCGCCCGGGTAAATATTTTTCGTCTCGTTTTCCATGGTTCAGGATGTATCGCGTCCGGCGTCAGCAACGCCTCTAGTTTTTCTGCGGCGCGGTCGCCAGTCGAAGTTTCATTGCCTTTATCGTCAATACGTTTTCTGATGACATCGCCGTTCCAACCGGGCGTAAATGTCGCCGTATATGTGCTTTGCGTGTTGCCGGTCAGATCCGGATGTGTAAACCCGATACCGGAACGCGCGCCGCCCAGATTCAAAATTTCCGCCAGAATAGAGCGAAGCCCGGAGCGAAACTCCTCCGGCGATGACGCGGCAACATAACGGCCAAGGCCATTGATGGACGCGTGCCAAAGATCATCAACCGTTTCGGCTTTCTCTGGTGTTGGCTTCGGCCATTCCAACGTCCGGTTTTTGATTTTTTCTATCGTGTCTTGCTGATTTTTTGACGGAAGCGTTCCCCGAACACCAAACCCCATCCCAATGAAATTCAGATGTTGCCAAGTTGCCGGATCTTTGTTGGTCACGATCACCTTATTGGCCATGTCCGCGCGCAAATCAGTCATCCAGTATTTCAGTGCGATATCCGACAGTGTGCCTCCTACCCCCTTATAGTCGCGAACGGGATCCGGCCAAAGCGTCCCTGAAGCAAGCGTCTGGCCATATACCGAAATGCCATTCAACGCGGCGGGAACATTGCCTCCGTCAACATTACCGACTGCGGGGGTCGTACCATAAGCGCTTTGATTCCATAGCCCATCGGTAAATAAAATATGATAGTTTCTCTGGCAAGCATGTACGATTGGCCCTGATGCGTCGCGAAATGTCTCGCCGACTTTTATCATGGCACCTTGAAGCGGTGTACCTCCGCCAGTATAGGTAAAATCAAGCAAGCGTTTGAAAAACGAATCTCTATGTGAGGTTTTTCCAAAATCATCCATATTCAACGTTGTCATCGCACCGGAACTGCCCGGTGTTCCCGCCATCCGGTTAATGGATGACAAAGCAACCCGCGGAATAACAGTATCGCCCTCTATATCAATATCAGCAAATGCATGCGACGCCGCTGTCTTGGTCGCCACAAGGCGGCTTGAATAATAAGCAAGCCAATTGGCGTAATTCTGAAGCTCTTCCTTAGCCGTTCTTTCTTTTACTGCCATTGCGCCGGTATTTTCATCATAATATCGATGTTTAATTTTTCCTGTCGATCCATTGACTCTATCATTCACATAATCAAGCACGACCAGTTCAAAAGCTGGAGAAATCGTGTTATCAATACTGCCACCGACGCTCTCAATTTGCCCTGAACCATTAATTTTCATGGGATTTTCCGAGTAATAAGGATATTGATAATTATCATCTCGATCATCCCGGCAACTCGTCGGCGCAGCATCTCCTCTGGATCTTGTCGTGCGGCACCACATAATATTTGTTTTATAATAATGGGGACCGATTCTGTAGCTTGAACCGTATTTCGTGAACAAATTCCAGATAGCCACATCAACGCCTGCCATATACCTTTGTTGAAGTAACTGATATTTTGTAGCGCTGTATGAATAACTCGCTGTTTTGAGATTATAGGGTCCTGGCCGCCCCTTCCACGTTCCGCTCCATTGCACCTTTGTCCAGTCAGTGATATTCGCCATACGGCTACCCACGCCTGTTGATGGAGGAAGATAATCCACAAGCGGGTCGTATGCCAGCCCATTAAACGCCGCCGCCAACATGGGAGGATTGCCTTCTCTGAAAAGAACGTCACCAGATTCCGGACACGCTCCAATAGCGTTCGTCGATGCCCAGCACGCTTTTTTGATCGATTCGATATTATCCGGAGCGTACGCCCATGTCATGCTGCTGGAGTCGTCCACCGTCATCCAAATATTAGGCGGCACCTGAGATTCCGCGCCCAACGGCTCATCCGCCAGATCGATCGGTGCGGCAAATGCGTTTGTCGCACTCATGAAAAAAAACATCGCCTCAATAAAATACAGACACAAAAGTAAATATTTCCATTTCATAGGAGTCTCGCTTAATTCACGATTATTGTTTGTACATAGGAAAGCGTATTTTTGGGCCCGTCAACGCGTACCGTTACCCGGTAGTAAGCGCCTGCGCGAACCCTTCGTCCAAGACTGAGCACTAACAACTCATCTGCCTTACTCGGGGCATCTGTTACCCCTGAGCGATCTAATGGCACCAAGCAACTGCCCGCGGTATTGCACATACGCTCTACGACCGTCCGCGTCGTATTGCCTACGGCATCTCTCGGAGAAACAATAACACCCGTATCGCCGCCTGTTAATAAAACCGCGGGTACTCCATTGGCGCTTTCATTATTCTGAATACTGGCGTAATAACCTGAGGGCAGCGGCCCGGAAAAATCTATAAAGGCAATATTCTGCGCAACCGTTTCAATTGCTGTGGTCGCGGAAGCGTTTGCCGATTGGCGTAAAATTACATTGCCCAATACCGCCAATGAAGTATCTGTGGAGCGTATCAGGCTTATCGTCGCGATAATCATGATCAACAATACGAGGAGTGTGATAATCAAAACTACCCCTTTTTGCTTGTTTCCTCCGGAAGAATCGTTCATAACGATTCGTTTTTTTAGTGATCTAGACATCGCTTAATTCCAGATGGTGTTGCGCAATGGAATTTCTGTTTCATACAAACGGTAGCGGTACGTCATTCCGCCGGGTGCTGTACCCGGAGCGTAATTAAGTTGGATCCCCGTTGTCGGTGTTGAACAAGTCATTCCCCCCGGGCAGGTAAGCACAGTGAATCTGGTAGCCTGATTGAAAGTCTGCGTTTTTTCCGGTTCATCCACACGAACAACCAGCGCGACTCTTATGGTTTTGATTTGCCGTATAACCGCAATATCCGCTGACAACAGTGTGTCGTAATCCCATGGGGCTATCGCGTCCTGCCAAGTATCAACCGACTGATCGCCATCGGTATCCAACCCGTACTGCGCACGAAAAAATACGACACTGCCGGTAACCGGTATCGTCTCGGTAAGCGTCCATTGCCCGTTACCCGGATTGGAGAGCCGCCATACAGCCATTTGCAGCGATAAGCTCTCATCTACATAAAAATGATGGCGTACCGGATCACCCAAATCGACAAGCTGCGCATCAATTTCTGGGTCAGCGCTTCCCTGATAAGTAGAAATTGCCGTCGTTGTCCGAGCAACATCAAGAACGGAATCCGCCTCAATCCGGTAAATCGCGCATCCTGATGCATCCGCAACAATCACGCCATCGCCTGCATGGAGCCCGAAAGGTGAGTTCACGGTAAATTGCGATGCCGAAGTGTCGACGGCGGTAATCGTCAGCGGATCAACATGCCGCGAAGCGCCGCCGGAGAAAACAAATATTTCATCATAGACGCTCGCATCAACCGTCCTTTGAGCAATCACCAGCGGCAACGGCCGAAGCGATAAACTTGCCGGAGAGGGGATACCCCCCAAACCAATACCACCAGGACAACCATTCAGTAATTGTGCATTTGGCCGCTCAATAATCCGAACACCCGCACTCTCGATGCTTTGTCTCAACAGAAAAATCGAATACATTCCCGAAACCTGCGCTTCGTTAACTGAAGTAATAGTTCGATTTACACGCTCATTTCCGGAAAAAACACTATAGACCGCATAAAGAGCAAGCAGGCTGATTATTAAGGCAATCAGCAACTCGACAATTGAGAATCCCCTGCTATGGCGCAAATCGGCCTTGCGCAATGGCAAAAATTTTGCGTTACACGAAATAAGTCTCATGGTTAATAACCTATGGAAGCAACTTCAGTGTAATTATGTGATGTGCCTTTAGTGTCCTGCCATTGAACAAAAATCGTTACCTGGGCACTGTTAGACAAAGCGGCATTTGGCTGAACGATAATCACCGGCGCTTGCGCCTGAGGAATCGCGCTCTGCACTTTTGTACGGAATTCATCAAACTCGGCGCCTGTACCCGAGCCGAACCGCTCTCGCAACTGTGCGACATTAAGGCCCGCCCCCCACATCCTTCCCAGATACGCATCAGCAAAATGCGCAATCTCGGCACGCGTTTGGATATCGCTGGTTAAAATCAACGTATTTGCCTGTGCGCCGATAAGCGCCATAACACCCAAAGCAAAAATAAGAACGGAAACGAGCGCTTCTACAAGGAGAAAGCCTCTTATTGCCTGTTGCAGTTTTATCTGTTTTTTTATACGGAGTCTTTTTTTCATTCGCCACCCCATCGAAATAATGCCGACACCTTTTTTGTCTTGTTTTAGCGTTTCTACTTCAACTATTAAAAGATGGAAAATTTATAAATCATTCAAATAGTTCGAAAGCAACAATTTGTAAAACATCTTAACAAAAATCAACGCAATGTGATCATCCGTTACATATTTGCAAACAAACCCTATTCGCATAACTTTTCATGCATCGGCTCAACCTTATCCTAAAAAAACAGATTCTTCGGAATAAGAGCAACCAAGACTTGTTATTCTATTTGAATGATTATTATGCGACAAGAAAAATGAGTATGTCTTTGTTTATTCGGCTTATCGATCATTGCTGCACGGCAAAATCTGGTAACAAAAAGCAATTAAAGTAACAAATTAACCATTTTTTAAAGAGGTGCTTTTCGGCCATCACTGTGGTGTGCACTTTCAGCCTGTCATTGAGAGGCGGCCTCCACACATNNCTTCTGCCATCGTATGCGACCGCTTACCGCGAATGCTTCTTGTGAAACGAAGGCTACCCCAACGTTTTATAAAAACCGTCGCCTAGTTTTGCGTCGGTTTTTCTTTGAGGACGATCACGCCGTCGCCGTCCACGCAAACCCATTGCCCCGGCGTAAAGGTCACGTCGGCAAAACGCACCGAAATATTTTGTTCGCCGATGCCTTTTTTCATGCTGCGTTTCGGATGCGCGGCCAAAGCGCGTACGCCGATATCCATCGTTGTTAACATGTCGCTATCACGCACGCACCCATACACGATCACGCCTTGCCAACCGTTTTTCTGCGCTAATAGCCCAAGTTGATCACCCAGCAGCGCACAACGTAAAGAACCGCCGCCATCGATGACCAGCACTTTGCCCGCACCGCTTTTGTCGAGCGCCATACGTACCAGGCTATTGTCTTCAAAAATTTTCAGAGTGACGATTTCGCCGGAAAAGTTTCGCTTGCCGCCGAAATCGCGAAATATCGGGCTGGCAACTTGTATCCCGATTTCCACATTGTTTTCAAACCGATCGCAAAGGTCTGTGGTGTGCCATATCGATGAGGTCATAGAAGCTCCGTAAAAACAATATTTGTAAACGATATTTACTGTGATTAGTTCCTATTGAAATCGTGCGACAAAAAAGGATCGCCGCCCAGTGCTTTGTAAACATTCATTTGTGCCAGCAGGCAATCCAGTTGATTCTGGCTAAACGCATCTTCCGCGCCGCGACGACGATCCTGCGCGTCGAGCCAATCCTTGATACCGGTTGCTCCGGCTCGATAACGGATTTCGGAAAGTTGCTCCGCTTGCCGTGCCAGCGTCAACGCCTTTTCGAGATAAGGTGTTTGCGCCCGATAGTGCAGGCGGGCAGTCAACCCATCTTCAACATCCAGCAGCGCCGCATAAAATGTCTTCCTGAAATTGACCACCGCCTCCTCATAATCGGCACGGGCAATATCGACGGTCAGTTGTACCGTATTCCATTGAACAAAAGGCAATATCAACCCGACACCCAAAAAGCCGATCGGGTCTTGTATCACATCGGAAAGTTTTGTGCTGCTGCCGCCCAAACTGCCCGTTAATGAGAAAGCCGGATAAAAGCTTACCCGGGTAAAATCAATATTGGCGAGCGTACCGCGCAACCGCCGCTCGGCCGCCGCCAGATCGGGGCGACGCGCCAGTATTTCAACCGGAACGCCTTCTCGGATAACAGGCAAATATGTGTCGCGTAGCGAATCGGCTTCGCCGACATATTCGGTTGGCGGTTGATCGAAAATAATGGCCAGCGCGTGCCTTTTTTGCGCGCGCTGCATCAGTAACGATTCATGCGACGCTTTCTGGCTGGCTAGGCTTTGCTCGGACAACGCCAGATCCAGCGACGAGACCGCACCCGCCTCCTTTTGCGCGCGCACCAACGCGCAGGTGCTTTCAGCATAAAGAAGGCCTGCCTCACTGTTTTGAATCCGTTGATTGAAGTACGCGATTTCCCAATAGAGCTGCGCTGTCGTCCCGATCAAGGCGAGTGCCACACTTTGCCGGTCGAACTCGGTCGCTTCGGCTTCCCACACGGCCATATCGCGTTCCCGCGCCAATTTTCCCCATAAATCAATTTCGTAATTAAGCGACGCGTTAGCGCTATAGCTTTTTGTATTGCGAGCGGCGTCAAAATTTCGCGAAACGCCGCCGTCGGCGCCGACGCTCACCGACGGCGTTAAATTGGTATCGACAAGCCCCGCGCTTAGCCGCGCGCGCCGCACACGTATTGCCGCCATGGTCAGATCATTGTTTTCGGCAAGCGCGCGATCAATCAAAGCGGTCAATCGCGAATCAGCAAACAAGGTCCACCAGCGCTCTGCTTCCTCTTCTTGTGTTACCGCACTCTGTCCGCTCGCGCCTTGCCAGGTTGCCGGTATCCGCACCTCCGGCATTTGGTAATCGCTTTTCAACACCACCCCGCAGCCGCTTAACGGCAAAACAAACGCCAGTAGGAATAATCGCCGTTTTATCGTGTGTCTCATCATGCTATTCCCGGGCAAGGGCTTCAATGGGGTCGAGTTTTGCGGCATTACGCGCCGGAAGATAACCGAAAATCAACCCGATTAATGTGGCGCAAGCAAATGCCGCGACAATCGACGCGACAGAAAACCGCATCGCGATCTGCTCGAAAAAAAGCGAGAACACATACGCCAATCCGTACGATAACGCTATGCCGATCACGCCGCCGAGCAGGCAAACCAGAACCGCTTCTATCAGAAATTGTTGCAGAATGTCGCTTTGCCGCGCGCCGACAGCCATACGAATGCCGATTTCCTGCGTTCGCTCGGTGACGGATACCAGCATGATGTTCATCACGCCAATTCCGCCGACGATTAACGAAATCACGGCGATCGCCGAAATCAACAGCGTCATCGTCAATGTCGCTTTGTTGACGGTTTGCAAAATGCTGTCGCTGCTGCTCGTGAAAAAATCTTTAGCACCGTGGCGTAGTGTCAATAGTTTGGTAATGTTTTGCTCGGCCAACGCGTTGGAAACGCCGTCGCGCACACGCGTCGTAATACTGCTGAAGTATTTTTGCCCGAACAGTTTGTTCATCGCTGTGGTGTAAGGTATCCAGGTATTCAGGTTTTGGCCAAACCCAAACGGGTTTTCTTTTTCTTCCGTCACCGCAACAACCACCAGCGGCAGGCTTCCGGCAAGAATGATTTTGCCGAGCGGATTTTCTTGCGCATCAAACAACCGATTTCTCGTGTTGTGGTCAATCACCACGGCCTGTGTTTGGCGCACGACATCTTCTTCGCGGAACACCGCGCCTTGCGCCATCGTGTAGCCGCGAACGCGAAAGAATTCTTCGTTGACGCCGGTAACCTGCGCCGTTGCCTCGACATTGCGATAACGCAGTGAAACGCTGCCGCCAACGCTCGGCGTAACGCTGTCCACATAGGGCAGATCGCGTAACGCCGCCAGATCGGAGTTTGCCAATGTCTGAACACGCGCCGAGCGCCGGTCGCCCCAATCACTGCCCGGATAAATATCAATGGTATTGGTGCCCATTGAGCTGATATCGTCGATCACTTTTTGCCGCGCGCCTTGCCCAAGCGCCACCACCGAAACCACTGAAGTAATACCGATAATAATGCCGAGCATGGTCAACAATGTCCGCATCCGGTGTGTCGCCATGGCAACACTTGCCATTTTAAACGCTTCGATAAAGCGCCCCCAGGCGGCAGTAAAATGAGAATGCGGCGACGTTCGGTTTTTGTCCAGCGCGGAAACAAGCGTTGGCGTTTGATTCGCATTCACGCTATCCGCTACGATAGCGCCGTCGCGAATTTCAATAATACGCTCGGCATTGTCGGCAACTTGTCGATCGTGCGTCACCAGAATTACCGTGTGCCCGCGCGTATGAAGTTCGCGTAAAATCGCCATCATTTCTTCGCCGCTTTTACTGTCAAGCGCGCCCGTCGGCTCATCGGCAAGGATTACGTCGCCGCCGTTCATCAACGCGCGGGCAATCGAAACGCGCTGTTGCTGGCCGCCGGACAATTGGCTCGGGCGGTGATGCATTCGACCGTCAAGTCCCAACCGCTCCAACAGTTCACGCGAACGAAGGTGGCGCTGCGCGACTGGGGTGCCCGCGTAAATGGCAGGAATCTCCGTGTTGCGTACTGCGTCGAGATGCGGCAGCAAATGGTAACGCTGGAAAATAAAACCGAAATACTCACGGCGCAATGCCGCCAATTCATCGCTATCAAGATCGCTCGTTTCCCGACCTTTGACCCGATAGCTTCCTTCTGTTGGGCAATCCAGGCATCCGAGAATATTCATCAGTGTCGATTTCCCCGAACCGGATGCGCCCATAATCGCCACCATCTCTCCGGCGTAAATCGTCAGATTGATATCATTAAGCGCTGTAACAACACTGTCCCCCGCCGGAAAACGGCGAAAAACGCCGGACAATTCCAACAAGGGTTTCCGGTTTTCAGTATGCGTTGCCTGACTCATGGGGCGAGCGGTCCTCGACGACGCGCGCCGTTTTCGGCAAACGCGTCCGCATTGCCCTCGCCAACCACGACCTCATCACCTTCGGCAAGCCCGTCAACAACTTCGATATGCACGTTGTCGCTCAACCCCGTATGGATATGGCGGCTTTCCGGCACGCCGTTCTTAAGCACCCGAACCTCATAGCCTTCCGGTGTTTTTTTGCCCAATGCCGTCAATGGTATCGTCAACGCGTTCTCGGCACGCCCTAAAATAATCGATACTTGTGCCGTCATCGACGTCCGCAACACATGATCGGGGTTTTCCACGTCAAACAATCCGTTGTAGTAAACCGCCGTCGCCACGGCGGCGCTGGTCGAGGAGGTTGATGATGTCGCAATCGTATCCGGCGCCGGCTCAATTGCGCGCAACGTGCTGTAATGCCGCTCATCGGGCGCGCCGAGGATCGTAAAATAAACCGGTAATCCCGGCTTGATCCTAATGACATCCGCCTCCGAAATCTGCGCCTTAATCGTCATCGTATCCAAATCCGCCAGAACAAGAATTGTCGGCGCAGCCTGCGCGGAAACCACCGTCTGCCCCTCCTGGGTAACAATGGCAATCACTTCGCCGTCCATCGGCGCCGCAATGCGGGTATAACCCAAATTGGCGCGCGCCGTATCGACCTGAATCGTAGCTTGTCTGATCTGGGCATTGAGCGCTTCGAGCTCGGCGCGTGTGGTATTGAATTGCGCTTCGGCCGCCTCAAGATCGGCTTTTGCGCTTGCCTCATGCGCGATCATTTTAAGCTGGCGCTGATATGCCAATTCGTATTGCCGGAGCTGCGCTTCGCGCGCTTTTTTTTGCGCTTTGATGTTTTCCAGCGATGCTTCGGTATTGCGCAAATCGTTCTCCTGCAACACCGGATCGATTTCGGCGAGAAGATCACCTTTTTTGACGCGGTCGCCAAGCTTGACTTTCAGTGACTTCAATTGCCCGTTGACCTGAGCGCCGACATTGACCTGCTTGACCGGCTCCAGTGCGCCAGTCGCCAGCACCGCCTCTTCAACATCCATGCGCGTGACCGAAACGGATAAATAAGAAATCGGCGGCTCCGTGAAAAAGAAGTGCTTGATACCGAAAGCAATCAGCACAACGATCAATAAAATGACAACTGCCGTGATAATTTTTTTCATGACTTGATTAAAAATGTCCCCGTGCGACAAAAAACCGACATCGATTTTATATGGAGATTGCTTGAAAACCGCTTGAATCGTCATTTTTTCCATCGCATGTCCGTGTAACAAATTTATCTTTTAGAAGAAACAAAACAAAAAATAGTTTCTTTGCAAAAACCTCTTTCATTCAATAGCCAGAATATAAATACGTGCCAAAACAATGTTTTTGGCATTGCCTTGTTCTGACTCAAATGCCAAGAGAAAGCGCGAAAGCATTTCTTATGCCGATATCTTTGCTGCCGTGATCGCCCTCCTCTCTCTTCTCGCCGTCTTTCTTGTTCCGCGCTTGCCCCTCCGCCAAGAATCATGCATAATCATCGGCTCTATTGAGTCGCGGTAAGAGTCTCTGTCTTTTATCGCCTTGGAAATACACGAAATCAGGAGCAAACCATGGCCAGAAAATGCCAGGTAACCGGGAAAGGTCCGATGGTCGGATACACTGTTTCCCACGCCAACAACAAAACGAAGCGCCGCTTTCTGCCGAACCTGCAACGCCGTCGTATCTGGGTAGAAAGCGAAAATCGCTATGTTTCTTTACGGTTGACCAATGCCGCTCTGCGCACTATCGATAAAAAAGGTATCGATGCGGTGCTCGCCGCTCTGCGCGCTCAAGGCCAGGCTGTTTAAACGCGTTCCGCGCTCTTCGAGGGAATACATATCATGCGTGAAAAAATCAAACTGGAGTCGTCCGCCGGAACCGGCCATTTTTATACGACCACCAAAAACAAAAAGAACATGCCGGAGAAAATGGAGATCAAAAAGTTTGATCCCGTTGCCCGTAAGCATGTTTTATATAAAGAAATCAAATTGAAGTAATTTTTTGAAGCGGTCGTTCTTTAGCGGTGGTTTTCCACCGCTTTTGTTATCTGCGGATTTTTTACGTTATTTTTTCAAGGCGCGATTTTTGTGCGCTCGTTTCCGCAACAGGCAATGCTAGAATGTTGGCAACATTTGTGCTTGGAGAACCTCATGAAAAACCGGGTTGCGTTCGCTCTTAACATTTGGGTTGCCTGTCTTTGCCTCGCTCTTTTCCCCGCAGCCGCGCAACAGTTGCCGACAACGCAAACACCGGCGCCACCCGCGCCCGCCAACCCGCAGCCGCCAGCGATCGTCGATGAAGAAACCGCTGCCACGGCCACGCCTAAGCCCACGCACACCAATGTCTCTACCGAACACGGCCAAGTCAATCTCGGCGACCCGGAGCTGGAGCCGCAAGTTACCATTGTGCAAAAAGACGGTGAACGCCATGAAGAGGTGCGCGTCAACGGACAACTCCGCTACGTTCGCGTCGTTCCGACATTCGGTCCGGTATATTTTCTGGTTCCGCTTCCGAATGGACAGATGGCGCGCCGCAATGATATCGATCCGTCGTTAAGCCCGCCGATGTGGCAACTTTTCTCCTGGTAGTTTTACGGTTGCTTTTGCATATTCATGTCTGTTTACACACCGGTTTCCGAAGCTGATCTTTCCGCTTGGCTCTCTGGTTACGCGCTCGGCAAATTGCGCCATTTAGCGCCCATTGCCGCTGGTATCGAAAACACCAATTATTTCGTCACCGTCGATGATGGCGACTTCGTGTTAACGCTGTATGAGCGCCTGCCCGTTAAAGATTTACCTTTTTATCTGGATCTGATGGCGCATCTCGGCCAAAAAAAACTCCCCGTCCCACAGCCGCAAAAGAACCGCGATGGTTCTTTTTTCACCATGTTGAACGGCAAACCGGCAACGCTCATCGAAAAGGCCGCGGGTGCACCGCAAATACGGCCAACCGCCGAACATTGCGCCGCAATCGGCCGAACGCTGGCGGGCATGCATCTGGCTGTCGGTGATTTTACTCAGACACTCGATAATCCGCGCGGTGCGATATGGCGACAGGAAGCGGCGCACGCCGTGCGCCCGTTTCTCGACGCATCGCAACAAACGTTGCTGGATCGGGAGCTTGCCGCGCAGCAACCTTTCGCGCGAGCGTTACCTACAGGCGCAGTACACGCCGACCTATTTCGCGATAACGTGCTTTTTGTCGATCCGCAAAAAACGAGGATCGGCGGCATCATCGATTTTGGTTTCGCCGCAACCGACGCTTTTTTGTACGACCTTGCTATCACCGTTAACGATTGGTGCCTTGCCGACAATCAAACCGGCGCGTTCGATGACGAAAAGTTGTTCGCACTGCTTGCCGCCTACCAGCAGATACGCGTTGTCAGCACCGAAGAAAAATCACTCTGGCCGCAAATGTTGCGTTGTTCGGCTTTGCGTTTTTGGCTGTCCCGCCTGCATGATCTTTACCTGCCGCGTAACGGCACGCTTGTTCACGCCCACGATCCGGCGCACTTTGAGCGTATCCTACGCCGTCGTGTCGGCGATCCTGTCTTTTGGCCAACAACTTGAGAATCCTATGGAAAATAATAATGTCCCGACAATCACGCGCTGCGCTGCGCGTCGCGGCTGGCTCTGGTGGACGGAAGCGTTTAAATTGGTCAGAGACGCCGCCGGCGCCTGGTACGGGTTAGGCGTCGCGTATTGCCTGATGTTGACGCTTCCGGTAACACTGATCAGCGTGTTGCTGGTCCAAACGCTGACGCAATTAGCCCCGCTCGGCTCTTTGCCGATGATTCTGATTCCTTGCTTTGTCGTCGGCTTCATCGCCGCCGGCTGGTCGCAGGCGCGCGGGCAAAAGCCGGAAATCCACCATCTATTCGCCGGGTTTAAATCCGATGTGAAAACATTATTGGTCATTGGCGCAATTACCGTGGCGCTTTCTTTAATAATCAATTCTTTTGTTTCTCCCTTCAGCAGCCCCGAATATCTGGCGCTGGCCCAAAATATACACACCGGTGAAAATATTGAGGCTTTTTCAGCGCTGATGTTTTCATCCTCTTTTTTATTGTCCCTCTTGCTTTGGGGATTTTTATTGTCCCTCTTGATTATGGCCGCCTGGCTGGCGCCGGCCGTTGTCGTTTTTCAACACACAACCGCCGTACCGGCATTGCTTCGCAGTTTGAAAGCGCTGTGTGTCAACTGGCGGGCGTTGTCCGTTTATATTTTGGCGCCCATAGTTGTCATCATTTGCTGCTCTTTCATTCTGGGAGTGGTTTCGGTCATTTTTTCGTTGGCGGCCGCTTCGGCAGGGACTCTTTTTGCGACGCTGATCGTTCTTTTGGTTTTTACGTTTATCCCTTGGTTGGTCAGCGTATCGACATTAACCGCTTTTGTGGCTTATTGCGATATTTTTCATGCTCAGGATCATGTGTTTCCGCGAGACTTCCCACAATCCCGCAACGCATGAATCGCTGGCGTAACGCCATTTATTCGTTTGCCGATACTGTTTTTTCGCGTCAAGTTTCGCGTTCTTTTTCAGCTTGCCTTTAAAAAGTAAATCAATGCAAACGCTCGTGCGTTTTCTTGGCTGTTTTTTTACTCATGCGTTTGCTGCCTGCGCTTGGCGCAACGCCGCTTTTCTTTTCTGTGCGCTCTTTCCAAAAACGATGGACCAGTACTACTGCGATGGGCAACTCATCAACGAGTGATTCACGCCGATCCGCATCATCAACCCATTCGGCAAACGCGGTATCCTGTTCGCCGAAAGCCAGCGCCTCAATGGGGAATAACCAATCGGCCGTGTCGGCATTTTCCATCAATTCCGACCATGATTCGCCGCCCAATGCCACGCCGGTCATAAAGCCCTGGCACCAATCGCGCCCTTCATAAACACTGTCTTCGGAAAAATCTTCATCATTCTCGCCAAGATAAAGCAGCGGCTTGAACATCGTCGGCATTTCATTGAGCACCTGGCTCAACATCGACCAGTGGCGCATGATTAATTCGAGAATTCTTTGTGCCTGTGCTTGTGAAGAAAAAGCGGCACCCATCGTGCTTTCCGACGAACCGCCCCAAATCGCCTGCAACCATTGCGAAGTCGGCAACACTACCGGCGAACACACACACGCGGCAAGGAAGCCATCGAGCATTTCCAAATTCATGCAATCTTCGGAAACCGCCGAAGACACTAAAAACGCTTCCAACTCATCGAGCTCGTCGTTGGTTAATGGCATATTAGGCGACGTTTCGTGGCTCATGGCAAAGAACGATTAAAGCAAAACGCCATGATACTCCGTAAACTTCGTTCTGTCGGCGTTTATTCCGGCCGTTACCCGGCAAACCCGATATGGACGGCAGCAACGCCGAACGTCATGTTGTAATATTCGACGCCTCGAAAACCCGCGCTTTCCATCATTTCCTTGAGTGTTTCCTGATCCGGATGCACACGAATGGATTCGGCAAGATAGCGATAACTCGTTTCGTCTTTGGTGACAAGACCGCCCAGCCAGGGCAAAATTTTGAAACTGTAAAAATCGTAAAGCGGCGCAATGGTTTCATGCACTTGCGAAAACTCAAGAATCATCGCCACACCGCCCGGTCGCAAAACCCGCCGCATTTCGGCGAGCGTCTTTTCTTTGTGCGTCACATTACGCAAGCCGAAACCAATGGAGACCACGTCAAAACTCTGATTGGGAAACGGCAGGCGCTCCGCGTTACACAACACCATATCGGGGTCGAATCCTTGTTGCGCCAATTTCTTTTTGCCCACACCCAGCATCGTGGCGTTAATGTCGGTCATGATTACCGTTGCCCGCGGACAACTTTCCAAAAAAAGACGAACAAGGTCGCCTGTACCGCTGGCAAGATCGAGAATATCGGCATCGTTCTTTGCCGCTACATACGTCACTGCCTTTTTTTTCCACCGGCGATGCAGCCCGAACGAAGCAATATCGTTCATCAAATCGTATGATTTGGCAATAGAAACAAAAACTTCGCCGACGCGCTTTTCTTTTTTTTCTTCGTCAACGGTTTCAAAACCGAAATGCGTTTTTGTCATCCGCCTGTGTCCCGGCTGCCGCCTGCTTGTGCGAGTTTATCGAGATACGCCTGCCATAATGCTGGTTCATTTCTGCCCAGTTCGTGAAGATACGCCCAGGAATACAGCCCGGAATCGTGTCCGTCTGAAAAAATCAGCCGAATCGCGTAGTTGCCGACCGGCTCGATGCCTTGCAATACAATATCTTTCTTGCCCGTTTGCAATACTTCCTGACCCGGGCCATGCCCGATCACTTCGGCGGAGGGCGAATATACACGCAAAAACTCCCAGCTCAAACGAAATTCGCTGCCGTCCACATAACGAAGCGCGAGAATACGAGACGCGTTTTGCAACGCAATCTCGACCGGACGAATAACCGATTCGTTGAACGCCTTCGCCATGGTGGTTTATCAGCGCCTTGGCGATGAGCTTTGTTGCTGGCCAAAATCGGGAATGATTGTGTCCGCAATAATATTAAGATGTTCCGTGCCGGTAAACGCGTCGCGGCTGCGCGCCTCTTTTCCGCGCAGCTTGATATCAAGGCGCAAATCGTTGATCGAATCAGCATTGCGCAACGCGTCTTCATAAGTAATCAACCCATGCTCATAAAGATCAAACAGCGATTGATCGAATGTTTGCATACCTTGTTCACGCGAACGCTTCATGATGTCCTTGATTCCCGGAATATCGCCTTTGAAAATCAGATCCGAGGTAAGCGGCGTATTCAACATCACTTCAGCGGCAGGCACGCGCCCGCGCCCGTCCGAACGCAAAATCAAGCGCTGTGCCACGAACGCGCGAACGTTTAACGACAGATCCATCAATACTTGCGCGCGGCGCTCTTCCGGGAAAAAGTTGATGATGCGATCCAGCGCCTGGTTGGTGCTGTTGGCGTGAAGTGTCGCCAGACATAGGTGACCGGTTTCGGCAAAAGCGATGGCAAATTCCATGCTCTCACGTGTACGGATCTCGCCAATCATGATCACATCCGGCGCCTGACGCAGCGAATTCTGCAAAGCGATTTCCCAACCATCCGTATCTACCCCGACTTCGCGCTGCGTGATGATACAGTTTCCGTGCTGATGCACATATTCGATCGGGTCTTCGATGGTAATAATATGACCAAAACTGTTCTGACTGCGATGTTCCAGCAGCGACGCCATCGTCGTCGATTTCCCGGCGCCGGTCGCGCCGACAAAAACTATGATTCCGCGTTTGGCAAGAATGACATCTTTCAGCACCGGCGGCATGGCCAAATCTTCGTAAGTCGGAATTTTCATGTTGATGGCGCGCAACACCATCCCCGCCCACCCTTGCTGCATAAAAGCGCTGACCCGGAATCGTCCCACCCCCTGCAGGCCGATCGCATAATTGCATTCCTTGGTCTCTTCAAAAAACGCCTTTTGCCGCTCATTCATGATGCACTGCACCAGTTCGGCCGTATGTTGCGGCTCCAGAGGCGATTTCGAAACCGGCGAGATTTTGCCGTTAACCTTGACCGCCGGCGGAAACCCAACCGTAATGAAAAGATCAGATCCTTTTTGCTGTACCAGCAGTTCCAACAGTTCGTGGACGAATTGAACGGAGCGGGGGTTGTTCATATGTTTCTCGGAGACTTGATTTAACTTTGGAAGAGTTCGCGGTTGACCGCCAGCGCCAATGCCGCCTGTGTCGTAATCTTGTTGCGGCGTACCAATTCCAGCAATGCCTGATCCATCGTCTGCATCCCGACATTCTGGCCTGTCTGCATGGAGGAGTACATCTGCGCAATTTTATTTTCGCGAATCAGGTTGCGTACGGCAGATGTCCCGATCAATACCTCAAATGCGGCAATACGCCCCAATCCGTCTTTGGTCTTCAACAGCTTTTGCGAAATCACCGCGACCAGCGATTCGGAGATCATTGCCCGCACCATGTCCTTTTCGGCGGCCGGAAATACGTCAATGATCCGGTCCATCGTTTTCGGCGCCGAACTGGTATGCAATGTGCCAAACACCAAGTGCCCCGTTTCTGCCGCCGTCAACGCCAAGCGAATCGTTTCCAGATCGCGCAATTCGCCAACCAGAATATAATCGGGATCTTCCCGCACCGAGCTTCTCAACGCAGCTTCGAAGGAATGCGTCTGCCGCCCGACTTCACGTTGATTGATGAGGCATTTTTTTGACTCGTGGACAAATTCGATCGGATCCTCAATGGTCAGAATATGTCCGTTCTCCTGCTCGTTCACCTGATTTACCATGGCCGCCAGCGTTGTCGATTTTCCGCTGCCGGTCGGTCCCGTGACCAAAACCAATCCTCTCGGTCGTGTCACGATTTCATAAAAAACTTTGGGCGCCCCCAATTGCTCCAATGTCTGGATTTTTGTCGGAATCGTCCGGAATGCCGCGCCCGCGCCGCGCATTTGCGTATAGGCATTGACACGAAAACGCGCCAAGTTGGGAATTTCGAAAGAGAAATCCACCTCCATCCGGTCTTCGTATTCTTTTTGCACCGCGTCGCTCATGATGTCGTAAATCATCGTATAGACTTCCTCGTGCTCCAGCGGCGGCAGGTTAATCCGGCGAATATCGCCGTGCACCCGGATCATCGGCGGTAAACCGGCAGAAATATGCAAGTCCGATGCGTTATTTTTGACCGCGAACGCCAAGAGTTCTGTAATGTCCATTTATAATTCCTTTGTGAACCGCATGCAGATGCGCGTAACTTGAGTCTCGATTTTGAGACTACTATTATCCCATTAATCACATAACCTGTCCGATTATGGTTCAGCAACAAAACGTCTGGCAAGCGCTTTGCTCCCGGATTCGCCAATCTGCGGACAACTGTGGAAGAAATGCCGACGATATCGCTTTATTGGCTGTTTCCAAACAGTTTCCTCCGGAACATATTCGTCGCATTTATGCTTTTGGCCAACGCCGCTTTGGTGAAAACTATGTGCAGGAAGCGCGGCAAAAAAAGAACGCCTTGTCCGATATTCGCGACATTTCCTGGACACTGATCGGCACATTGCAAAAAAACAAAGCGCGAATCGCCGCCGAAATTTTTGATATGGTTGAAACCATTGACGACCTAACGCTTGCCTTACGCTTATCTGATGCCCGTTCGCCGGAAAAAGCGCCTCTGGATATCTTGATACAGGTTAATATCAGTGAAGAGCGGCAGAAAAGCGGCGTTCCCGCGCAGGATGCCTTGGCCTTGGCACATGCGGTTTGTGATTTGCCCCGTTTACGCTGGCGCGGTTTCATGGGAATTTCGGAAAACCATGACGATCCGACTCGGCAATACGCACAGTTTATGCGCTTACGCGAATGCTTTGATCGAGCTGTGGCGGAAAACTTGGCGCCCAATGTACTTTCAATGGGCATGAGCGCCGATCTTGACGCGGCGATCCGGGCAGGCTCGACAGAGGTGCGCATCGGCAGCGCATTGTTTGGTGCACGAAATTATTAAAGGAGAACAGACATGATTAAGACACTTTTTCTCGGCGGCGGCGCCATGGCTTCGGCGCTGATCGGCGGCATTCTGCGAGACCCCAACCAAAATAATGCGCTTTTTGTGGTGGATCCGGATTCATCCCGATGTGCCGCGTTGACCAACGCTTTCCCTGGTATCCGCTGTTTTCCCAAGGTTTCCTCGGAGCTGATGGCCAATGTTGATTTGCTCATTTTTGCCGTAAAGCCGCAGCAAATGTACGTCGTGACCCAGCAGGTTCAACCGTATATCACGCAAATTCCAGTCGCTTTGTCCATTGCCGCGGGCGTGCGCACCGACACGATCACCCGTTGGCTTCACGGATTTCCCCGGCTGGTGCGGGCGATGCCCAACACGCCGTCGCTGGTCGGCGCCGGCATCAGTGCTGTCTATGCGACAGCGGACGTCGACGATACGGCGCGCCAGATGGTCAACAATTTGCTCGCGCATGTCGGCGATATCATCTGGCTCGATAAAGAAGCCAAAATCGATGCGATGACCGCCATTTCCGGCAGCGGCCCCGCGTATGTCTTTTATTTCCTCGAAAGCCTGCAAGACGCGGCTGTAACGCTGGGCATGTCGGCAGAGCAAGCGCGTTTTATCGCGCTCAGCCTGGTCAACGGCAGCCTGAAGCTGGCGCAATTCGATAACCGCGCGTTCACGCAGCTGCGTGCCGACATTACTTCCAAAGGCGGCACCACGGAACACGCATTGAATGTATTCGATGCCGCAGGCGTCAAAAAAGTGATAGGTGAGGCGATTACCGCCGCACTGGCGCGCGCCGTCGAGTTGGGCAACGTTATGGACGCATCCCACCCGCCCCGGCATGAGTGAAACGCCACGACCATGGCGGCATCAAACGGATCATGGCGTGCGGCTGGAGCTGCATATCCAGCCGGGCGCCAAAAAAACGAGCGTATGCGGCGAATACAATAACGCGCTCAAAATTCGTCTTGCTGCGCCGCCCGTTGACGGTAAGGCCAATGATGCGCTGCTTCGTTTCCTTGCCGATGCTTTTTCAGTCCCGCTGCGCAACGTTGCGTTGATCCGCGGCGAGCTTGCCCGACAAAAAACGGTGGTGATACACAACCCCGTACAGTTTCCGGTGTGGTTTTAACGTTAACGCTGTTGTCGATAAACAAGGTAACGGGATAGGCAGGAAAAATCCGCAACGCTCAGGTTTTCGGCGCGTGCCCTGCCATCGATGCCTGTCGCGACAAAATCTTCTTCCCGGAAAAATGTCGCCAGCGCATTGCGCAATGTTTTCCGGCGCTGCGCAAACGCTGCCGCCACGATTTGGTTGAAAATTTTTTGATCGCCGACATCCGGCGCTTTTTCATGCAACGGAAGCAAACGCACAACCGCCGAATCGACTTTCGGCACCGGCGAAAACGCGCCAGGCGGTACCGTAAATAATTTTACGATGTAAAACCGCGCTTGCAGCATTACCGATAATCGCCCATATTCTTTGCCCGACGGCATGGCACACATCCGCATCACAACTTCTTTTTGCAACATCACATGAATATCGCGCAGCTTTCCGGCGATTTCCATCAATCGAAACAACAGCGGCGAACTGATGTTGTACGGCAAATTACCGACAACGCGCCAGTCGCCGCCCGCCAAAGCGGTAAAATCAAAACGCAGCGCATCCTGTTCATAAAGCGTCAACACCGTTTCGGGAAAACGCTGGCGCAAGCGTGCCGCTAGATCACGGTCAATCTCTATCGCGTGAAGGTGCCCGGTTTTCGTCATAAGCTTGTCGGTAAGCGCGCCCAACCCCGGGCCGATTTCCAGCAGCTTGTCACCGGCATCCGGAGCTATTGCGGTAATAATGCGGCCAATGTAATGATTGTCCGTCAGAAAATTCTGGCCGAAACGACGGCGGGGAATATGCCTGTTTTCCAAGGCAGCGCACTCAAGAAAAGTCAGCCGTAATAACGGAACGATTTCTTTTGCAACGTCGGGCGCGTCGGACGCCAATGCATCTGCCACGGCGCGCGTTTCAGGAAAGTACTCTTTTCGCCAAGAATCAGGCGCACCAAATCCTCAAGCGCCTCCTCGCCAAGTTGTGCCGGCGAAAACACCATGTACATCGACTCCAGGCGATCAACGTTCGCGAGACGCACGCCGATCTGGTGCTTGATGTAATCCGGCTCAAAACGGATGTCTGTTTTGATCTCCGGACGCACATTGAATTGCACCGCGTGTACTTTGCGCCATTCGTTGGTTTGCGGGCTGGTTTCAAAAGAAAGTCCGGCCACGCGCATCCGTGTTTCCGTTTCATCCGCAGTCGACGCCTGCACCCGGATAATCTGATCGCTCGGCCCGCGCAGGCGATAGAAAAACTCGACTTGCTCGAGCAAATCCTGCTCTTCAAAACGAGTGCGGCGATATGAAACGAACGGACTTTCCAGCGTTAACCCGCGAAAAGTCAGCAAGTTGATAAAGCGAAACTCATGCGCAACCGGCGGACACAACTTGTCGAGATGACGCGCCACTTCTTCGAGCCAGCCGTGAATCTGCCACAGCAGTTCGTCGATACTGGCGCGAATCTGGCTTTCGCTGGGTAACGGCGATTGCGTCGATGGCGCTTTGCCCTCTGCCTGCTTGCGCAATTCATCAAGCAAAAATGACTTTTTTTTCGGCGCGTCCGATGTATTCATACCTGTTGTTTTGGCCCGTTTCCGATATTGTTTTTTACCGATTAACGAGCAACCAATGTCAAATCCGTTTTTATACTGAAAACAAATAGTAACGAATCCCGCCAAAGAACGCCAGCCATTACTTTCTTATAAGACAAGAAAAAACCAAATACGGCAAAAAAACACTGCTTTTACGAATTGTTTTACCGTACAATCGGCTCGTTTCGGATCATGTGTAATTCAACGAACGAGGAGGATGACGCACATGGCATTGTTGGAGGTCAAAGGTGTCTCGCGCCGCTTTGATGATTTTACCGCCGTCAACCACGTTGATTTCTCCGTAACCACCGGCGAATTTTTCACATTGCTGGGCCCATCGGGCTGCGGCAAAACCACCTTGTTGCGGATGATTGCCGGTTTCGATCAACCTGATTCCGGGTCTATCCTTCTTGATGGCATTGATCTTAAAGACACGCCGCCGGAAAAGCGCCCGATTCATACCGTCTTTCAAAGTTACGCGCTTTTCCCCCACATGACGGTCGAGCAAAATATCGCGTTCCCACTTAGGATGGCACGCCAACCCGAAGAGGAAATCCGCAAAAAAATCCGGGAAACACTTGATCTTGTCGCGTTGCGTGACCGCGCCAAACGTTATCCGCACGAACTTTCCGGCGGGCAAAAGCAACGCGTTGCGTTGGCGCGCGGGCTGGTCAACCGCCCCCGCCTGCTTTTGCTTGATGAGCCGCTCGGCGCGTTGGACGCCAAATTACGCGAACAAATGCAGATTGAACTGATTGCGCTACAACGCGATATCGGCGTCACCTTTGTTTTCGTGACGCACGCCCAAGAGGAAGCGTTGGCGCTGTCGCACCGCATTGCCGTAATGAACCACGGACGCATCGAGCAACTCGATGAACCGGATCGCATTTACGGTTCGCCGAAAAACCGGTTTGTCGCCGACTTTATCGGCAACGTCAACATGCACGACGCCACCGTTGAAGCGCTCGACGATACGCTGACGTTGGCGCTGGGCAAACTCGGCCCGATCAAAGCGCCGCGGCACAAAAACCAGGAAGTACAGATCGGCATGAGCGGCGCGTTCATTATCCGTCCGGAACAAGTCAGCATCCGCGCCGCCGATGAGCCTTCGCCCGATCCCAACCAGTTTGTCGGTACCGTCAACGACTTTCTTTATACCGGCGATGTCACAACTTATATTGTCGATTTGCCGGACGGCGAGCGCTTGGAGGCGTTGCTGCCGAACTCCGCGCCTGGTCGCGCCAAATTTTTTGAGCTGGGTGATCCGGTGCGTGTCTCATGGAAAGCCGAGGCAGGCGCTTTCCTAGACACTTAAACAAACGGCGCGATCATGGCAATAACGTATATCGAATCCCGCATCCGTGGCGAACGGCTATCCAAAACGCTGGTTACAACTCCGCCGTTTTTGTTTTTGTTGTTGTTCTTTCTGATTCCCTCGCTGATCATGGTCGTGGCGAGTTTTCGCTACCCTGGCGAGTTTGGCGGGTTGGCGTCATTTTTTCCCGTACCCGGCGAGGAAGAAACCGGCCTAACGCTGGAAAACTACGGCTATTTTTTCGGCGATTTTATTTATGCGCAAATCTTTCTCAAAAGTTTTGGCGTCGCCGCGCTGACCACCTTGATCTGTCTCGTGATGGCTTATCCGGTGGCGTTACTCATTGCCCGCAGCCCGAAAAAGTCTCGCGATTTAATGGTGCTGTTGTGCGTCTTGCCGTTTGCCAGCAATTTTCTTGTACGCGTTTATGCGTGGATGATTATTCTCGGTCCGTTTGACTTATTGTTCTCGCGTTTTGCGGTGATTATCGGCATGGTGTATGTGCATCTGCCGTTCATGATCCTGCCGCTTTATACCAATCTGGAAAAACACGATCCGGTTTTGCTCGATGCCGCGCAGGATCTCGGCGCCAACGCCTGGCACCGCTTTTGGAAAATTACGTTCCCAATGTCGTTGCCCGGTATTTTTTCCGGCGCGGCGCTGGTTTTTATTCCTGTGTTGGGCATGTTTGCAATCCCTGAAATTCTCGGCGGTAAAGACGATTGGCTGGTCGGCAACATGATCAAGGAATCATTCCTCGGCACGCGCGATTGGCCGTTTGGCGCGATGCTGTCGATGATTTTGACGCTGTGCGTACTCGCCATTGCCGGCTTTATGACTGTGCTGACCAGACGAGGAACGCGCCATGCGTAGATCACCGTTGCTCTGGATTTCGTCGCTTGCCGTTTATGCGTTTTTGTATATCCCACTTTTGGTCGTCGTCATCTTTTCGTTTAACGACTCCAAACTCAACGCGGAATGGGTCGGCTTTACTTTTGATTGGTATCGCGTACTCGTCAACGATCAAATGATGATTGCCGCCGCAGTCAATTCACTGATCATCGCTACCGTCGCGGCATTGCTGGCGACGGTGTTGGGCACGATGGCCGGAATCGCCATGCACCGTTACCGCCCGCGCTTTCTGCCTTTCATGACGTTAACGCCGTTGGCGATGCCGGAAATCCTGTTGGGCGTCAGCTTGCTGATTTTCTTTATCACGGTCTTTGGCGAAGAAGCGTTATCGTTATTGACCGTCATTATCGCGCATACGACGTTTTGCATCGGTTTTGTCGCGATCATCGTACGCGCCCGTTTGACCGGCATGGACGAATCGATTTTTGAAGCGGCGCGCGATTTGGGCGCGACGCCATGGCAATCGTTCCGATTAATCACATTGCCGCTGATCATGCCCGCGGTAATTGCCGGCGCGTTGATGTCGTTTACTTTATCCATTGACGATTTTGTCATCACCTTCTTTACCGCAGGCGCCGGCGTGCCGACTTTGCCGCTGACCATTTACACAATGATTAAGATCGCGGTGACGCCGGAGGTCAATGCGTTGTCTTCGTTGATGATGTTGCTGACGTTGGCGCTCATCGTTATCGCCAGCCGTATTGCGCCGGGCTTCATAGAAAACCAGCGCCATCATGGAGAAGAATATGAAACGTAATTCCATTTTTTCTCTCCCGCTTTTTTCTTCTGCTGTTCTTTTCCTGCTGTTGCTGCTTGCCGGTTGCGATGGCGGCACGCCGACCGCGGCGATTAATGAGCATGCCCCTTCCGAAGCGACACCGCCGCCTTCCGGGCAGTTTGTGCGTTTTTATAACTGGAACAATTACGTCGCCGAAGAAACCATCCTTCGCTTCGAAAAAGCCTGTCGTTGCCGTGTTCTCGAAGATTATTTTTCCGACCACGAAGAAATGCTTGCCAAACTTGCCGCGGGCGCTACCGGTTATGATGTCATGGTGCCGACCGGCAATGTCGTCGAAACATTGGTCGCACAAAAAATGTTGCGGCCGCTCGACAAATCGCGCCTGAAAAATCTCGATCAAGTCAAGCCGGAATTTCTCAACCAATGGTTCGACCCCGGCAATGAGTATTCCGTGCCTTACGGCTATTCGATCACGCTGATTGGTTATAACGCCGAGAAAATTGCCGAACTGGGTTTGCCCACTGACACCTGGGCGTTAATCTTTGAGCCGGCATATCTGGAAAAACTGCAAGGTAAAATCACCGTCATGGACAGCCAGCGCGAATTGTTTGCGGCGGCATTTCGTTATCTCGGTTATTCGGTCAACGATACCGATGAAGAGCATATGCGCGAAGCGCGCGACCTCATTTTACGCGCCAAACCTTATTGGGCGGCGTTTAACGCGTCGTCGTACATCAAGGAGCTGACCATCGGCAATATCTGGGTCGCGCACGGTTACTCCAGCGATATGTTTCAGGCGGCACAAGACGCCGTTGCCGCCGGCCGTCCGTTTACCATTGCCTCGGCGTTGCCCAAAGAGGGCGCGGTATTGGCGCTCGACAACATGGTCATCCACAAAAGCGCGCCGCACCTTGATCTTGCTTATCAGCTTATCGACTTTCTTGTCGACAAACACAGTACCGCCGAATTTTCCAACCTGACCGGCTCGGGCAGCGTCAATATGCTGTCGATGGAATACATCATCCCCGAAGTGCGCAACAATAAGGCGGTGTTCCCCGATGCCGAAATTTTCGCCCGACTGGAAATGCTCAAAGATTTCCCGCGCAAAGAACGCCGGCTGATGAATCGGTTGTGGACCGAGATTAAAGTGAAATAATTCTTCGCTTTCTTCTGCGCCGGTTTTTTCCCGAAGAGCGTTTTGCCTTTATCGGGATACTTTGCGAAAAATCAGGTCAAAAACCTCATGACCAAGCTTCAACCCGCGCGCTTCAAACTTCGTCTGTGGGCGCGTCGCCGGACGAGGCGCAAAGCGTTCGGCGGTATTGCGCAGCAATGGCTCCCGCATCAATACAGACAAGGTTTCTTCAGCGTACTCCGCCCAGTCGGTGGCAACATGCACATAACCGCCAGGTATCAAACGCTCAGCCAGCGTATGGACGAACGCTTCTTGCAACAAACGCCGTTTATGGTGTTTTTTCTTCGGCCATGGGTCGGGAAAAAATACATGAACCCCGGCAAGCGACTCCGGAGCGATCATCGCGTCAACCACCTCCACCGCGTCGTGCTGAATCAGGCGAAGATTAGTCAATCCGTTTTTTTCGATTTTTTGTAATAGGCTGCCGACACCTGGGCTGTGCACCTCAATCGCCAAAAAATTGTGCTCAGGGCATGCTTGCGCGATTTGCGCGGTTGTCTCCCCCATGCCGAAACCGATTTCCAGAATCAGCAGCGCCTTTCTGCCAAAAACCGCGTCGTAGTCGGGCGGACATTTGTCAAACGGCAAGCAAAACCGTGTGCCCATAGCCACGATCGCGCGTTGCTGCGCCGGCGTCAACCGCCCCTGCCGTAATACAAAACTGCGGATCGGACGATTCGAATACGGCACTGCTTCCGACAACAAACGACCCATATCGCGTTAAAAAAGTTTTTCCAAAAGGGTTCTTTTATTTTTATATGACTTATCCGGCGCGACAATCATTTCCCGATATTCCTCACTGCCGGAAACGCGATACGCCAAGCGCAATTGCTCGGGCGATACCCAGCTTGCTTCGGCGTCTTCCCATGCTTCTTTCGGTTGCCATACCCGTGTTTTCACCGGAATGCCCTGGCGAATCTGCCAAACAGCCACTTCATTACGGCATCCTTTTTCACAAAAATCCGCCGTGGCAAAACGCTTGTTGCCCAAAGCAAATACCGGCTCCGCAGGCAAGCGCACGGTTTTCCCGTCAAAGCGCGACAACCACAAATAATGGTTGTCCTCTTCTTCCAGCACCAGCAGCAAAAAAGCGTCCGGTGTCGGCCAGTAGTCCCATACAGTATACGCTTTCCCGTCTTTGTCGATCAGCCGGACTTCCTGCGCCGAATCGTTGAATAACCCTTGCGATAACGACAGCGTTAACGTTCCGCGCTCACCGCCCTCGCCGCGGCGCGCCAAACCGGCCGGCATGTTTTTTAATTGTTCCGTCTCAATCCGTCGCGCGCAGTCGTGCGTATCGTCGGCCTGCGCGCAAATAGCCATCATTCCCTCCGTGGTTATCGCGGCCTGCGCGTGCCATGCCCCGAAACCGA
Source organism: Betaproteobacteria bacterium UBA931 (assembly GCA_002293615.1). Lineage (GTDB taxonomy): Bacteria > Pseudomonadota > Gammaproteobacteria > Burkholderiales > Casimicrobiaceae > UBA931. The sequence goes on along the minus strand of DBDN01000059.1, from coordinate 2,535 downwards.
TCATTGCGACAATGATGCTTTTGATTATCTTTTTATTCATGAGTATCCAAACGGATCGCCAAATGACGATCACCGTAAACGTTGTCTACCCGTGCGACCGGCGGCCAATATTTGTTTTCTCGCAGCGCCGCCACCGGATACGCCGCCTGCTCACGCGAATACCGATGCGTCCAGTCGTTCACGCATACCTTTTCAGCCGTATGCGGCGCGTTTTTCAACGGATTGTCCGCTTTGTCGAGCCGACCGTCTTCAATCGCGCGAATTTCTTCACGGATCGCGATCATGGCATCGATAAAGCGATCAAGCTCTTCTTTGGATTCGCTTTCGGTCGGCTCAACCATCAATGTTCCGGGCACAGGAAAGCTCATTGTCGGCGCATGAAAACCAAAATCGATCAGCCGCTTGGCGACATCTTCGGCTTCTATCCCCGCACTTTCCTTGAACGGCCGAATATCAAGAATACACTCGTGCGCGATAAACCCGTTGTGCCCGGTGAATACGATCGGGTAATGTTTTTGCAAACGGCCGGCAATATAATTCGCCGACAAAATCGCCGCCTCGCTCGCCCGACGCAACCCGTCCGCGCCCATCATTGCCAGATACATCCAGGAAATCGGCAAAATGGATGCGCTGCCGTAAGGCGCGGCGGTTACAGCGCGCGCGCCGTGGCCCAGACAAAAATGCCCCGGCAGAAAAGCCGCCAAATGCTTTTTCACGCCGATCGGGCCGACACCCGGCCCGCCGCCGCCGTGCGGAATCGCAAACGTTTTATGCAAATTCAAATGCGACACATCGCCGCCAAATAACCCGGGGGCGGCAAGACCGACCAACGCGTTCATGTTGGCCCCGTCGATATAAACCTGTCCGCCGTAGCGATGGGCGATGCCGCAGGCGGCATGAATTTTTTCCTCAAAAACGCCGTGCGTTGACGGATACGTAATCATGACGCACGAAAGCCGCTTTGTGTATTCTTTGGCGCGCGCTTCGAGATCATTGATATCAATATTGCCTTCCCCATCGCACTTGACGGCCACCACATGCAATCCTGCCATCTGCGCCGACGCCGGATTGGTACCGTGCGCCGATTCGGGAATCAAGCAAATATCTCGTTCGTGTTCGCCGCGTGATTCGTGGTAAGCGCGAATCACCATTAACCCCGCGTATTCGCCCTGCGCGCCGGAATTGGGCTGAAACGAAAAAGCGTCGTAGCCGGTAATTTCGCATAGGCGCTGCGATAAATCGTCGATCATTTCACGGTAGCCCGCCGCTTGATCATCCGGCACGAAAGGATGCAGCGCATTAAACGACGGCCAGGAAATCGGCATCATTTCGGCAACGGCATTGAGCTTCATCGTGCACGAACCGAGCGGGATCATCGTGCGGTCCAACGCCAAGTCTTTATCGGCAAGACGGCGCAAATAACGCATCATTTTGGTTTCGGTATGCAGGTTATGAAACTTTTCGTGCGTCAGATAAGATGTTTGCCGTTTGAGCGCCGCCGGAATGCCTTCCGGTTTCTGCGCCAGCATCCGGTGTAATTCTTCCTTGGCTGCTTGCTGTTTTTCCTGCGGCAACGCATAACAAAACGCCGTGATTACGTTTTCGAGATCCTCGACCGTCGTGGTTTCGTCCAACGATAACCCCAGTACACTCGAATCAATCTCGCGAAAATTCATGCCCCGCTGCCGCGCCTGCTGGTGCAAATCGGAAAGCTCGCCGCCGCTCGGCGTGATGATGAGCGTATCGAAAAATGTCGCGTTGAGAATGGTTGCGTCGAGCTTTTGCAACGCCGCCCTCAACGCCGCCGTATAACGATGAACGCGCTCGGCAATCGCCAACAGTCCGGCAGGCCCATGATACGCTGCATAAAGCGCGGAAAGCACCGCCAGCAAGACCTGCGCCGTACAGATATTCGACGTGGCTTTCTCGCGGCGGATATGCTGCTCGCGCGTTTGCAACGCCAACCGATATGCCGGTTTTCCCGCTGCGTCAACAGATGCGCCGACCAATCGCCCGGGCATCATCCGTTTGAACACATCGCGTGTGGCCAAAAACCCTGCATGCGGGCCGCCGAATCCCATCGGCACGCCAAAGCGTTGCGTATTGCCGACCACGATGTCGGCGCCCCAAACGCCGGGTGCTTCGATCATCGTCAACGCCAGTAAATCCGTCGCCACGATCATCTTGCCGCCCCGCGCGTGCACCGCCTCCGCGAGCGCCGTAAAATCATGCACTGCGCCATCGGCGTCGGGGTATTGCACCAGCACGGCAAAACTGTTGCTCTTTTTAGCCTCATCAATGCTGCCGCATACCACATCGATCCCCAACGGCTTGGCGCGGGTGGCGATTACGTCGATAGTTTGCGGGAAAACGCCGCCCGCAATAAAAATNNCTGTCAGCGGTTGAGTCTTTCGCTGTTTTCGCGCGCAGCGCCAGCGTCATTGCTTCGGCGGCAGCTGTCGCTTCGTCAAGCATCGACGCATTGGCAATGTCCATACCAACCAAATCACACACCATCGTCTGAAACAGCATCAA
>DBDN01000017.1:250-7087 GCA_002293615.1 Betaproteobacteria bacterium UBA931 | reverse complement strand
TAAGGATGCTGTCGGCGAAGTCCGGCTTTCCGATCTTGAGCGTATGCCGGTGGATGACATAGATTTTCTGGCATTGCGCGCCGCCCGGTTGCTATCGGCCAATGCTAAATCCGCCAAGGTGATCAATTCCGGCAAACTGACCCGTGCGGTGAAACTGTCTGGTATTGCTGTGACGGCGGGAGCTAAAGCTGCGATTGAAGCTGCCGGCGGTAGCGTTACTGAAGTGCCGTCGGCATAACAAGAATCCAAATTGAATCGGGTGTTTTTTTGGCTACATTGAATCCTGCAGATAAAAGCGCGAACAAATACGGCGACTTGATGAAGCGTCTGTGGTTTTTGTTGGGCGCGATGATCGTGTACCGTATCGGTACGCATATTCCGGTGCCGGGTATTGATGCGGCAGAATTGGCAAAAGTGTTTGACAGCCAGCAGGAGGGCTTGCTGGGCATGATCAACATGTTTTCCGGAGGGGCGCTGGAGCGTTTCTCAATTCTGGCGCTGGGCGTGATGCCCTATATTTCGGCGTCGATTATCATGCAATTATTTGCAGCGATGTATCCGCCGTTGATGGCGCTGAAAAAAGAAGGCGAAGCAGGACGGCGCAAGATTACCCAATACACACGTTATTTCACTGTATTGCTGGCGTTCGTTCAGGCGATGGGCGTCAGCGTAATGTTGCAAAACCAGCCGGGACTGGTTTTGATCCCCGGGTTGAGCTTTCAACTCATGACGGCGGTCACATTGGTTACTGGCACGATGTTTTTAATGTGGCTCGGTGAGCAAATTACTGAGCGCGGCTTAGGCAACGGTATCTCACTGATTATTTTTGCCGGTATTGTTGCCGGTTTGCCGAGCGCGATCGGACTTACTTTGGAAAATGTTAATACCGGTGCATATTCGATTCCTCTGGTGTTGGGTATCATAATTCTGGTAGCGGGCGTCACGGCGGTTGTTGTCTTTTTTGAGCGTGCGCAGCGGAAAGTGTTGGTGCAATATGCCAAACGCCAATTCGGTAACCGAATGGCGCCGGCGCAAAGTTCTTATTTGCCGTTCAAGCTCAATATGGCGGGCGTGATCCCGGCGATTTTTGCATCGTCGATTATTCTGTTTCCAACCACCTTGTCGGGGTTCTCGGCGGGTAGCGACAGTTGGTTTGCCACGGGCGTGCGTGATTTGGCGGCAATGCTGTCACCGGGGCAACCGGTGCATGAGGTCTTATACGCGGCGGCGATTATTTTCTTTTGCTTCTTCTATACCGCGCTGCAATACAATCCCAACGATACGGCGGATAATCTCAAAAAGAGCGGCGCAATTATCCCGGGTTACCGCCCGGGCAAGCATACCGCGGATTATTTGCAGAAAATCATTACCCGTTTGACGCTTTTGGGTTCGATGTATCTGGTGGTGGTGTGCTTTATTCCGAATGCACTGATCGCGTGGAAGAATGTACCGTTCTATTTTGGCGGTACATCATTGTTGATCGTGGTGGTGGTGACCATGGACTTTATGACCCAGGTGCAGGCTTATCTGATGACTCAGCAGTATGAGAGTCTCTTGAAGAAAGCGAGCTTTAAAGGCGGCTCTTTGCGTTAATACTATATGGCGAAAGAAGACACCATACAGATGCAAGGGGAAGTCGTCGAAACGTTGCCGAATGCGACGTTTCGCGTGAAATTGGAAAACGATCATGTGGTACTGGCGCATATTTCCGGCAAGATGCGTATGCATTACATCCGGATTTTGCCTGGTGATAAGGTGACTGTTGAAATGACGCCGTATGATTTATCGCGTGCAAGAATTACTTTCCGCACGAAATAAAGGGTACTAGGCGGCACGCAAAATTTTGCGGATAACTAGAACGAGGAGAAGTCAAAGTGAAAGTAGTGACATCGGTGAAGAGAATTTGCCGGAAATGCAAAATCATTCGGCGGAATCGCGTGATTCGCGTGATTTGTGAAGACCCGCGGCATAAGCAGCGGCAAGGTTAATATTGGATTGGAAAAGGTAGACAAATGGCCCGTATAGCAGGCGTTAACATCCCCAATCACCAACATGTGGAGATCGCATTAACGGCGATCTATGGAATTGGCCGGTCAACAGCCAAGAAAATTTGTATGGCGGCGGGAGTTGATTGCGCGACCAAGATCAAGGATCTGGACGACGCTTCTATGGATAAACTGCGTGATCAGATTGCCGGGTATACCGTAGAAGGTGATCTGCGCCGCGAGGTGACGATGAGTATCAAGCGACTGATGGATCTCGGTTGTTACCGTGGTGTTCGTCATCGTCGCGGTTTGCCGGTACGCGGCCAGCGTACCCGTACCAATGCGCGCACCCGGAAAGGCCCGAAAAAAGGCCGGACCGTTGCTGGCAAGAAATAAACCTCAAGGAGTTTATAAATGGCACAGCCTAAAAGTTCGTTGCGTGCGCGTAAAAAGGTCAAGAAGAATATTTCCGAAGGTATTGCGCATATTCACGCCTCGTTTAATAACACGATTATTACCATCACCGACCGACAAGGCAATACCCTGTCGTGGGCAACATCGGGCGGTGCCGGTTTTAAGGGTTCGAGAAAATCGACGCCGTTTGCGGCGCAAGTTGCGGCAGAAGCCGCTGGTCGTGCTGCACAGGAGTGTGGTGTCAAGAACCTGGAAGTTCGGATTAAAGGCCCTGGCCCCGGGCGTGAATCGTCAGTGCGTTCATTGAATGCGCTTGGCTTGAAGATTGCTTCAATTGCCGATGTGACACCGATTCCGCACAATGGTTGCCGTCCTCCGAAACGCCGCCGAATCTGATGTTGGATTGGTGGATTTTTATTAACTTTGCAAATATAGGATAGCAAAAAGTGGCTCGTTATCTCGGACCTAAATGTAAGCTGGCGCGAAGAGAAGGCACCGACCTTTTTCTGAAAAGCGCGCGTCGTTCGCTCGACTCCAAGTGCAAACTCGATGTCAAACCCGGACAGCACGGCCAGAAATCCGGCGCGCGTACTTCCGACTATGGCACGCAGTTGCGTGAAAAACAAAAAGTACGCCGTATGTACGGTGTTCTCGAACGTCAGTTTCGTCTGTGCTTTGCCGAGGCGGCTCGTCGTCAGGGCTCTACCGGCGAAAATTTGCTGAAGCTGCTGGAATCGCGTCTTGACAACGTAGTGTATCGAATGGGTTTTGGCTCCACCCGTGCCGAGGCGCGCCAATTGGTAACACACGGCGCGATTCTTGTGAACGGAACACGGCTGAACGTTCCTTCAGCTCGGGTCAAGCCGGGCGATACCGTTTCGGTAACGGATAAAGGTAAATCGCAACTGAGGGTTAAGGATTCGCTCGATCTTGCTGAGAAGATGGGCTTTCCTTCTTGGGTTGAGGTCGATATGAAAAAAATGTCTGGCGTTTTCAAGAGCGCTCCGGATCGTTCCGAATTCGGACAAGACATTAACGAAAACCTGATCGTTGAGCTTTACTCGAAGTAATCGGCACAGTTTGGCAAGCGACCCGTTGCACTGAACCGTTTTCTTTGTTTCGTATAAAGGATTTTCCATGCAGAGCGATGCTTTGTTAAGACCACGCATTATTGATGTACAGAATATGTCGCCGTTCCATGCTCGTATTGTCATGGAGCCGTTTGAGCGCGGCTATGGGCACACGCTTGGTAACGCTTTGCGGCGGGTTCTTTTGTCGTCGATGCCTGGTTTTGCGCCGACGGAAGTTAAAATCAATGGTGTATTACACGAATATTCTGCACTTGATGGCGTTCAGGAAGATGTGGTCGATATTCTGCTTAACCTGAAGGGCGTTGCCTTCAAGCTGCATAGTCGTACCAGTGTTGCATTGACGTTGTTCAAAGAGGGCGAAGGCCCGGTTACCGCCGGCGATATTGAGTTGCCGCACGACGTGGAAATCGTTAACCCGGAGCATCTGGTTGCCCACTTGTCGCAAGGCGGCAAGCTGGAAATGGAAATTCGTGTTGAACAAGGGCGTGGTTATCAGCCGGTATCAGCGCGTGGCAAGCCGGACAGCCATGTGATCGGCAATATTTTGGTTGACGCCTCGTTCTCGCCGGTACGTCGCGTCAGTTATGCGGTTGAAAGCGCGCGTGTTGAGCAACGCACCGACCTCGATAAGCTGATTATCGAAATCGAGACCAATGGTGTGATTGATCCGGAGCAGGCTGTGCGCGAAGCGGCTAAGGTACTTGTTGAACAACTCGCCTCATTTGCCGAATTGAACAGCAGTGATATTCCGGCGCCGGAGCATGGTCTGCCGCAAGTCGATCCGATGTTGTGTTTACCGGTAGACGACCTTGAGTTGACTGTTCGCTCGGCGAATTGCCTGAAAGCGGAAAGCATCAATTACATCGGCGATCTTATCCAGCGCACCGAGACCGAGCTTTTGAAAACGCCGAATCTTGGTCGTAAATCACTTAATGAAATTAAAGATGTCCTCGCGTCGCGCGGACTTTCGCTGGGCATGAAGCTCGAAAACTGGCCACCGGCCGGTTTGAGCCGCCCATAACCCGGCGCACGTTTTTATAAGGAAATATTGATTATGCGTCATCGTCATGGTCTGAGAAAACTGAATCGTACCAGCGCTCATCGTACAGCGATGTTGCGCAATATGGCTAATTCCCTGTTTTTGCATGAGGCGATCAAAACGACCTTGCCCAAGGCCAAGGAGCTTCGGCGCGTGGCTGAGCGCTTGATTACGCTGGGCAAAACGCCGACCGTTGCCAACCGCCGTTTGGCATTTGCCCGTCTGCGCGACCGCGCGATGGTGACCAAGCTGTTTGATGAGCTTGGCCCGCGCTATCAACAGCGACCGGGCGGTTATCTGCGCATTTTAAAATGCGGTTTTCGTCCCGGCGATACGGCGCCAATGGCCTATGTGGAATTGCTGGATCGCGCACCATCGGAAGAAAGCACCGAACAGAGCGCCGAGCAAAAGGCAGCCTAAACGATACATTGTCGGAGAGGCCAATAAAAAAACCTTCCTTTTTCAGGAAGGTTTTTTTATTGCGTATCGCTTTGCTGCGATTTTACTTGACGCCTCATTGCGCCCTGAATCATTTTGAAACCATAGAGGCGGCAATCAAGCGCGCCGTTGAAAAGCGGAATACGCTGCTCCGGTTTTAGGCCAAGCCCTTTGGGCAGTTGTTTATCCGCAGTAAAAAACCACGCATACCAGCTGGCGAAGCGTTGCTTGAGTGTTGTCCCAAGCAACGGGTACAAGCGTGCCAGAGATTGCTGGTCTTCCAAGCGATGCCCGTAAGGCGGGTTGCATAACCAAATGCCTTGCGCGCTCGGCGCCTGCCAGGAATTGACGTCTTGGGCATTGAATTGGATTCGATCGGCAACATGCGCCGCCTGTGCGTAGTTTTGCGCGCGTGCAACAGCATCGTTGGCGAAATCGCCGACAAAAATCGTGGTATTTCCATCATATGGGCAAACGGCGTCGCGCGCTTTCTGTTTACAGCGTTGCCAGGCTGCGCCGTCGTAGTGGTTAAGCTTTTGGAAGGCAAACGCACGATTAAGGCCGGGGGCGATATTGGCGGCCATAAGGGCGGCTTCGATCGCGATTGTGCCGCTGCCGCAAAAAGGGTCAAGCAAGACGGTACCCGGTTGCCAGCCGGAAAGCATCAACAGGCCGGCAGCCAGATTCTCACGCAGCGGCGCTTGCTCACTGTGTTTGCGGTAGTTTCTTTTGAAAAGAGCCTCGCCGGAGGTGTCCAGGTAGAAGATGATTTCATTGTCGGTCAGGTAGGCAAATACGCGCACATCGGGGCAATGTTTATCGATTGAGGGCCTTGGCTTGCCTTGAGCGCGAAAACGATCGCATATCGCATCTTTAATGCGCAACGTGGCAAAAGCGAGACTGGTAAGCGGCGAGTTGGTGGCAGTCAGGTCCCTGCGCAATGTACGTTTTTCGGTGAAGTATTGCGACCAGTCAATATCGTATGCCAGCGCATAGACATCATGCTCGTTCCGATATGTGCCTGTCGCGACGCGCCAGAGTATCCGACTGGCAAGACGCGACTCGAGATTGGCGTGGTAAACAAGCGGCCATGTGCCGCCGAATAAAACACCGCCCGCGGCTTTTTTGGCAAACGATGCGCCTATGCGAATGAGTTCTTGCTCAAGAAGGTTTTCCAGGCCACGCGGGCAGGAGGCAAAAAAATATTCGGCCATGAATACAAGTGGTGATTGATCGAATGCGCTGTACCGGCTAACGATTTTGCATCATAACACTAAAGCAGGAAGGAGGCTTGTCGGCAACTGTTGGGGGCGTGCATGTGATCAAGCGAGATTGCTTAAATAACACTATGTAAAATAAAGCTTTTGTATATTCTGGTTAAGGCTTGTGGCTTGGTAAAAATGGCAGAATTAACCTGCTGCCTTCATTTTCAAAACTTATGGGGAAAATAATTATTATATTAATAATAACGTTTATTAATCTAGACGATAAGTAAAAAGTTCTGAGAGAATAAGTTTTATATGCTAATTTCCAATATCCATACGGATAAGTACAGGAAAGGAAAGAAGATGGCGGAAAAAAGAAAACTTACCACAATTCACGGCGCGCCCGTTCCGGATAATAATAACTCGCTGACAGTCGGCTCTCGCGGCCCAATGCTTCTTCAGGATGTCTGGTTTTTGGAAAAGCTCGCGCACTTTGATCGTGAAGTGATTCCCGAACGAAGAATGCACGCAAAAGGCTCTGGTGCTTTTGGCGCATTTACCGTGACCAACGATATTACCCAATACACCAGAGCGGCAATTTTTTCAGAGGTCGGCAAAAAAACCGATGTTTTTGTCCGCTTTTCAACGGTTGCCGGAGAGCGCGG
>DBDN01000017.1:0-223 GCA_002293615.1 Betaproteobacteria bacterium UBA931 | reverse complement strand
GGATTTGGTCGGGAACAATACGCCGGTGTTTTATTTTCGCGACGCGCTGAAGTTTCCGGATTTGAATCATGTGGTTAAGCGGGATCCGAAAACCAATCTGCGCAATCCTGCCGCAAAGTGGGATTTCTTCTCACAGTTGCCGGAGGCTTTTCATCAATTGACGATTGATATGTCGGATCGCGGCATCCCGAAAAGTTATCGCCACATGCACGGTTTCGGTAGC
>DBDN01000050.1:16905-17177 GCA_002293615.1 Betaproteobacteria bacterium UBA931 | reverse complement strand
ATGCCAACAGGTGCGCGGTCGAATGGCGCAGAATCTCCAGCCCGTCCGCATCCTTGTCGGTAACAATGGCAAGCTCCGCGTCTTGGCCAATCACGTATGAGACATCGACCAGCTTGCCGTCAACGCGCCCGGCCAACGCGGCGCGCGCCAATCCGGCACCAATCGATGCCGCGACATCGGCGACCGTCACCGGCTGCGCAAAAGATTTGGTAGAACCGTCGGGAAGTTGAATATTAATCATGGTTTTCAAGCCTTAAAGCCAATAAAAAAGC
>DBDN01000050.1:0-16787 GCA_002293615.1 Betaproteobacteria bacterium UBA931 | reverse complement strand
CTGGTAGGCGGTATTGGAATCGAATATAAAAATAATATTGTTAGATAACATCTACTTACAGATCACTCTCAAAATAGATGCCCCTACAAGTACCCCATTCCAACATGTTTTACTCAAGAAACAGCCAAACCGCGTTTCAATATTTGATATTGTAACCTGAACATTGGCATTTTCAAAAATTAAGCGANNCGCCGGAAACGTTGCAAGCCCGCGTCGGAGCATGCCTGCTCTTTGCAATCGAGACGGCCATGCGTGCCGGTGAGATTGTCGGATTGACATGGGATCGTGTGGATCTGAAAGCGCGAACAGCAAAATTGATAGAGACAAAAAACGGATCGTCGCGCGTTGTCCCGCTCTCACGCGAAGCGATCCGCATCATCGAGCAGATGCGCAGTTGTACGGAAAAATCGTACAACTCAAATTTTGTATTCGGCATTACCGGAAGCCAGCTTGAATCGCTGTTCCGAAAAGCCCGCGCCCGCGCGATGATCGACGACCTGCACTTCCACGATTCCCGGCGCGAGGCTTTGACGCGGCTGGCCGCTAAGGTGGACGTGATGACTCTGGCTAAGATTAGCGGTCATCGCGACCTGCGGATACTGCAATCGGTGTACTACGCGCCAGATATGTCAAAAATAGCCGCGTCTTTGGATTGACGTTATAAGGTTGTTGCTAGGTCGTTTTTGAGAAAAATAGATGCTTAACCATTGACATGGTGTAATCGAGCGATTACAATAAAACCATGTACACAATCAAAAGAACACCCGAATTCGACGAATGGCTATCAGGCATTAAGGATAGCACAACAAAACTTCGTCTCGCTCGCCGTTTGGAAAAAGCACAAGGCGGCAATCTCGGTGACGTTAAATCAGTTGGAAATGGGGTGTTCGAAATGCGTGAGAGTTTCGGACCGGGCTGGAGAATGTATTACGTCAAGCACGGCAGCATTTTAATCGTGATGCTAGGCGGCGGCGAAAAGTCGACACAGCAAAAGGACATCGTAAATGCCATAGCGTTAGCAGAAAGATTGGAGGATTGAATATGAACAAAAAAATAAAAATTTCCGAGTTGCCAGACTTTGATATGGCCGAACATCTTAACGATGATAAAGCCATTGCCGAGTATCTCGCCATCGTACTTGATGAAAACGATCCAGGAGCATTGGCCGGCGCGCTCGGAACAATTGCGCGGGCGCGCGGCATGGCTGATATTGCTGAAAGTTCGGGCATCACGCGCGAAGCGCTTTATAAAGCCTTGCGACCAGACGCAAGCCCAAGATTTGACACAATACAACGTGTTTTTTCCGCGCTTGGCTTAAAGCTGACCATAAAGCACGGCTAAGAAGTTGTCAGTGCCTCCCAAAAAAATAAAAGGAGTCAGCCAATGAAAAACAAACACATTGGCAGTAGTTTCGACGATTTTCTTGAAGAAGAAGCCATGCTGGAAGAAACAACGGCAGTTGCCGTTAAACGCGTACTCGCATGGCAGATTGAGCAGGAAATGACAGCGCAAAAACTCACCAAGACAACACTGGCAAAGCGGATGCGTACCAGCCGCTCTGCGCTCAACCGGCTCTTGGATGAAAGCGATACCAGTCTGACGTTAACAACGTTAGCAAGTGCTGCTTCTGCGCTCGGGAAAACCGTGAAGATTGAATTGGTTGCTTAAAATCGCATCTATGAGTCTTATCGATTCAAAGATCGGTCATAACCACCTAAACCAGAAATACAACAAGTGGTGCATTTTTCAACCATAACCATGATGCACTTTTAAACCATAATTGACAACAAGAAGCCCGCCCAGCTCGGTCGGCGCATCAGCAACGATCTAAACGTCATCCGGGACGCCGGGTTCGACATTGGCCGGCAGCGCAACGCCCACACCAAGAACTTCTAGTACCGCATTGGTTACATAGGTTTTTAACGAGATAATTTCTCTTTTAGATTGACTTTCAGGCCGCCAATGCCTATATTAAGGGCATGATAAAGCGAATATTTCACTTTAGGAGGCGGTAAGATGATAGTCAGTTTCTCACTCGAAAACTGGATGTCCTTCCGCAACCAGGTCACATTTTCGATGGTCGCCAGCAGGGAGCGCCAGCATGGAGACAGGGTTCCCAAACTCGACAAGTACCAGACGAGAGTTCTTCCGGTTGCGGCAATTTACGGCGGCAACGCGTCGGGCAAGACCAATTTTTTCAAGGCCCTGAGTTTCGCCAAGGCGCTGGTCGTCAAAGGGACCCAGCCCGGCAGCCCGATTCTTGTCGAGCCGTTCCGGCTGGACGCCAAGGGGGCCAATCAGTCGTCACGGTTTGACTTCGAGCTGCTGATCGATGAAATCATTTACGAGTTCAGCTTCGCGGTAACCCGCAGGGCGGTTCTGGAAGAGAAGCTGGTGGCCATCACCAGCACCAGTGAAAAGGTGCTCTACCACCGTCGAGACGGAAAGCCCAACTTCGATGATTCCCTGGTCAAGGACCAGTTCCTTCAGTTCGCCTTCCAAGGAACTCGGGACAATCAACTCTTTCTGACCAACTCGGTCTCCCAGAAGGTCGACAAATTCCGGCCGGTCTACGACTGGTTCAAGGACACGCTCGAGCTGGTCGCGCCTGATTCCCGCTTCGAACCGTTCGAGCAGTTCCTCGACGAGGGGCATCCGCTCTACTCGACCATGAACGAGATGCTGCCGCAACTCGACACCGGCATCGCGCACCTAGGTGGTGAGGAGATCCCTTTCGAGAACATTCCGCTGCCCGGGCCTCTGAAGACCATGCTGCAGGAAGATGTGAAGGAAGGCACGACCGTTCGTCTGCTCAACGAACGGTTCGTGGTGACCCGCAAAGGTGGCGAGCTGATCGCCAAAAAGCTGGTGACCTATCATCCGAAGGCGGACGGCACGGAAGCCAAGTTCGAGATCCGTCAGGAGTCGGACGGCTCACAGCGGGTGATCGATTTGCTGCCCGCGTTTCTTGAGCTCTCGGCCCAGGTCTCGAAGAAGGTCTACGTGATCGACGAGGTTGACCGCAGCCTGCACACGCTGCTGACACGCAGATTGCTCGAAGCGTACCTCGCCAGCTGCTCCACGGAAACCAGAACGCAGTTGCTGCTGACCACCCATGACGTGCTGCTCATGGATCAGCAACTCCTGCGCCGTGACGAGATGTGGGTGGCCGAAAGAGATGCCACCGGAGCTTCGAACCTGCTCTCATTCAGCGAATACAAGGATGTCCGATACGACAAGGATATCCGCAAGAGCTACCTGCAGGGACGACTGGGTGGAATTCCCCGTATTCTCTTGGGAGGCGCTTTGACCAATCCCTGCCTCACCGAGGAAAGTGAGGGGGATGACTGATGCCGCCGAAGAGACGCAGATTCCAGAGACCCCCTGGCGAGCGTCGCTACCGCAAACTGTTTGTCCTCGCGGTGGAAGGCGTGAAGACGGAGCAGCAGTATTTCGCCATCTTCAATGACCAGCAATCGGTGATCCATGTGAACTGCCTCAAAGGCAGTCATAATAGCTCTCCTCCTCAGGTGCTGACGCGGATGGAGGACCATCTCCGGCAGAAGGGACTGAAATCCTCCGACGAAGCCTGGCTCGTGGTGGACAAGGATCAGTGGACCGACGAACAGTTGGGCCAGCTTCATACTTGGGCTCAGACACGCGACAATTACAGCTTCGCCCTCAGCAACCCCAAGTTTGAATACTGGTTGCTGCTTCATTTCGAGGACGGCACAGGCATCGCATCGTCACGGGATTGCAGTGATCGACTGAAGCGGCACATTCCCGATTACGACAAGGGGATCGACGCACGCAAGATCACCCGCGACCGGATCGATGAAGCCATCCGCCGCGCTAGGCTGCGTGACAATCCCCCCTGCGCCGACTGGCCACACACCCCTGGCGGCACCACGGTTTACAAGCTGGTCGAAAACATTCTCCAGGTTCGCGGCGGCCATCCGCGATCACCATAACATAAACATTTTTGACCATGACTGTCAATTTGGTTCAAAAATACTCCACTTTCGCCTTCAAGCCGCCAAAATCTCCTGCGCGCGACCCTCGGCCAAAAGACCGGCCATACCCAAGGCCGCAACACCGATTTGCAGGGAGGCATCCGACAGATCAACCAATTCCGCGCTCTGAAACATGGTCAACCACGCCGTAATCGCCGGATTCGCGCTCGCTGCCGCCATGATCATCGCCATTTCCTCCGCCGTGAAGCGGTCGAGGAATTGCTTGCGAGTCATTCGGCGCGGGACAGAAAACACGATTTCGCCATACGCCCACGTGAACGCCCGCACGGCCTCGACGGTTTCCAAACTGTCAAGCTGCGCCTCGATCACATTGCTGGTCTGCCGGATCATCTCGCGTTCGGCCAACGCAGTATCAATATCAGTCAACCCGGCTACGCCAAGAAACTCTCGTTCGCGGGCGCGTTCAAGTCGCCAGCTTATCGCTTCGATACGCTGCTGCGCTTCTTCCTTGATTTTTGCGCGGACAATATCCTTTTCCCGCGCAAGACGTTTTGCTTCATCGAAAACCAGCTTACCGTCTTTGTACACAACCACATCGGTAAGTTCTTCGGTGAACCCTTCCGGTAATGCTGCAACAGCGTAGCCTTTGTTCGGTTTGTAGTCTGCATAACCTGCATAACCGCAGATCGTCCCAGATGATTTTTCGATAATCGCAAACATTATTGGAAACCTCTAAAGTTCAACTGCCTGAGCGTAACGCTATTTCCGCCTGATGATGCAAAACCTGTAATGTATAAACGATAATGTTTCCTTCTTTCAGCAATAACCCCGCTCAGATTAAATGTCGTAGATAACGGTGAAGTGGTATTGGATGGCGCATTCCCTGTGTGCAGGACATCCCAATTAGAACCATCCCGCGACGACTCAACACGAAACCCAACGATGACATCAGCAGTTGTGCTGTATATATTTTGGGAAATCAACACTTTCGCAATAAAAACCGGTTCAGAAAATTCGTAGGCCAGCCATTGATCATTTTTTTGACCTATTGCTGACCGCCACCCCGTTGACGTGGAAAATACCTTGTATGCCGCGTAGGATTCGCTCGCGAACGAAGAAGCGCTAGCCACACCCGATGGAGTCGTGGCTGAAGTCATAGTGGGAACGCTTGCAAGAGGTACGGCAACTGACGATGTAAATTGTTCAAATATTCCAGGATTTGCTCGAATTTTGTTCAGTGCTGTCTGCGAATTGATCGCCGCCATCATGGAAGTATAGGTACTCGTAAGTAGATTTACCGCACCCTCCCGAGCTAAAAGTACATCAAGCGCTATATCACTATTGAATAAGGCTGAAACAGAAATAGCGTTGCTCATCCAGGACTGTAAAGCCAGATAATTATCCGCAGCTAATCTCACCGCAACAGCGTTATTTGCAATCGCAGTCATGGCCGTCATGCTTGACGCTATCGTTGCCGCGCCCTCTGGAGATGTCAAAATGCGCTGAAAATTGCTATAGTTGGTAGCATTTGATAGCCACGTATTGAACTCCCCTGCCGACCATGTATGCGTTACCAAGTAACGCAACACATCAACCGGCCCATGCAGCAGCTGGAAGTCAGAGCGTAATTGGTCAAGGTCTTTTTTTACCTGTACAACGTTTGCATTAACAATTACAGGGTCGAGCATTCTTAATTCTCCACAACAGCAATACTGGCGACGCGACCATTACTGTAGGTATAGGTTTCGGTGCGGGTTTTCCCGTCATAGGTTGCCACAACCTTTTCGACAAGCCCGTCGTTATAAAAATATTGAGACACACGCGGTTTTCCACCAACGCTCTCTGTTGCGCTAACAACATTTCCGCCCTCATCGTACTCATAAGATGCACTATCGGCAGGGGCGATAAGACGGTGAAATTCGGCAACATTCAGTTTTGATGTCAATATGTCTTCGATCGATGCGTAGTTCTCTTTGATCGCGTTAACCAACTCCTGGAGAGCATCAAGACCAACATCATCGCTGGCCAACAGCTCATCAAGCAACCTTACCTTCGCATCCAAGACGACAAGAGCCTTTCGCAACCGTATCACATCATCCCACAGCAGGTTATCCCAATGCGGAAGCGGAAGATCAAGGTGCTCTGTGCGGTCGTCAACGATTGTCATTACATCACCAAAATACGCAGTTCACGAACATACGGCCGCGCCGATGTGCTGCCATTTATTTTGATCTTTGTCCGAACCATTTCAGCGGTAAAGCCGTCAATCTCATGGATAAATTCGTACCACCCATTGTCCAGCGGGCTGTACGATATTTGCGGCATCAATGTCCACGATTCATTTGCCGCATCCGATAAAGAAACCTCACAGGTCGAGCCGGATGGCAAAAGAGCCTCGTAAATAACGCGCACACGGACATTCTGGCCGGCCAACATAGCACGCGAAAAGTAAGTACCCTCGTTTCCGATTTTTCCATGCACCAACACGGTATCGGGAAACAGTATCGGAGAAAAATCTTCGCTGCCATGCAAGATGGCCTCCAGTTTAACCATCCCCGTTATTGGCGCCGGTAACTGGATCGGTTGCATGCTCGCCACCACCAATTCTGTCGTGTCCGGCAGTGTCAATCGGTAGTCAATTCTGGTGTTTTCATCGGGAATAACCGCATTGGCAATCACAATCAAGTCCGTGGCATCATTGACTTGCGTTGCGCCAAGATCAACAACGCGCTCTGATTGCGTATATCGCCGCTTGAGCAACCTGAAAGTAAGGTCGCGATCCTGATGTGCCGTCCAGGTACTTGCGTTTGACGACGACAGCAGAACGCCAATCTGATACGGCTGTGACGTCACCCAGCTGTCGCCATTTAAATCCCATTTGCCCAATTCGGCTGTCCCGACCGACGAAATGGCATCGTCGCACAAAACCACAATCGCGTACTCGGTATCGCGCAACAATGTCGCCGGCCACGGGAATAGAATCTGGTTATATTGCCCGATGACGATTGACGATGTATCAATGTAAGCCTGCGCCAAGACAACTTGGGTCGGAAGCCCAACTTCCGTTTCCCGTATCTGTACAACAACACGCGTCGAGCCTTTTTGTGCAAACCATAGATCAATACCGGCAATCTGTGCTTTTTGGGATAACGAGAACGTTTGCGCAAGTGGATCTATTCCGTATGTCACCGTAACGCCAACGCCGATACGCTCAACGCGACGTTGGACGACGTTTTCCAGCGTACCTCCGCCGGTAAATGTTGCAACGCCACGGCTTCCGCCGCTGCCGGTAAACTCCACACTCTTTGAACCGGCGCGAACATTTTCAGGGATCTGGAATTTACCCTTTGCAACACCGTTCAAATCTGCAATAACAGGCATGTAATCTCCTTATAGCGGATCAATCGCGACGGGAATGCCGTCGAATTGCACACTTGTAACTTCTTCGCCCGGCCCAAAACCTCTAAGCTCGAAGGCAACGTCAATTTTGCGCAGGTATTCGATAACCGATTTCGTCACGGAAAGCACTTCAGTAGTGTTTATCGTGCCGATGCCGATAAAGAGGCTGGTTACCGGACTTGTCCATGTCACGTTGGTCGTCGTCCAGAAGTCAGTTTCAGGCGTAAGCAATACTTCCGCCGGAATGGGATCAAACGCCATGTACGGATTGATTTTCATCTCCCCGGTGCGCTTTGGTTGTTCCAAAACAACTTCCGGCACGCCATCAAGGAAACGGGCGGGGGAAATATCGTTGGGTAAATACGACGCATCGGCTGTGATCGGCAGCATCAGCATTCCGGTCACAATGGCGCCAGTCTGCTCAATGCCCTGGTCGCGCATATCGTCGCCCAAAAACGGATCAACGAATACCGATTTTTTCAGACCTGCTTCGCGCAGGTTGATGTCGCCCTTCAAACGCTCTTGGGCGGTCAATTCGATTAACCGGTCAAGTTTTCCCTGAATGGCGTCTAACTCATCCATCGGCACTGTTCGCGCACCGTCGCGCTTGACCGTGCGCCTTTCGTCCCAGGTTTGCGTAATCTGGGCAAGCGGCAGCAGTTCCCTTGATATTTCAGGCGGAAATGGATTCCAGTCTGCCGATGTGCCCTTAACCCATACAATTTTTCCGTCTTGGTTGATACATAAGCGATCAACACGTGGCACCAGATATTGATAAGTAGTGTAGATANNGTGATAAGTAGTGTAGATCAACGTGTCGGCGACGGCGTCAGACACATCGAAGCCATTGCCATCAAAATCACTCGGCGAAAAGGTGGCAACGTACCTATAAGTCACCTGGTATGTTGACCCCGTTGCCGGTTCGTCACCACTGAGCGACCAATCAACCATGCCAGCATTCAGCTTATAGTCAGTTCCATGTACATAGGTTTTTGTGCCTTGCTTAACTTCTTGGATTGATATCACGGACGTGTCCGGCAAAGGATCCGATACCCCCAAGTAAGACCCATGCGTAATGGTCGCCGTTTTCTCCTTTGTGACCTGAATTTCCCTGACATTGCTGACTGGCCAGCGATCCGTATCAACACGCTCATTGCCACCTTGGGCAAGATGCGGCTCGTTGTACACGGTCCTTGCAAACGGCTGGGGATCAAAAACGATACGTCGCGATGTCGGGGTCTCAATAGCGTGGCCATAGCACCGTGCGCGGCCCTCGCTGATCACATAGACCTGGCGCCCATCAGGCAAATCGTCTTCGGCATGCACCTGAAAGCCCGATACGACATACGTACCACCAGCGCTATCGCGATCATATTTTGCCAACGACAGCGAAACCATATCAATGGTGGGCGGTGGTTCTTTGGCACGAAGATAACCATCATCAATCGTGTAGATTGGATACAGTTCGCCCTCTTGTCCATCGCCCTCGAACGACCAGAATGGCTCTACTCTCAGGCGTGCAGCGCCGGGTTTCCGGTAATTCCGCAGCCCTATGGCCGGATCGCGTAACTCGGCATCTTCTTGGTACGTGACCAACGTTTCGCGCAATCGCACACCGACAACGACTGTCCCAACCACCGGCACGGTAAATTGTGCCGGCGGCACGCCACGCATATCACCGCGGACATAGACAACACCGGCTTCGCACTGGACAAAGCCGGTATCCTTGTTAACGACAATTTGAGCATCGCGTACTACGTTGCCATCGCTGAACAGCGCATCCGCAATATTCTTGATTCTGTTTGCTGATCGATGCTGGATTTCGTTCATCTCAGCATTCTGAAGTACGCTTCCGGACAGAAACAAATGTTCTTCGTAATTTTTATCCGGATCGTAACGGTTGTGATAACTCTTCGGCATTTCTACCATAATGACCTCACATGCTCATAACGAAATGCACGCGTACCGACAAATCGGTTTCCGATGCACCAGGCGACGTTGGGTTGCGCTCAATGCGCGCAAAACGCTCAAGCAATAACAGCACTCCGCCGTTTGCTACATCACTCGGCGGAAAATACGTTTGCGGTGCCGGTAATTCGCTGGCCAGTTCGGTACCAACAAAGATGCCTGCTTCGCGGATTACCTCGCCACACGCATCCGGCTTGTCAAAGGTCGCCGCGACGTACAAGAAAGAAGTAGGTTCATCTACCAGCGTATAACGCCCGCCTTCAACCTCGATTTCACCGAGCGGATCCGGTGCGCAAAAGTGAATGACGTCTGCTTCTCGGCGCCCATGTTCGTCTTTGAGCGCAGTTGCTTCAACGGGTTCTGGAACGGCGGCATTATCCCAATCCGGATCACCTCGCCCCCACGCGACAAACAGGCCAGCTTGCTGGATCGCACGCGACACAGCCGCGCCGGCGGAATCTGTGAAAATTGCCATTATCGGAAATCCTTTCTCATTGATCCGATAATAGCGTCACGACCGTTTACGTAATAAACGAAAAGGAGAACTTCAGTGCTTTTTTACCCCAAGACACTTGCGTCCACGGCACTTTTTGCCAGCGTGCCGGCGCGTCAAAGCGTAACCAGCGACCGAATGAGTAGTAGTGCTGCGTGCCGATAAGGACGATACGGAAATTGATTTGCTTCTCTTCGCGACCATCGGACAACACCAGCGAACTGGATAATACTCTCTCCGGATAATGCGTTACCTGGAAAACGGCATCTTCATGTAGGCCACCGAACCACGCGCGCCAATTTCGATTGAACCGGGCAAAGCTGATAGGCGGCTGCGCGCGCTCATGAACGGGAAGGCAGCCAATTGGCCTGTTGCGTTCGATGATGGCCAAAATGCGCGCCCGCATACTTTCTGATACAGGATCATGAAAGATTGGCTGGAATACGTTCCACGTCCAGAAATTGCCATCTTGCAAACGATCTTCGCCGGATAACTCCGACACACTCAACCTGAAAATGTTATGCCATGGCTCGTACAACGTAACATGAGCGCCGGTCAGATCGTAAATGGTCTGTTCAATTGCGCGCGCATTGTTCCGTGGCCGTAACACCTCGACAACGATACGATTCAGATAAACGTCATCCGCCTCTTCAGGCTCTCTGACGATTCCGAAGTAACCACCCCAATAATCAAGCCACTCTCCTTCGGCAGAGTGCATGTATGCCTGTTTTATGCCCTCAATAATGGCAAAATGATCGGCAGTTTCAAGATCCGATGCGTAAGCATCCAACAACGACCACAACAACGAATCGTAAACGTAAAGATGATCGCCGTTGCTGACCGATTGCCGACTGCCGCCGTTCATGAGCGCATCGGCCCCGCGGCTCATAAACTCGTGATTGCGGTAAATTACCTCGCATCCGCGCGCCTCTAAAGCGTCGGCAAGTGACGCAATGGTGTGATCGGCAAGCCGGATGTTTATCTGAAGATCGCTCGATTCCGTCGAAATAGTCAGGACGCGCTCGGAGACCGACCAAACCAAGCCGTCCGGATGGCGGACACGTAATGCCAGCCCGGGCGACGGATTTTTATCAAACGACCGGTAAAGCCGATCGAGCAGTTTTTCTCTAACCGCCGCCATTCCACCACTCCACATCGAGGTCACCCAGCACCAATACCTCATAAGCCGCGCACGTGATATTGGCGTCGTTTTCGATCAAGACACGCTCGACGCCGGTGACTGATAAAGCCGCTTCGACAATCTGCTCAATATAAAGCACACCGCCGGGATTGATCCCAAAAAACTGAGACGCCAGACGATCACGTATCCTGTTAATGGTTTCTTGTGTGCCAACGTATCCGTCAAGCATTTTGATACGCAACGCCACATTGACCACTTTTTCGGTCATCGGTGTCACCTGCACGTGCACGCCGACAGGTCGATAACCCGGCGTCCACGTGTGCGTAATCGCATCGTAATCGCCGTCGATAACGCCCTGGGCTTCGGCGATAAGACCTTCCGACGGAACGCCGTTGCTGCCGTAGATGTAGATTTCCGCGTACCCGGCCTCTTCATACACGCCGACGCGCGAAACGTATTCGATGGGCACGCCGCCGGCGTCCAGCACTTGCGACTTTCTTGCCGCGTACACGACCGCCCAGACGGTACCGCGCGACAATGACCCGATGTAATCGATGAACCTGGCTTTTCTTTCCTCCGGCGATTCAGCGTCTTTGCCGCCGGTTAACGGATCAAGATTGGTCACGGATGTCACTTGCGGGATATATCCGACCATCTCCGTAATGGTGCCCGACGGTGCGTTCCCGTCGAGACCAGACCATTCGGCGCGCACGCGGACGTCAACAAAATTGCTGTCCGACGGGATCTCCGCTTCTTCGACGGTAATGAATTTCAAGCGCGTGTCCGGGCGCTGCAACACCGTACCAACAGGTATCGGCACCGGCTGCAATACAGGCAAATCCGTCGAAAACCGGACAAACCCGCCCGCCGTTGACGCGGGCAACTGGTCAAAATCAAAAGCCTTGTACACCGCAACCGGTATGGCTTCGAGTAACCCGTGCAGTACGCGCTGGTAGAATTCATCAATTTCAACCGCTGGCGCCTCCACCAACGTGCGCGCGACCGCCCCGATGTGAAAGTCAGTGATCTTGTCCTGCGTCGCCCGCATGTGGTTGACCATGCTGGACGTGATGCTGGCGAAGTCTTTAATCTGGAATGCCACAGCTATACCCCCTCGATAATATCGACCGGATGCCCTGTCACCGTTTGCCCCGATACTTCGACGCGCACCTCATCGCCATTCACTTCTGCCGTAGCGCGGCCGACTCGATCGATGCGCGGATCGGACAGGACAGCACGCTCAACGTACTTGGCGCCGCGCAGCGCCGAAACAGGATTGTTTTTATCGCCCTTAAGCTTATGTACGTCGCATCCGTACTCAAGATGAAATATCAATTCCCCGGGCTCTGTTGCAACCCGATGTATCAATGCTTGTTTGAGATTTTCATGACCGGCCACAATGCCGAAATCGCCACCAACTTCGGTAAGTACACCGCGCGTTAACGCCACATCTTGCTTGAGCACATCTTCCGCGATGGTATAACCCGGCTCAATGTCGCGCGACGGCGCCGGTATCATCAACGTATCGCCATACAGCGCAACGCGGCGCCCGGCCCGGTCAGCATCACCGGTAACGTATGGCGGCATCAGATTGTTCAGCGCGGCAATCTGAACCCACGCCGCAGCATCGCCAAGTTCACGCGCGGACAACTGCTGCAATGTCTCGCCATAGCGCAGCTGCACACGCCGAAAGCCATTCAGTTCAACCACAGGCGCGGCCATTTCACATTACCTTTCGGAATGTCGTACCGGACGACAATGTGTGCAAATACGCCGCCACCGCCGTGCTTTGCAGCGGATACAGCACCGGGTCAGACTGCTCCAGGGCTCGGACGGCGTGCATCGCCTCGACGCTTTGCGACACGTAAGGCGTCTCAACCGGCATCAACAGTTCAAATGGGTTTTCATCGCGCCACGGCGACAATGACCGCCCAAATAACGTAGATGAACACGTCGATGCGCCATACAGCGGCGTGTAATCGGGATATTGCAATAGAGATTGCCGAAATGCATTGGAAAACAGGCAAACAGCGTTATGCAAGGTCGCTCTGACCTCCATCAGCTGCGAACGCTCCACAGAGCCAAGGCGATTGGCCGCTTCGCTCTGCAATAAATGGGATATGGCAACATCGCCTGCATCGCATAGCCCCACTACTGTATCCATCAGGTTCTGCACGCTTTCGGCGGATGAGGATGATTCGCTGTTGGGAATAATGTTGTTGTTCATATCCCCGGTAAAGCTGAAACCTGGTTTTGTCGGCGATAAGCCATCAGAAATGGTATTGAATATCCCCAGACCATTATTCACCGTTCCCAAAACCGCATCGACTGCCGCGCCGACCTCCGGCCCGAAAAATTCATTGATGAGCGCTACGATAGAACCAGGATTGCCGCTCAACGCACTCATGGCCGTATTTAACCAGCCTTGAATCTGGCCAAGGGTGTTGCGCATACTTTCCATGGCCTCGGTGAACTGCTCAAGCGGCGATTTTGCTTCATCACCACCGCCACCACCGGGAGCGCCAACATCGCGCATCACCAGAAACGAAATGTTGTACTGCATTAACAGCGGACGCGTTTTACTGCGCTTCAGGATGAAGTTTTGCGGCGCGACGATAACGCAGCGCTGGTCAAGCGTATCCACAAATTCCATGTTGGGTGCTTCAGGATCCTTGGTGGACTCGACTATGTCGTGCCAGCCTTTAAAAGCGACCTGGTAAAGCTCCATGAATTTGGCTTCCCAATCAGAACCACCCTTGACCGGGCCTTTCCAACCGGTATGCCCGGAAATCACGATGGTCGCCACTCCGGGGCCGAAAGCATCAACCCACGCACCGCCAAGCGTTTGCATCGCAGCAATTCGCGACGGCTCCGTCCACTGAAGGTCTTCTGGCCGAATAGTGAATTCACACGTCCCGCTTCCGCCTGTAAGGGTAATAGGACGGTTTTTCTGTGACGTTGGCGTCATTCAACCCATCCTGTCAACAATGGAAAAATGTCTGGCGATAATGGCATAATGGCATCGTAGCGTCACGACATTGCCCCAGACAGGAAAACAAACTGGAGAATTCAATGAAGAAAGTTATTTTTGTCTCTACCGTTCTTTTTATCCTTCCTTGCATTGCATCAGCGGAAATTCGCCCCAGCTTCGATTGCTCTAAAGCCAAGAGCGTCGCAGAAAAGCTGATATGTGCGGATTCAGAATTGGCAACGCTTGACCGTCAGGCAAATGAAATCCATAAAAAGGCGAAAGAAACAACATATTTCGATGCCGATGAATCGCGTAAAGCATGGAAATGGAGGGAAGAAAACTGCAAGGATAAAGAGTGCTTATTGCAATGGTTTTCAAAAAGATCTGACTACTACAAAAGCAAAATACTACATGGCGAATGGAGTAAGTTATCTCCGCTCGTGCTTCTTTGGGGCAATGATTGCGAGAAGGAAGATAGAATCCCTGCTTCCTTGTGGGGTAACCAGAACAAAGTAACAGAGACCTATTCTGGCAATGAGAAAAATGATCATTTTGTTATCACTGGCATGTACGAAGATGGAAGTGTTTCAAAGTTCAATTTCTTCCGAACGATGGAAGCATGTGAGAGAGAAAAAAACAAAATAATTATCAATAATCAAAAAGACCGGTTAGACGCTTTTCAGAAAATCTCAAAGGAAATTGGTTTTGTTGTGTTCCCTGTAAAAGAAATGTTTTTGAAAGAAGCCCAAAGAGCGGGGGAAAAGGTTGACTGCAAACCCAATCCGCGCGGTGAATATTGCCAAATTAAAAACGTTAAAAACTGTCCTATTAACGATTTTAATAATTATGAAACATGCGATTACATTTCTATTGGCATAAACACCAATGGAGACATATCTGGATATGGTTTAAGTTTTTCGTATGATGCCGGTAACAATGATTCAGTTATTTTATTGAAAAACCGTCTTAAAGCACTGTTTGGAGAACCTGAAGAAGATAAAAGAGTAAATCAGGAAAAACGAACCGTTATTATGAATAATATATGGGACACCGATGGTGGCTTGACTATAACAATGGTAGATCACCATGAGGTTCATATAGACAATTCAATTTCGAGCAATTTGGCTTTAACTATACGTGATAATGAGATTCTTAATTTTGTAGAGAAAAATAAGGGCAAAGAAAAGATATCTGAAAACGATACTGCACTTTATTCTGGTTGGCCTATTGCTTTCCGCCAGTCCGATAGAACAATTACCATCCTGCACGATGAGCCATGCGATCTTGACTTGGAAAGAGATGGTTCGCTTCGTCTAGCGAAAGCCTCTTTCTTTACGTTGACCGATTATTATGACTTCGCGTCAGCTATCCGAAGCTGCAAATTCAGCGCGTTTTCATTTTCGAACTGTGTGGTTCAGCATACTAAAGGATTCACACCATCACCCGTTCGCGGATGTTGGGTTATGGCTAAAACCGAATTAAACACCGTAGCCGTATGCGGAGAAGACACTCTCCGGAAGTTTTCATGCAATGCATATCCCAGAAGTTCCTTTGTTGGCGAAAACGGCAAGAGTCCAAATTGGCCTCAATGGCCATAAAGGACTTGCATGTGACCGATTGATGAAAAAACACCGGCAAAAGCCGGTGTTCTTGGCTGCATTTTCATCAAGGTTTCCGATCTATCTCTTTATGCGTTGCCACGCGTCTGAGTTTTGCTATGCCACCCTCAATCTCAAAAGATATTTTATATGAATGGTTCTGCGTAACGTGGATCGTATAGATGTTGGGCTTTCGGCAACAAGTCAATTTCTCAAAACGGAGTCTTTTAGGTATTGGCGTTTTGACCAAATCCAATAACGCTTCATCAACCATCACTAAAATATCTGGAGGAAGCTTTTTATACTGTTTCTTGAACGGATCAGTAAATTCAATTCTTTCAATTAAATTTACGCCGTGATTAGTCACTTTTTCAGGTCTTCGAGAAGCTGTTTTATTTCATTTTTTTTATAGGTGCGTCTGTTGCTGATTTTATGTGAACCTGAAAGCTCCACATCAACATCATTCTCACCAACACACCAAGCTAAATCAGAAAGTCGTTCGTGAAGGTTTCGAACAGATTCCATTAGAGATGTATATCCATCAGCTATACCGTCTTCATCTGTTAACCGACGGTCATTCCGAGCGCTCTCTCTTTTTGAAGAAAGAGTGTTGTAGTATTTGTCCAGCAAATCAAGTGCTAGATTAAAAGATGCTTCTGCTCTTCCATCAGGGTCGAGCGGTGTGTTATCTGCTTCAAGAGTTTTGATTGTTTCGTGATATTGACGGGTAAACACTAGAAATTTATCAAACACATCTTTTTGTGTGCACAACCAGCCGAGTGTCGCATCGACTGCCCGTAAAAGATCTAAAGAACGCGCGCTACTGGCCTCAATTATGAAATTGAGACTAAGCAAATCGGCTTCTTGAAGAGTGTTGTGTGATATAACTGTAGGAGACATTTTTACCGCCCTCCTTTCAAAGTCCTCATTTACCAGACTGTTTAATGAGCGTCAGGCGTACGTATAATATAGCTGTTTGCTAAGATTTTTCAACATTTACGATTGCAACCGTCATTAATGCATGTCTTTTTGTTGTTACATCATCACTCCGGCGGCCCTGACAGCATGTTTCCGGGCACCACATCGGTATGAACGTGGTTGAGCAATGACACCCCGTTGGCGATCACATCGCCTTCGACCGTGACATCCCCCGTAATGGTGATCGTTCCGTCCGGTTGCATGATCAAGGTAGTTTTCTCGGCGCCACTCTGGCCAACGGTCTGTCAATTATGGTTTAAAAGTG
>DBDN01000066.1:11651-21134 GCA_002293615.1 Betaproteobacteria bacterium UBA931 | reverse complement strand
CACGCCGCCGAAACCGCCCATGCCGCCACCCATACCACCCATGCTGCCACTGCCACCGCCGAACATGCTCATAATGCCGCCACCAGTACCGCCGCCACCACCGCCAAAAAATCCTGAAATGGACGACATCCATCCGCTGGTTCCGCCACCGCCGCCGCCGAACATGCCCATAATGCTTTGGCCGATCTGCATCACACCACCCATGCCGCCGCTGCCAGCGCCTTGCGCGATAACAGCGCTTCCGGTAGAAGCCCCGGAAGTACCGGCAAGCGCGCCGCCCAGCGACCCCATCAACCACTGGATCGGAATACGCACGGCCAGCGTTTTGGCTGTGTTCTTGATGTAATCTTTAAGTGCGTCCCATGTGCTTTTTCCGTCATCAAATGAATCAACCAGCGCATCGGTCAACGCCTGCTCGATCTGGTCGCCGGTTTTGATCCATTCGTTCCGTAGTTCTTCTTGCGCTTTGATGTTTTCTTCAACGGCTATCTGCTGGCGCATCGCCGCTTCGACCTTCTCTTTGTATTCTTCGAGTTCGTCAGCGCTCAAACCATACGCTTTTCGCTCGGCTTCAAGCAAAGCGATTTGCACCTTGCGCTCAGCGGCAGACAGTTTCAGCAAATCGGTTTCGCGCTCGATACTTTGCAAGTATTCGTCTCGCTCAAGCACGGCATCAATGAATTTTTTCTGCGCTTCTTCCGCTTCCTTGACCGCTTGCTTCTCAGCTTCAAACGCATCCTTTGCATCGGCAAGCGCATCAATCAAAACATCAAGCGAACTGCCTAGCTTCAAATTTTGCGCTTGCAATTTTTTCTTTTCTCGCTCCGATTTTCCAACTGAAGCAAGTTCTTCTTCCAAGCCTTTTTTGAATGACGCCTGTTGCGAGGCCAGCGCCTTGGCCGTATCCTCGCGTTCCTTTTTTTCTTTTTCTAGCGACTTAATCACCGCATCGTTGAAAGAAAGCATCTGGTTCAGGATGGCGTTCGAGTAATTGAGCCGCGCTTTTTTCGATGCATCAAGTGCCGCTTCGGTCGCTTTCGATTCTTCCCATATTTTTTTAATCAGGCTTTCCATTGCCGCGGTACTTTCCGCAATCATCTCATTGCGGGTTTGCAGTGCGGCGCTCATTTCGGCAGCTCGATTACCACCGGATCCGAACATTGCATCAAAATCACCGGCAGCGCTCGCATCGAATTTTCCGCGTGCCGCCGCGGCTTCTTTCAAATAAGCAATATCGACCGCAACATTTTTTAGCGTTGTCGACAGCACCGCCGACGCAGTCGCCAGCCCCTTGAAAATCCCCCCGACGCCCTCGCCAAACGCTTGCATCGTACCTTGCTCGGCGGCGACGTCTTCAAACGCACCGGCAACACTAGCCAGCGCCGGGGAAAGACCGCTCAAAAATTCGCGGCCAAGTTCCTGCGCCTTGATTTTCGTCAGCGCCATCTGGTCGGTCAGGTACTTTGCACGTTCCGCTTGCTCACGCGATACGGCGCCGACGTCGCGGGTATGCTCGGCGATATCGTCCAACACCGGAATCAAATCTTTGCCTTGCTTTCCCCACAGCGCAATCGCCACCGCCGTTTTTTCGGTGCCGTTTTCGAATGACGCCAGACGCTTGGCAACAGTATCAAGCGCTGCGCCCGGATTCTCCATCAGCTTTGCCGTTTCGGTGGCCGAGAACCCCAGCGCTTGCATCGCACGCGCGGCATCGCCCGTCGGTTTCTCGATGGCGTTGATTAGCTTCTGGCCGAGCTTAATGGAGTAGTCTGCAATCTGGTTGAGGCTCACCCCGGCCAGCGCCGCGGCCTTGTCGTAGCGCGCCAATTGTTCGGCGGCGATGCCGGTCGTTTTTTCAAGGTCGATCAACGACGCATCGGCAGCATTGATGCTCGCTATAAAATGCCCGACTGCACCCGCCGATACCGCACCGAGCAGGTTTTTAACAGCACCGCTGATGCCGTCGAATGATGCCTGCGTTTTCTTGCTTGTCTTTTGTGATTCGTCTCCGAGGTTTTTTAGCGCCTGTTTACTGACGTTGATCGCACCGACAAACCCGGAGCCTTCCGCCGTCAGGGTAAAACCGATCACCGCATTGCCCGATGCCATTATTTACCCCGACGAGCGTTGAGTACGGACATCGCCGCGCTCTCCATGATTTGCAACAACACAAAAGTTCCCTTGATATCCGGGACATCCATCAAGGTGAGATAACGCTCGACAGATTCGTAGCGTAATCCTTCCCAGCGCTTGCCGTGCCCATCGGACAAGACAATTTGCCATTGCGTGCGCAGGCGCAAAAAGATTGAGACCACGTCCCAATTGTCTTTGTACACCTCGAATTCCTCGCACCCCTGCAACTCCCGCTCGACAAATTGTTCGATTACCGCTTCATCGGCACCGCCTGCCCGCAATTGCTCGGCCATGACGGCAACTTCATCACGCGCAACACTTGGCGCAACACGCTTGCCGGAAATTATTTCCGCCCAGAAGCGCGCCGCGCCTTTAAGTTTTTTTCTTTTGCCTCGCCTTGCGCTTCAAAGAACGCCTGCACCGTGTGATACTGCACCGGCTCAATGTCCATCATCAATGCAACGGATGACGCATTAAACGGGACAGGATTGTTTTCCTTATCGATGACGTCTTTCCAGTCGAGCAAATATTTCTCGATGATTTCTTCGTCGGTGACGATACCGAGTTCAAGTGCGGACTTTGCCTCTTCCTCAGTCAAACGACCATCTTCGACAAACTCATTGATCATGCTCTCGCCTATGCGCGGCAATGAGCGGCGGCGATTCAAGATGCGCATTTCGCTCGCCGACAGGCGTTTGAATTGCGCCTGAAAAATACGGTCTTCGGTGCGGTCGAAATCGACCGGCACCGGTACCTTGACCTTCTTCCAGATGGTTTCACTTGTAGATAGATTAAACATCAGAACACCTTCAACAAAAGTTCATCGTTGCCCTCGACCGGCATCGCGGTGAGGTCGAATTGCAGCATTGCTGTTCCGTTATCGTCAGTGTGTTGCGGCGCACCCACCAATACCGATGGCGCATCAACCCCTATACGATTACCGGCGACCGTGCCATGCACAAGCGAAAACACAACCGGGTTTCCGGCGCGCGCCAATTCGTAAAGGTTTTTCTCGGCCATGTTGCCAAGCGCCGCAGTCACTTGAATCGATGTACGGCGATCCGTGATCAATACTTCGTCGTAACCGATATAACCTTGGTAAACGACGGTGTTATTGACGTTGATCGTGACACCAGATGAAATCATCGGCACGCCATCAAGCATTAACACCGGCGTATTGGTCGTATTTGCCGCCTGTGGCACCTTGAACCCGGAATAGTCTGGAACCTCTGCCGGATTATCAATTGGAACCGTATAGAGTGATGTGATCTGCGCCGAGGCGTTCGGTATGTCGCGCGCCGGGAAATTCAATGTCAGGTTGCCGCGCGCGCCCTTGAGTTGGTATTCAACGCCATCAAGATTCGCTTTCAACGCGCCCGATTCAATGTTATCGGTAATCGGGTTATAGACTACGTCCTGCCCGATGGTTTGTATTTGAGCAAAGCCGCACATGCGCATGATTGGATCCCACTTCGGGATCGCCCCGGCAGACCCAGCACCGGCCAATTCATAGCCAAAATCAAGGCCGCCATATGCTGCGGCCAAAACGGAGCCGGGATTTGAAAATTGCGCACGCACAATCTGGCGTTCGGCTTGCTCGGCATTCAGCGGCGTTAATGTCGGGCTGGTCATCAGGATCGCATTCGCACCCGTCAATGCTGGGTCGGCGCCTGCACCGTACACGGATTCCATTCCGGCGAGCAGCAAGATTTTTCGGGAAAGTTTTAATTTGCCCATGATCATTCCTTCGCAGCGTTGGTTTTATCTTCTATTGCCGGAGCATCTGCCAAGGCTGGCGCGATTTTTTTCGCATCGGCTTTGGCTTCGGTTTTCGGCGGGGTTGGTTTTCTGATGCACTTGATATCGCCGGACGTTTTGTCCCGGACGAAAGCCCCACCATGCGCGGGTAACTTTTGATTAGTCATTGTCAACTCCTAAAGTTCGGTATTTAATAAAGATCGCTGCCGTCACGCGGATGACCGAGCCGTCCAGATCGTCGCCATCGCGCACCGCGCCGCCGTCTTCGATGTCGAACGCCAAGCCGTTGACGCTTTCATTGGCGTAAAGGCGGCGCGTTACTTCGAGGCGCAGGCGCTCACATTGGTCGAGGGCGTCATCGCCGCGCGCAAGGATATCGATCAATACTTCCGTTGTTCGATCCGCCGTCGCCGCAACCAGCGTCGGAGCACTCATCAGGCTGGGCGGCATTTCGCGCCCCAGCTTGACATTCACGATGGCCGTTTCTTTTTCAGACGGGACGGCATAGGTTTTGTTACGGTAAAACTTCACGCCGTCAATGGCCGGGGACTGCACCATCACCATAATCGCGTCGAGTATTTTTGTCGGCGTACTCATATCAACTCCATCACCGCCACCGAAACAGTGCCGTCGCCTTCCAATTTCGGTGGACGCGCGCGATAGCGTGTGCCGTTGATTTCAACGATGGCGCCGTCGGCAAGATCGGCAAACGCGCCGTTGCTCGGATAACGCATCTCGCTCTGATTGGCCGTCACCTCACCGAAAACATCCCGCGTTTCGGCGTCGAACAACACCGGTGCCGTAACGTCGCCGCCGTCGGCATCCGCACGCTTCCACGTGGCAGTGACGCCGAATCCGGCAACATCAAAAAACGGGGAGAGGTTTTCGGCAAACATGATTAGCCCTGCAACGCTTCGAGCGCGTCGCGCGCTTCATCTGCCGCTTCGAGCGCCTGTTTGGCAAGCTCTTTGGCTTCTTCAGCTTTTTTCATCGCCTCGGCACGATTGGCGTCATCGGTTTTCTCGGCTTCTTCGGCGAGGCGATAGGCTTCATCGGAAGCAAGTTCGGCGGCTTTCTCCGCTTCTTCCAAACGCTTCTTGGCTTCCTTGATTTCTTTTTGGGTAGCCTTCTTCGCCGGTTTTTCCGCTGGCGCAGGCGATATATCCTTCGCCTTGCCGATGCCGATTAAATAACGCGCATCGCGCTCGCTGACATCTTTCGGCACGGCCAGCGCCTTGCCGCGCGCGGTGGGAACACCCGCCACGATGCACGCCGAAAGAATGTAGATTTTAGCTAATAGCTTTTTATTTGCCATGATGGTTCCTTAATCGGTGAGCGCGTCTTTCATGACCGCGAACGATTCGGTGTGGCGCGCGGCCACATCGACGTCCTGCAAGCCAATCACGCGAATGGTGCCGCTGGTCGCCTTGGTGTACGGATCGACCGTAAGATCAAGACCGCCCCACATGCCGATGATCAAGTCCGCCCAATTGCCGAAGATGATGGCAGAACAATCATCAGCCGTTCCCTTAACGAGATTGGCTGGGATCATGTTCGTCACCGCGGCGCGGTAACCGTTCAACGGCGTCGTATCGCTGTCGCTCCACACGTAACCCGGTACGCTGGCTTCCTTGATTGTCGATTTCAATTTGCCGCGTACTTTGGCGTTGGTGATGTAGGCCATGTTTTCAATCAG
The DNA here is from genome assembly GCA_002293615.1 of Betaproteobacteria bacterium UBA931. Lineage (GTDB taxonomy): Bacteria > Pseudomonadota > Gammaproteobacteria > Burkholderiales > Casimicrobiaceae > UBA931. Next base: position 15,547 of record DBDN01000066.1, on the reverse strand, counting down.
CGCATTGGCAACCGCAACATTGGTTTCGAGTGCCACAATGTTTGCCCATGTCGGCGCAGCGCCATTGATGCCGCCTTCGACCAGACCGACGCCGGTCATGTTGATCAAGCCGGTCGGCTCTTCGCCCGTACCGGAACCGATGATCGCGGCACGCTCGATTTCCATGGCGATGGTCGTTGCGATTTCGAGGCGGACAAACGCTTCGATATCGAGAGACGCTTGCAACAGCAACTTGCGGGAAATTTCGGTGAATCCGCCGACCGTGCGCGGACGCATCTTGATCTGGTCGAACGTCGGGTCGCTGTCCGTCACGTCATTGCTTTCCTCGACCCAATAGCCGGTCGCGCCGCCGGTTTGACGCGGGATGGCAATGTCGCCGACCAGCCCGGTCATCATGCGCACGCCGAGCGACGGCAAAATCATTGCGTTACGCAACATCGAAATGAAATCTTGGGACATCAATACTTCATCGACCAAGACCCCTGCCGACGGTTGATCGGCGGCGGTCAATTCGCGTTTCAGTACTTCGTTCGGGACAAGAATCCCTTGCGCCGTTTTACCCAGCGCCTTGGCCGTGGCATGTGAGCATTCGATTTCAAACGCCGCCGCTTCCTGCGCGCGCTGGTCATGTGGGTTAGCCAGCGCATTCAATGCGCGGACAAACGAGAACCGGCGTGCTTCCGCGTTGGTCATGCCGATAGGTGCGCCGCCTGCCGTGCGCGTTGCTGCGCTTTTACCGGACGCGACACGCTCTTGCATCGTGCGCTGGAATGCCGCCAATGAATAACCTTCGGCGATGCAGCGTTTGGCTAACTCAACGCCGCCAAAATCGCGATAGGCTTCACCGGCTTTGGTCAAATCGACCACGCGCTTGCGCTCGGCGGCTTGACCTTCTTTTTTCGCAGATACAATTTTCATGCTCTTTTCTTCCTCTTCCGTGGTTTCGTCTTCGGTGCCTTCGACAACCGTTTCTTCCTCGGTCTCTTCGATCACTTCTTCCGATTTTTCATCTTCATCATCCTTGATGACCTCTTCGTCTTCACGCTTGCTTGTTTTGCCTGTTTTCATTTGGTTCTCCTTGGTTAAAGATCGTCCGACACCGACGGTGTTATCCGCGGGGACACTGACAATGGAAATTTCGAACGGCTCCCAATCGGTGACCCGCGTTGTTTCGGTGCCTTCGTCGTTATCGATATCGACTTCAACTTTATGCACCAGATAGCCGACCGATACGTTTTTACGGATGCCGTCGATGACATCCTGAAAAACTTCATCGGCGTGTTTACTTCGAGAAAAGCGCACCATTGCGCGGCCTTTGCCTTCGACTGAGGTCAGTTTTTCGATGACGCCAATCTGGTCACGTGGATCGTGCTCCAACAGCAACGGCGCCGAGCCGGACATCAAGCGTTCGGTACGCATCGCGCCCGGCTCATGGCTCAAGACCTCGACGCCCCACCAGCGTTGGTACGGCTCTTCACTTGAGAAACTCAGTTCGACAGTGCGTGCTTCCTCATCAATCGAGCGACGATTAATCGTAAACACTCGGGTCAGCTTGTCGCCCGATTTAATTTTCTCGGTCATCTTCCGGTTCCTCTTCGTTTTCGCTGAAATCCATGGCAGGATTCAACATCTGTTCTGGGATGGTGAGGTCAACGTTATATTCAACAGCGAGCGCATCTTCTTGTTCGAGTTCGCTCAAGACCTCTTCAAAATCGACGCCGTTTTGTGCGCATATACGCGTGCGGGACGTCAATTGATTATTAAGTTTCAGTATTTCGGCGCGTGCATCTTTCAGCGGATCAACCCATGCCCAGCGCCGGCCCTGCCATTCGTGTTCGGATAATCGGTCAATATCGGCAATACTCAACACCTCGCCGTCAACGACGACCTGTTCATGCAGCAGTGCGCACCGTAGAAAATCTTCAAAGACCTGATCGAGCAGCGCGGCGATGAACCAATCTTGAATCGCCATCCATTCGTCGCGCTCATCAAGCACACCCTGCCTGATCGATGAAAAATTCACGCCCTCGAGATCATTGGCAAGCGAGACATACGAAGCACCGATGCCGCTGGCGATACCGCGCAGCATCGCTTTGGTGAATGGCTCGAATTGTGCGTGCGGATAGTCGGGGTCGAACGCAGTAAAGCCCGTACATCCGGGCGGCAAAATGCCGAACATGCCAGGCTCAACTTCATCGTAAAGATTGCCTTGTTCGTCTTTGCCATCGGCGATAGCGGCAGGATCGGCCATGCCGCCTTCTTCGCTTTGCGTGTAAAAACCCATCTTCGACGCGCCGACACGCGCGGCAATGATTGCCGCGTCTCGGTATGCGCCAAGGTCGTTAAGACGCAGCATGGCGGCGTACATCCACGGGATGCCGCGTTCTTGCTCCGAAAAATCATCGGGGATGAAGCCGTGAATAATTTCCTCGGCTGGAATGCGCACACGCTCGCGGGCTCCGGTGATCGTATCGCCGCCTTGCCAGATGTGATACGCGACCGCGCGCGATTGTTGGTTGACCTCAACACCCATCACGATGGCGTTTTGCCCCGGAACATAGGCGCGGTTGTACATCGTATCGATGCGCGATGGGTCGATCCGTTGCAGCGCAAAGCCAAAACTGTTATTGGCGGCAGCACCGTAAACCTTGCGGACAAGAAATTCACCATCGCGCGCAGCGTCGATGATGAGGCCACGTTGCAAATCACGGAAGCTCATTTTGCCGGATAATTCGCAAGCGCCACGCTTCGACCAGCGCTTGAATGCTTGCGCTAAAGCGTATTGCTTTTTCTTGTCTGGCTTGTCGTTGGCGTCATAGATCGTATGTTTCAGCTTGAAGCCGTTGGCGCCGACCACGTTGTTACGCACCATGTGCCCGAATTTTTTACCGTACTCGTTATCCTTGAATAACGAGCGCGAACGGACGCGCAGTTTATCCAGATCGCTGCGCAACTCTTCGTTGATCAAGCGGTTCGTGTTTTGCCATGTGCTGGTCAAGCGACTGATCTTGGCAGCGGCAAATGCACGTTGTCGTTGCGGTGCGCTATTGGTCACACGCCAGATAGCGGCGGCGGCTTTGTTGATGGTGCGCCGGACGATGCCCATTACAGCCTCACCCGGACTTTGTAGGGGTTGCCCAGCCCATTGCCGATATTTTCGGCGGCTTTTTCCGCCGCGACATCGCGCCGGTACTTATCGCGTGCCACCATCAGTTCGGCCATGCTCATTTCTTTTAATGAGCGCCCGGCGATGCTGTACTCGTTGTACTCTTTCAAGACGCGCCCCTCAAGGCGCGCCTCGATGAGTTCGAGCATTTTTACAGCATGGCTTTTCTCCGTTTGGTTGGGCATTTTCTGTCATCACTTAAAGTAGCGATGACAGTTTTTCAAAAAAAGTGGAAATGGATTACCCCAAAATCGTTTCCATTTCTCTTTTTATTTTTCAGTGATTTGCCTTATTTGGCGTACACGTCGCGGAGAAATACCGTGTTTTCTTGCCAAAAATTCGATGCGCTCGCCCCGTTTTATCGCGCCAATAATTGCCAGATCACGCGATGGTATCGTTTTATCTTTCGCATTTTTTTTCACGTATGGCCGGTCACCGCCATATACCGCGCGGACGGAAGCATCGGCACGGTCACACGCTTCTAGTATCGGCACGCCTTGCTTGAGCAACGACAGTATTTGCGCGCAAAGGTCTTCGATAATGTCGGGGTTGTTGTCCATAGCTATTTCCATCCGGTTGCGAAGTTCGGAGAACGGCGCGACTTGGTGCGCGCACGTTGCTTGGGTTGCTGTTTCGTTATTTCGATTTCATGCGTTTCAGGTGTTTCTTTTTCCGGCTCGAACAGGTCACGATTTTTCGGTTGAACTTTTTCTTCGAGGCGATCCCAGAA
>DBDN01000066.1:0-11622 GCA_002293615.1 Betaproteobacteria bacterium UBA931 | reverse complement strand
CGACCTTTCATGCGAACCCAGCGGGATTCTTCTCCGTAAATGGTCACGCGTGTCACCCTTGTTTCTCCGGTGATCTGACTGAAAAATTCGTCTGGCAATTTATTGGAGAAATGGATATAACCAGCGCCGGGCTTTGCGAGATTCACCCGATTCAAGATCAGGTCTTTAGCAAGATTGGTGCCGACCTGCCAAAGGGTCACGCCTTTTTTGATGCGACGGCCTTTCCAATCAAGATCAACAAGGGAACTGCCATGCACAATTGCTCGCTCTTTGCCCGCGTGGCCTGCCACGGCGAACGTGTTTTTATGGCGGCGCGACAATACCCATGCGTAAACGGCTTGGGTATGGTGACCACGCGAATCAATGGCCGTAGCAAAAATGTGCATGGCCTTACCACTGGCGTGCGTAAATTCGGAATCAAGATAATCATTGAGTTTTTTCCATACTTCCGGCAAAGCTGGATCGCCGAATATTTTGCGATGATCGACTGTCCACGTTTCGCAGTCGCGCCCGTATGCCCAGACAGTCACTTCCAGTCGGTTGTCCTGAGTATCAATCGCGGACAGCAATAAAAGTCCACCATATGGGACTATCCCCAAAGGGTAATCTTCCGCTCGATTTTTCAGATCGTTCGGGTCAAGCACTTTCGCATCTTCAAGCCAGGTTTCTCCGAGCGTCGTATTCACGAACGCCTGCATTTTGGTGTTGTCACCCATTTTGGCTTTTTCCAGCGCGCCCAAAAAAATACTGACAATTTCCGACCAAGCCACATTCGGCGAATAGGCCGTCCAGATATGAAATGCCACTTTTTTAGGCGTGGTAATAATCTCATCGTCCGGCGAATAGAAGATGCTTTCGTTATCCATCCATCGCCCATCGTCCGCCTGCCAGCGCCCTTGATCGGCAACGGACAGATATTCAAAGCGGTCAATCAGCGCACCGCAATGCGGGCATAAATGCCTAACTGATTCATGATCATTACCAATAAACTTGAAACCGTGGTTCTCATCTTTTCCACCCCATGTCAGCTTATGGCGCTTGCCGCAATGCGGGCATGGTATGTAATAACGCAGGAAGATATCCGCAACCTCTGAACTTTTTTCGATGTTGGAAAAATATTGTATTTTCGGTGTGCTGCCACGTATCCGTTTTGGGAATGACGCTCCCTCAGTTCTTTTGGTGGACAGCGTAACAGGATCGCCTTCGCCCTCAATGTTTTGGTCAAAAGCGTCCAGTTCGTCAAGGATCACAACATCAACGGATATCCGGCGGTAATTTGTTGCCGCCTTGCCACCAAGCGGATAAAGAACCGAGTATAAGAACAGTTTCAACGTGAGCGTATTTTCTTTGTTGCGGCTCTTGAATGACGGAAAAACTTCTTTCATCACATCGACGTCACGAAGCATCGGGTCAAGTTCCGTTTTGACAAAGGCCGATATGTCATTATCGGTTGGCTGGTAAATGGCAACGTTACGATGTTTGTGATGCGCGAAGTATCCGAGCGCTGCAAGAATCATCTTTGTGTAACCAATTCGGGCGCTTTTAATAAAATCGATATCTTCAATTTCATCATTACTGATCGCCGCCATCACACCTTTTTGAAACGGCCACGGTGTCCACTTTTGCTCCACGTAACTACTTTCGCGCGACAGGTAGAAATGGTTATTTGCCCATTCTGTCAGGCTCATATGCTCAGGCACAGCGAACGCTTTCAAGCCACGGACAAGCGCAGCGTTCAATGTTACGTGGTCGTATGAGAAAAACTCCTCAAGCATCAGAATCTTCTTCGTCAAGTGTATCAAGGTTCATCGACGCAATGAGGTTGCACGCCGCGGCGATCTTGGTTTGAATAAGTTTCAGCGCGTCCGCGCTAACACCAGGACAGTTTCTTTTGACGTCGGCGGGAACAGCTTCGAGAATGCGCACTGCGCGTCCGCCGATTTTTCCGAGAATCGCTTCCAGTAAAGAAACCGGCGCGATCAGTTTTGTCGCTTCGGCATTTTCCCGGCGTGCGCGAACTTTCTGTTCATGCGTAAGTGCGGCGCGCTCACGCGCCAAACTCATGTTTTCATCAGAGTAACGCCCGGACGCGACGTTGCGCATGTGAAGACAATACGCTTGCAACCATTCGCCGCACGTTTCATCATCCTTAAGGATTTTTTTTAATATCAGGCTATCTATCGTCTGACGAGATACGCCAACGATTTTTCCAAAATCGGATCGAGAAATTTTCATGGCAAGCAGATCATTCATGCCAAGCAACCCCCTTGCAAAACCCTCATGACTAGAAAACGATGGAGGTTCGAATTACCCTTGAGGGGGCTTTTGGAGGAGTACCTTTTCTTGACTGGAAAATTTTTCATCGCATCGTCCGTAGTGCTTCATCGACTGCCGACCTTACTTCTGATGCACCAACTTTATCGGCCACCTTTTCCGCGGACGCCATCGGATCGAATCGCGACGTGTAGCGGACATCGTTAACGAACATAATGACCGGCTTGATTGCCGTCCCCATGCCAAGGTGAAAGCGCTGGTATATCCCGCGCCGCAAATGACCATCCTTTTCGGTGCCACGTACCACGAAATAGCCGGTACCCATGCGCCGGTTGCGCGCCATTCGCTTACGCTTTTCATCCGACGTATTCGCTGAGTATCCTTGCTCACCGAAAGCGCGCAGATACGCAAGAATCCGGACAATCTCGCTTGCACGGATATTGCCGTGCGCATCCAGCTTGATGCCTTCGCCCGGCACTGCGTATTCGTTCTTTCCCATGATTCCGGCGTGAACTAACGCGCGTTCAAATCGTTTCAATGTCCGGCTGCCGCCATGAACCTGCGGTTGCAGGTATTTTGCCGGTGGTGTTCCTTTGGCCGCTTCGTCGCGTATTTTGATCGTTGCTTCGAGTTTCTGTTTCGTTGCTCGTTGCGTGACCATCGGCGACTTTTGCGTGTAAGGCGTCGGCGCCACGAAGTCGCGCTTGATATCCGTCGCCCACTGGCCTTTTACAGCCAACGCGGTGTTATTCAGAGCGCGGGAAACCATATATGGTATTTGCTTGTCCGGTAGTGCATCCAGCTTGCGCAATACCGAATCGATGTTATGGCTCATATTGAATTTCATGTTCCATACCTTTCAACGTATGGAACCAAGGTATGGAACCTCCAAATCATCTTCTGAAGCCATACTTCCATACCTTCCATACGTTCCACACCTAATGCTACGCGCGCGCGTATGTGTGTACGTGTGCGCCCGTAAAGGTGTGGAAGGTATGGAACGTGTGGAACATCATCTTCCAGAGCGGCTTTGCGGGTTCCATACCTTTGAAAGGTATGGAAGGTATGGAACATCAGAACGGGCATTTTTCGCCCCCGTTTCCGTCCGGCTCTGTGATTTCTTCGGCTTTCTGTGTCCGTATATACACAAAGCGCGGTTTTCTCGTTCGCCGCTCTACCTTCTTAAAGCCCAGCTTAAGCATCAGAAGCCCGATGCGCGTTGCTACCGGCACCGTGATATGCCCGTAATCCATTTTCAAACAATCACGGGCAATGTCCAGAGGGCTGATTTCGTCATTAATTGATGACGTCACATATAACTCGATAGCTTCCAACCAGAAATCGGACATTTCCCTTTTTGCCTGTTCCGGCAGCGCCGTTGTCCCGGTGTTGTCCGAGCCAAGAAAGGCGGGAGGCGNNTGGGCATGATGATCTTCATTTCATCCCGTGTCGGGTAAACACGCGCGCCGGAGCGATACAAAGCTACCGCTTCAGCCAACAATAGCTCGCGCATCGCCGCCAACTTGGCCGTGTCGATGAGCGATACAATCTTTATTGGTAAGAATCGCCTGTTTCCCGTCAAATCCTTGAAATATTCTTCTTGGTTCGTGGTACCGACAAGCACAACCCGTCGCAATTGCTCAACATGCCTTCGTCCATATGCTGGGCGATATTCATCCTTCGTTCGCGTCACAAACGATTTCACGCGCGTAATATCGGCTTTGTTGAAAGCATCGAGTTCGGCAATTTCATAAATCCACTTGCCCTGCAAAACGCTCATTGAATCCTTGTCGCCCATCACAAAGTCGGTATTACCGAACCATTGCGACCCGGCCAGCACCTCAAGCGCCGTCGTTTTGCCGTACCCTTGCGTACCTTCGAGGATCGGCATGAAATCAAATTTGCAGCCCGGCTCATAAGCGCGCTTGACCATCCCAACCAGCCAGATGCGCCCGACAATCCGGTTATAAGGTGTATCCTCAGCGCCCATAAAATCGGAAAGCCACGTTTCAACGCGCGCCACGCCGTCATGGCGCAGCGATTCGAGCATGTCCTTCACCGGATTGAAAGAACGCATCTTGGCAACCATCTCGACCGCCTCGGCCACCATCGGCGCGCGGATGTGGATTAACCCGCAACGAGTCGCCAGCCAATCGGCAGCGAAAGAATCGTCAATTTCAGTCCATGCGCCGGAAACGCCTTGCATATAAGGCGGCGGCGCTTGCTTGATCGTTCGACCGGCAAATTCGTCGTATGCCAGCACGTCGCGCCACGCTTCCGAATGCATCAAAAACCGGAATGCGTTTGGCACCACGGAAAGAAGTTTTCCTTCGCCGTTGCGCAATAAACTTTCCTGCCAGCGCCCATCATCCTTACGCGGAGCGTTGTCAGGGGTAGATTCAGGTTCAGCGCATTGTGCCGTGCGAAGATGGTTGCGAATATAGTCGAGCAGATGTTGCTTTTCCCAGCCTTCGGCAATCGCATCGGCCACATCCCAGCCGTCGGCTTTAACCCCCGGCGCCGGAATTTTAACGATACGAACATCGGCACCCAGCTTGATCAGGATATCCGCCAAGCGCTCCATTGCCTGCACGCCCGGTTGCTTATCTTCCGGGATGACAATGCCCGCCTTATCCAGCTGACCATCGCAATCCGGCCATAACACCACCTTGCGCCCGGCGAGCGGTTGCCAGTCTGCCTTATTAACCGCTTTGCCACCGCCCGGCCAGCTAATCACCGACACCGGCGACGCTTCACCCAGCAATTTATATGCGGCATCCGTGCATTTCTCACCCTCAACCACCAACACGGTGCCTTCATCGCGTAAGCGGTGCAGTGCATACAACGGGCGCGGCTCAGGCGGCGCCATCCAATTCCATTTTGTTTCGCCGGTTTTTTCGTTCCGCGCGAAACAGCACGGCAAAACATCCTTGCCACCATCGCTTTTTATAAAGCGATAAACCACAAACAGCAGCTTTCCGGCCTGATCGCGATATTCCCAAAATGATTGCGGCTTGCCGCGCTTGATATGTGCTGCGGGATAGGACGGCGCACCATCCGGCACAGGCAAAACCGGCATCCATTCTGATCGTTTGCGCGGCGGCGAAGATGCCCGTGCCGGTGGTGTTGCCGATTGATCAATCGGGATTGATAAGCGATTGGCGAGATATTCTGCCGCAGCCTTCGGCGTTTCCGAAAACAAAAACGCACGGAGCGATATCAGGTCGCCCCCTTTGTCGCCCGTGGCGAAATCTGCCCATGCCCCGCTGTTCAGGTTGATCGAAAAACTTCCCTTGCGCTGGTCGGCGCGGGTTGGGTTCAGCGCCTTATATTCGTAGCCCTCACGCTGCCCGCCCGGCAACCACTCGGCCAGCAAAGCATCGATGCTCTGTAGCGCGGCTTCGGCGATGCGCTTAAAATCAATCATTTTCGCANNATCATTCAGATTTACAGAAAACAAAACCTTCACGGGCAAACTCTTTTCGTGTAAAGCCACATAATTCGTTCAGAAGTCGTGATACTCGAACACGAGTAGGATGGCTATCAAAATCAACACGCGAATCAGGATCATATTTTTTTAGAAGATCAATCATTGCGGGCAGCGAAATACAAAAAATATCTTCCTTTGCAATAATTTCTTCAATTTTTTCTTTAAGAGGATCAACGAAATTATCGGCAGCCTGAGACAATAGGCCATTCGCCAACTCGCGCGCCTCTTCTTTTGAGATGAAGATTCCACTGACGCTTTTTTTCCCATCGTTGTCGGTAAAATGGATACCTAGCTGCACGAAGTCACGAGCGTTAATGGAGACGGACGTAACAATAATTTCAGCACCCTGGCAATTTGATCTAATAATAAAATCAGTTTTTTTCATTTTTTAATCCTTGAGTTAGGAACAGAAGATGCGCCGGGCGAAGGTGAGACGCCCGGCGCTCGGTGCCGTGATNNCAATGGGAGGAGCAACCCCCGGCAGCCGAAGAAGGTGGCAGCGCCAGCGATAGAATTACGGTAACCCAGACAGGACAATCTGAAAAAACGTAACCTCAACAAAGGCGCTGCCATGTTAGACATCATAATTTTTCAAAACGGTTGAGCATTTCCATTGCCTTGCGCATGGTTTCCGCCGCACCCTGTATCGTTTTTACAAGCTGCGTTTTTTGGCTTTCTGGATCGACCGGCACCGGCTGCGCATAGCCCGCCTCACGGCAAATAAAATCCATTGCGGCGTGGCAGCCTTCCGCGCGGCCTTGCCGGAGCAACCACAACACCTGTTCCGGATCGAGGCGCTCGCGGCGATCCGAGTTCAAACAATCCGCCAACCGGCGCGCTGCCTCATCAATTGTTTTTTCCGGCCACAATTGCCCGGCCACGCGCTTTGTACCGCCGAGCGATAAAACAACCTCTTTGAGTGCGTCGATCAAGCTTTCGTGGAAAAGCACCCGTTGCGCTGACTTATTCATAAATCACCATATAGCGAGATTCCGACCGTGTCCGAAAAAATCGGACAGCGTCGGACAGACAAATTTGGGGTAAAAAAAGACAATAGCAGCAAGTAATAAGGCGGCGTTCCAATCGACGTAAAATAGGAGCACCACACGCCAACCTTACAAACGAAAGGAACACCATGGACAAGAAAAAAGTCACATTCGAACTCGAAATCAACGANNCGACAACGGATGCATCAGCCTGCCTCCCGTGGGTCGAATACAGGGAGCAATGCTCGATAGACACGGAACCCCGAAAGAGTCATTCGTTCATGTGCAATACGAAAGTCCTCATACAAAACAATGGATGGAATTACGTATTCCGCTGCTAGACGCTCTTTATCTGCTGAACATCTTGGAAGCGATGAGTGCTGCGAACAATCTGGACGTGCTTCGGCGACCGCCAAAGGGGAGCGCTTAAACAAGCACAAAGACAAAGCGGACAAGAGAAACTTTCGTCGGATATTCATCACGCGACCTCTTTCTTGGTGCCGCGCAGATAGCCCCAGTCAACATCCTGGCGCAGGTCTTCGCAGCGCACCGCTCCGTTGGACTCCCGTTCGATGGAAATACAGAGTTTTTCTCCGATGGCCTGCCCTGCAGATATGGCTTTGCGGAGGTAGCCGATGGTTGTCCCGCACCTAGCAGCAAAATCAATTTGCGCCTGTAAATGCATGGCGTTTAGGTAAGCACGTAATTTATCCATGCCCAATAATGCACCTTTAGGTAAATGATGTCAACACCCAAAGGTTAATTTACTCTTAGGTAAATTTATTGTTAAATATCATTTATGAATATTCACGAAATCAGAAGAAAAATAATGCTTGAGTACATCGCTGAAAAGTGTGATGGCAACAAAGCTGAATTTGCGCGTAGAGTGAAACGTAGTCCAACCTATATAAATAGGCTCGCATCTTCTCCGGATGATAAAAACCATAAAAACTTGGATGAAGGATTAGCTAGAGAATTTGATAAATTATTGGATACCCCCGGGTTATTTGAGGTACGCAATTACAGCGTCGATGGTGGTAAACCTGTGAAAATCGAAGCCCGCCCTATCGTCGCATACGATAGTATTGACGAATTACCGAAGGAATCTACTGTTTTCATTCCTCGCGGAGGCATTGAACTTTCTGCCGGTAATGGGCGCAAGCATTGGGAAGTTGTTGAGCTTGAACCGCTGCCGTTTCAGGCTGAGTCATTAAAACACATCAAAGCTAAGCCAAAAAATATGCTGGCCGTCAAAGTAACCGGGGCAAGTATGGAGCCGCTGCTGTTCGATGGCGACACAGTAATCATCGATAAGTCTGATAGGAGGGTTCCGACGTCTGGCGGTGTTTTTGCCGTTGTTTATGGAGATGAATTACTTGTTAAACGTCTATTCCAATTACCGACCGGCATAAAGGTACAAAGCGACAATACAGCAGCGGGACCAACATTCGACCTTAAAAAAGATGAGTGCGACGAAAATTTGAAAGTCATTGGCCGTGTGAAATATCGATCAGGGTTTGGCAACTTTTAAAAAGATAGGAGAATACAAATGGCAAGGATCCCCAAAAAAGTTCTTGATAGATTTTCTTCAAGCATCAAAAGTTTTCAGGCTATCGCCCAGCAACAAAAAGAAAGAGATGTCTCAGAGGCCGATACAGTTACCATCATTAAAGATATGCTTGCTGGTGTATTCGGGTATGACAAATATCAGGAGTTAACCGGTGAATATCAGGTACGGGGAACTTTTTGCGACCTCGCTATAAAAGTAGGAGGGAAGCTTCATTTTTTAATTGAAGTCAAATCCATCGGAAGCCAGCTTAATGATAACCATATCAGGCAAGCCGTTGATTATGGTTCCAAGCAAGGTGTTAACTGGGTCGTTCTGACCAATGCTATCGAATGGCGATTATACCGTATCAATTTCGGGCAGCCGGTTTCGCACGAAGAGATAACCGCTTTCAATTTTCTTGAGATCAGCCATAAAAAAGAAGACGATCAACAAAGGCTATTTTTACTTTGCCGAGAAGGAATTACGTCTGATGCAATAGATGAGTTTCATCAACAAGTTCAATCATTGAACAAGTACACAATTGCCGAAGTAATACAGTCAGAGCCTGTAGTTTCCACAATACGAAGAGAACTGAAAAAGCTTTTCCCTGAGACAAAAGCAGCTCCGGAACAAATCATTGACATTATTCGTTCAGATGTTTTAAGGCGCGATGTTATGGAAGGCGATAAAGCTGAAGAGACACAAAAAAAACTAAAAAAATGTGTAAGAAGATTGGAGAGAGAGGCTCAAAAAAGAGAGACTATTAAAGCAAAAGAAGATGGCCTCAATAATTGTCCTGAATCAAAAGATTGAACTACAGGATATATAAATGTTGCTCAAAGCATTAGCTGGCGATTTTCATATTGCGCTTATTATTTTTTTATTTTCAATATCAGCGCACGCAGAGCCTTGTAAAGTCGTCTCCGTTGCCGACGGAGATACATTGACAGTGCGTTGCGGCGGACGGCCGCAGGAAAAGATCAGGATCGCTGATATCGACGCACCGGAGCGCGGCCAAGCATATGGCAATCGCTCCCGTGAATCGCTGGCCGAGCTTTGTGCCGGTAAGGAAGCCAAGATTGAACGGCAAGGAACAGATCAATACAAGCGCACTATTGCGCGTGTTTATTGCAAGATCAACCACTTTTACCAGGACGCATCCAGCGAGCAGTTAATCAAAGGTATGGCTTGGGTGTACCAGGATCACTCAAACGACGCTGCCCTACTGAGCGTCGAAGCGCATGCGCGCGCCAACAAGATCGGGTTATGGGCAGATAAAGAACCAGTTCCGCCGTGGGAGTGGAGAAAAACAAAATGAAAGGAAAACAATGAAAAAGGCTACCCCTTACGTCATCATCTTATCCGCATGTGCCTTCTTTTTTCTCATCTTTGTAATTACCAAAAAAGATTGGTTTGATATCTCGTCCCATCTTTTAGGATCTATAAAATGAGTTGAGATGATTGCTGCTGGAGTGACGTATTCGAATGAAAGGCAAAGAATGATATCTCAAAAATTTGGCGGAAAACACACAGAACGCAAACTTACAGCGATATCTGATTATTTGCCCGCATATACAACGGCTCTTAGCGGACAAAATTTCAACCTCCATTACATTGATGCATTCGCTGGAACAGGGCTTTGTACGGTGTCAATTAACGGAAGGGAAACGCTTATCCCCGGCTCTGCCAGCATTGCTGTTAACTGTATGCCATCTTTTGATAGCCTAACATTCATTGAGAAAATTAAAAACAAATGCAAAGCGTTGCAAAGGCTTGCGGACGGAAGCCCGAGTTTAAATATCAAGGTTTTGCATGGCGACGCCAATTATTTCGTCGTGCAAAGCGTTAACGCATTAAAAAACTGGAACGATAGAGCAATTCTATTTCTTGATCCTTTTGGGATGGAAGTTGATTGGAATACACTCAAAGTAGCGGCAGAATCAAAAAAAGTAGATGTCTGGTATTTGTTTTCTTTGAGCGGCCTCTATCGACAAGCCGCCATTGATCCTTCGAGCATAACCAAAGAAAAGGAAAACGCAATTAATCGTGCGTTGGGCACAAACGAGTGGAGGCAAGCCTTTTATAGCAAGCCTGAACCTAGTAGAACGAACGGTGATTTGTTTTTAAATGAATTAATCGAAGAATGCGAAAAAGCGCCTGAACGAAGAACCCATGGCGCGGAAGATATTTTGGCGTGGGTCGAAAAGAGATTTAATACCATTTTTTCCTATGTCCATCCACCCGAAATTCTCTACCAAGAAGGCAGAAACATACCCATGTTTGCGTTGTTTTATATGATGGCTAATGATTCGGGTAAAGCCATCGGGCTTGGAAAAAAGATTGTGGCGAGTATTTTTGAAAAAGTTAGAAAGAAATCCGAGCTGGGTACGCCACCCACTCGCGGCCTTTGAGCTTTTTCCCATTCGCCTTTTTGTTTCTTTTAATACCGTCAGCGCCCCACCCGCCCCACTGCTTAAAGAAAAACGCGGCGCCGACTGCGTCCGCCTGGTCTTTGATATTAAGCACCCATTCCTCTTGCATTGGCCGTGCTTTTGGGCCGGATTCTCCGCCAACAATCACCCAGTGAATATTTTTCAGGTTGATCCTTCCCAAATCTTCGAGAAGCGGCTCTACCGAAAGAAAGCGGACGGTGGCCTTGATTTTTCTTAAATGCGCGATCCGTGGAACGCCGTATTTTCTATCCTCAACAGAAACTCCGAGCCAGATATTTTTTGGGCATTCGCGCTTAGAAAAATATTCTGGAAGCCGCTCAGCGCGTTTGGTAAGCAATTGGTAGGTATGCTGCGGCGTTTGCCGTATTACATCGAAAACCTGATCGATAAATGCGTCTGAGACCTTGTCATGAAAGAGGTCGCTCATTGAATTGAGAAAATAAACAGTAGGTCTTTTCTTTTTAAGCGGTGCCGCAAACCTTTCCGGGTGAACCGCAATCTTGAAGCCTCCCTCATAACCTTTCGTTCCCATGGCCTGAAGCCTTCGCGACATTATTTCTGCATAACAGTTTTTANNGAGACTTTTGTACACCCCGTTGTTGGATTCCAAGTCTCTTCTGTCCACTCAATTTTGCTCATGATTTTCTCTATGAAAACTGCTGCAAAACAGCAATAACGCGATTTGCAATACAGCAATA
Organism: Betaproteobacteria bacterium UBA931; assembly: GCA_002293615.1. Classification (GTDB taxonomy): domain Bacteria; phylum Pseudomonadota; class Gammaproteobacteria; order Burkholderiales; family Casimicrobiaceae; genus UBA931. Next base: position 172 of record DBDN01000066.1, on the reverse strand, counting down.
ATGCGATCTTAACCCAAAGCTAAAACGAAGGCTTCTATTTCTGTCTTCGTCAACTTAGTCCAAATGGATCTATCATCCGCCACCCCGCCCCGGCGGGTTTTTTGTTGCCGGTTATAAACAAACATCATAAAAATCAGGCTACGGGGAGAGTTTATCAGAAATATTTACCTTT
>DBDN01000090.1:6235-17879 GCA_002293615.1 Betaproteobacteria bacterium UBA931 | reverse complement strand
CACTTTTGCACAATATTTGACAGAAAGGGAGGTAGCGTGAATGGCTTGGCTCTTTGTGCCGGTACCGGAATGCTGGACGAAGGATTACGGGCCGGATGTGAATTTCTCGACATACCATACCGAACCGTCTGTTACGTCGAAAGGGAAGCCTTTGCGGCCGCTACGCTTGTTGCACGCATGGCGGACGGAGCGCTGGATGAAGCGCCTATCTGGTCTGATCTTGCATCCTTCGTGGGCAAGGAATGGTGCGGAAAAGTGGATTGCATCACTGCCGGTTTCCCGTGCCAGCCGCACAGTGTCGCCGGCAAACGCAAAGGTCTGGCCGACGAGCGATGGATATGGCCGGACATCGTCCGCATCATTCGCGAAACGGATGCTTGGCTTTGCTGGTTGGAGAACGTCCCCGGACTTGTTTCAACCGGAGGGCTTGCCGCATGCCTGTACGACCTTTCCTCGATCGGGTTCGATGCTGAATGGGGAGTGCTGGGAGCGGGAGACGTTGGCGCGGCGCACAAACGGGAGCGATTGTTTATTTTGGCATACCGTCACGGCGTCGGAAACGACCGGACCGGGATTGCGCGGCGGCAGAATAACCGACTTGAGAACAACAGCGACGCAATGGATGACACCGACCACCCCGTCGGGCGGACGGACAATGTCGAAAGAAACGATGCTGGCAAAAGGAAAGACGGCAAGCGGAAAGCGTCAAGTTGCGCTGGAACATCAAGCTACTTACTGGGGAACACCAACGGCGCGGGATCACAAAGACGGGGCAACGACATTGGAGAACATGCCAACGAACAAATTGCTTGGTCGGGAAGTCTTGGCATTTTCGCGCCCGGACAAAATGACCCACGCTGGCCCGACATCATCGATCGACATCCACACCTCGCGCCGGCGACTGAACCCGGCATTTGCGGCGTGGTTGATGGGCTGGCCGTGGTGGTGGACGAATCCCGCGCAGATCAATTGCGCGCGATCGGAAATGGCGTTGTACCGCTGCAAGCTGCAACAGCATTTGTGCTTCTTGCTCGGAGAGCAAGGTTGATGTCATAACAATAGGCAACAGTATGGCTATACCTGTAATGCGCTGGATAGGAAAACGTATTGCCGAAGTAGAAGCTATTTTTAATGATGAAAGGAACGCCAATAATGGCTGAAAACACAGCAATCTCATGGTGCGATTCCACTTTTAACCCGTGGGTGGGTTGCTCCAAAATATCGCCCGCATGTGATAACTGCTATGCCGAGAAATGGGCGAAGCGCAGCGGCCAAGTTAAATGGGGAGCAGGTCAACCGAGGCGCCTTACGTCCAAAAACAACTGGCGTATGCCTATTAAGCTTAATAAACGCGCGTGCGCAACGTTTGCTGCATGGGAAACTATCAAGGACGCCTATCCGAACTTAACAGATGGCCAGCTTATTGCGCAAGGCTTCATCAAGCCACGGCGTCCACGTGTATTTTGTGCAAGTCTCGCCGATGTTTTCGACAACGAAGTACCCGACGAATGGCGCTATGATTTGTTCAACCTGATGTTATCGACTCCATACCTTGATTGGCTTCTCTTGACTAAGCGTATTGGTAATGCAGCAAAGATGATTGAGAAAACATTGCCAGCAGATTCACCTCTTGCATGGCCATGGCCAAATGTATGGATCGGAGCGACTGTCTGCAACCAAGAAGAAGCTGACCGGGACATCCCAAAATTATTGGAAGTTCCGGCCGTAATAAGGTTTCTTTCAATTGAACCGTTGCTAAGCAAGATTGATCTTAGTAAGTGGCTTGATAAGCCATATTGTCCAACACACGATTTTGATGGCGGCTTTTGCGTTCAAGATTGCGGAGACTGGCGGCGTATTGATTGGGTAATCGTAGGCGGCGAATCCGGAAAGAACGCGAGACCGGTGCACCCGGATTGGGTTCGCTCCCTGCGCGATCAATGCGTAAGCGCTGGTGTGCCGTTCTTCTTTAAGCAATGGGGCGAGTGGGTGCCCACAAAAATATATGAAAATGATTTTTATTGCTATCCAATCGAAGGAATTGCCGATTTTCAAGAAAGGTCTTTAGGAAAAAATGCTGTTCTGATTGATGGTGGTTGTTTTGGTGCCGTTCGACTTGGGAGAAAAAAAACAGGCCGCACGCTCGACGGCGTGATACACGATGCTTCTCCTGGAGGTTTAAGCAATGAACTGGATTGAAATTGATACATCGCTACCAGAATATGAAAGACCTGTACTTTTGGTCTCTCAAGATATGGGTGAACACGGAGAGAAGCTCTATCTGTCGCCAGGTATCTGGTGCTTGATGCGACATAATGGCAAAAACTGGTGGAAGAGCTTAGGAAAGTCTGAAGCGTATCTACTTGAAAATTACAAGAATATTAAATATTGGTGCTATGTCAATTTGCCCGAAGGAGTTACGCCATGAAAAAAAGAATTGTCTGCTGGTTTTCTTGCGGCGCGGCGAGCGCAGTAGCAACAAAACTCGCCATCGTCGAGAATGCTGATTTAAAAAATCAGATCGTCGTTGTGCGCTGCATTGTCCGTGAAGAGCATCAAGACAATGATCGGTTCGCCAAAGACTGTGAAAAATGGTTCGGCATACCGATCATTAATTTAATCAATGAAAAATACGACGGATCGATTCTTGAGGTTTTTAAACGGCGTGGCTATATTTCCGGCATCGGCGGCGCTCCATGCACAAGATTATTAAAAAAAGAGATACGAGAAAAGTATTCCACTGCCAAAGACAACCACGTTTTCGGTTATACAGCAAACGAAGTTGATCGGTGGAATCGTTTTCTCGACGCAAACAATATCAGCGCATCAACACCGCTTATTGAACACTCATTACAGCATTCGGACTGTCTTGCAATGATCAAACGCGCTGGGATTGAATTACCCGCAATGTACAAACTTGGATACAAGCACAACAACTGCATCGGCTGCGTGAAAGCGTCGGGTGCTGGATACTGGAACAAAATCAGAAAAGATTTCCCGGAGCAGTTTTTAAGAATAGCGACAGTATCAAGACAGATCGGTTGCCGTCTCACTCGGGAAAATAGCAAAAGAATTTTTTTGGATGAATTGCCAATCGGCACAGGATGTTATTCGGATGAACCGGAAGTCCAGTGTGGCGTATTTTGCGAACTTGCGGAACAGGATATCGCAGCATGAACTGGCTTAACCGCTGCCACTTCGGAGATTGCCGAAAATGATATAAGGGAATTTTGTAGTGGACAATAATGTTTCTGGAAATATGATGGCGGATAAAAAAGAGAACGACACTATATCTATCACTGAAATACAAAGCAGATTTAGACGGAAAAATTGTAAGCATAAGCATATTATTGTTGATGAAGCTTTGGCGGAGGTCGTGTGCAAACACTGCGGTGTCAAATTAAACCCTATATGGGTGTTGGCCATGTTAAGCCGAGAAGAAAGCAAGCTCGAAATACTGAAAAAAGATACAAACTTGCTATTAGAAAAGCTTGAAAAAAAACAGCGCACAAAATGTCAGCACTGTGGAAAATTTACCCAAGTAAAATCATCGTGACTTTAATATGAAAGGAAATATCATGGATGTAAAACAAATTCGAAATAAATTTGTACACAGGTCTGATTATGAATATTGAAAAAATCAATCCCGATGAAGTCCGCCTACGATTGCCCGATGTTGAGCAACTTACAGGCATGCGTCGATCGACTATTTACCGAAAGATAGCTGCCGGTGATTTCCCGAAGCCGCTTCGTATTGGTATGCGGTGCTCTGTCTGGATTGCCGGTGAGATCAGAGCCTGGAACGAACAACAGCAACGTATCCGCGATAACAGCAAGGCCGCATAAAGCCCGTTGGTTTTAGCTGAAGCCAAATGTTGAGTCGATCTGAAACATCTCTTATCTGGCAAGAAGAATGATGCCAAATCAAATGCTCAATTCACGCCGCACGCGGCTGGACACGTCTCTCAATTTCGGCACGGGTCGGCAGGGTTTTCAGGTCATAGCTGGCCTGCAACGCAAGCCACGAAGCCGCGTCGCCGCCAAAATAATGCGCCAGACGCTCGGCAGTATCCGCGCTGATGGCGCGGCGCTCTTTCACGATTTCGTGCAAGCGCGTCGCCGGCACGGACAAAGCAAGCGCCAGTGCGTTCACGCTCATGCCGAGCGGCACAAGAAAATCTTCGCGCAAAACTTCGCCCGGATGCACGGCGCGCATACGGTTGATCGGCTTGCGGTTGATCGGTTTGGTCATAGTCATAACTCCTCAGTGATAATCGACAATCTCAACATAGGCAGGGCCTTGATCTGTCCAGACAAAGCACACACGCCATTGCTCGTTAATGCGAATGCTCCACTGTCCGGCGCGATCTCCGGAGAGCTTTTCCAGCCGGTTACCCGGCGGAGAGCGCAGGAAGTCCAGCGTTTGCGCCGCGTCAAGCTGTGCCAGTTTGCGTTCGGCGACTGCCTGAATGGCACGAAACCGCTTGGGGCTTTGGCCTTCAAACAGCGCCTGAGTGTCTTTGCATTGGAACGAGCGGATCATAGGTTGAATAGTATTACCTTTCACGTAATACGTCAAGCGTTATTTTGCGATAAAACGAGAGGCTTTTTACATTATGGCCAGTTTATTTTCGCTTTGGCGCCGATTTCTTGTCGCGCAATGCGTCCAAGTAGTCCGCCCACCACTGCATCATTTCCGCTCGCTCATCAAGGTGTTGCGCATAATTATAGGCCGCGCGGACAGTGTTGCCCTCGACATGCGCCAGTTGCCGCTCGATCGCATCAATATTCCAGCCAGCCTCATTAAGCCTTGTTGATGCCATTGACCGGAACCCGTGGCCGGTCATCTCATCTTTTCCATACCCAAGCCTGCGCAGCGCCGCATTTACTGTGTTTTCCGACATCGGGCGGCCTCGTGTCCGCTCTGACGGGAAAATAAAATCGCCGTCGCCGGTACACGGATGTAATTCTCGCAATATTGCAAGCGCCTGTTTTGATAGTGGTACGATGTGGACACGGCGCAGCTTCATTCTATCCGCGCCGATGCGCCATTCGGCGTCGTCAAAATTGATCTCCGACCACAGCGCGCCGCGCAATTCGCCTGGGCGAACAAAAACATACGGAGCAAGTTGTAACGCTGATCTGGTGATCTGTGCACCTTCATATCCCTTAATCGCCCGCATTAATTCGCCAATTTCTTTTGGATTCGTAATGCTCGCCATGTGCGACACTTCAGGCGGCATAAGTGCGCCGCGAAGATCCGCAGACGGATCGCGCTCGCAACGGGCCGTCGCAATCGCATACCGGAACACCTGGCCGCATGTTGATTTCACTCGATGTGCTGTTTCAATAGCGCCGCGGTCTTCGACGCGCCGGAGAACATCAAGCAACATTGGCGGTGTGATCGCGTTAATCGGCATCGCGCCAAGCCAAGGAAAAATATTCAGTTCCAGACTGCGAATAATTTTTTCGCCATATTTTTCAGTCCATTTTGAACCATTACGAGAATGCCATTCACGTGAAATAGACTCAAAACTGCCCGGATTTGAAGATGCAATCCTTTGAGATTTCTTCTCAATACCCGGATCAATCCCCTTGGCCAACTTCAGTCTGGCTTCATCGCGGAGATTGCGAGCGTCGCGTAACGATACTGTCGGATAAACACCAAGAGCGAGTCTTCTTTCCCGTCCGGCAAACCGATATTTCAACCGCCAGTATTTGCCGCCCTTCGGGGATATTTCGAGGTACAGACCACCACTGTCAAACAATCTGACCTGTTTTCCTGTCGGCTTGGCTTTTCGTACAGTCGTTTCACTGAGCGGCATCTTGGGGGCATCTACTTTTTTATGGGGGTATCTGAGCCAAAATATACCCCCAAATAGCGTGGGATTCAACCGGACAACGTGGGACGACGTGGGACAATAAAAAAGCCCTAATAGGTTGATCTACTAAGGCTTTTGGGACAACGTGGGCTTACGTGGGATCTAGTTATGGTAGGCGGTATTGGAATCGAACCAACGACCTCCACGATGTCAACGTGGCGCTCTAACCAGCTGAGCTAACCGCCTGCAAGCGCGATATTATAGCGATGTTTTATCAAAATACGAAACGGGTTTTGGCCTTTACGCCATTTCTTACTCGAATGCCTGACCATGGTCACGTTTTAAAAATGTTTTAAGCATACCCACGCTACGGCCAATAAAACGATTTAGAATGATAATTTTTATTTATTGCTATTCTGACGATTTATGAGCATGCTCCAACTGGCCCTTTTGATCATTGGCATCGTCCTGATTCTTGCCGTACTCGCATATAACATCGTTCAGGAGCGAAAACTCAAGCGTTCTTTTGTTTCGCGTGCAGCCATACAACCGCGTCACGACACGGTAAAAAAAACGCCTGTCTTGGAAACCCGCGAAGAACCCGTTTTTGAGCCCCCTACCAGCATCAAGGCTGAAAATCAGGAGGACGCCCCCGATTTCATGGCCGAAGCTGTACTCACGCTGCAATTGCCGCCCAGCACCCAAATCGCAGCGGAGCTTGCCGAACAATTTCTGAAAATCCCGGGCAAAAACATTCGTCTGCTGTGGCAACGGCGCAACTCTGCCCATTGGTCGCTTTTAAAAACCGTGCCCGACATCATGGACCATCTCAATCAGCTGGTGATTGCGGCGCCGGTGCCATCCACCGCTACGGAAAACAAAGAAAGCGGTGATGCTGCACCATTGCCCATGCATTCGCTGGCGTTTTGCTTGCAACTCGCCGACCGCGCCCATGTTACGACCATCGAGCAAATCGAAACGTTTCAAAAACACGTGGAAAGCATCGCGTCGTTATTGTCGGCAAGCTATACCCCGTTCGACGCGTCCGCCGAAGCCGAGCGCGCACGCATGCTTGACAAGGTTTGCGCGCAGCTTGATCTGCAAATCGGTCTGACGCTACACGGCAAAGTTGGCCCGATGCCTGGGCAATCGTTCCTGCTTGCCGCACAAAAGCAAGGATTTATTTTGAAAAAAGGTGCGTTGCGCTATCTGCGCAATGATCGCGAACTGTTCCGTATTGAAGATACCCAGCCGCTCTCCGAGGAGCGTTTGAAAAAAGCGATTCAAAACCCGGTCGTATTGCTTGACGTCCCGCACGTCGCGCAGCCTGAACTTGTTTTTGACGAAATGCTGAAACAAACCATGCGTCTGGCGCAAACCCTGTCCGCCGAACTGATCGATGATCGCCATAAGCCGCTCAGAGATCAGGGCTTGACCATGATCCGCGCCGAAGTAGAAAAATCAACACAAGCGTTGCTTGAAGCAGGCATTGAGCCGGGCAGCCCGCGTGCGTTTCGCCTTTTTGCTTCATAATAAAAAATCCATGATGGCATGACCCAGCCTTCTCTTTTCCCCGACCATCCTCCGCCATCCGCACCCGCGGAAGAACGCGTTCTGGAGCTGCGCCGGATCATCGCCGGGCACGATTACCAATACCACGTTCTCGACGACCCGACCATCGACGATGCCGAATACGATTCTCTGTTTCGCGAACTGCAATCGCTCGAAGAAAAACACCCCGAGCTGATCACGCCCAACTCACCGACACAGCGCGTCGGCGGCACGCCATCGACGTTAACGCATCCGCAGATGTTCGGGGTACCGACGGTGACTGGCACGCCACGGTCGGCATTTTCGACGTTAACGCATCGCGTACCCATGTTGTCGTTGAACAATGCGTTTAACGATAATGAAGTCGCGGCATTCGACCGCCGTATCCGTGAGGCGCTTCCTGATTTCGCCGACACGATCGAATACGATTGCGGCGTCAAATTCGACGGCCTGGCGGTCAACCTGCGCTACGAAAACGGTATTTTCGTCAGCGGCGCGACACGCGGCGACGGCGTGACCGGCGAGGACATCACGTCAAACCTGCGCACGATTGCATCGATTCCACTTAAGCTGAACAATGCGCCGCCACTGCTCGAAGTACGCGGCGAAGTGCTGATGCGAAGAAAAGATTTCGAAATACTAAACGCTCAACAGAAAGAGCGCGGCGAAAAAGTATTCGCCAACCCACGCAACGCCGCTGCCGGGTCGTTACGCCAGCTTGACGCGCGCGTCACGGCAACGCGGCGCCTGACGTTCTTTGCCTACGGGATAGGCGAAACCGATTGGGGCAGTGTCAACCCGCCGCAAACGCAAAACGCATTATCGGATTATCTGGTGACACAACTGTTTTCCGTCGGCCAGGAGCGAACGCTTGTGCGTACCCTTCAAGGCTTGCTCGACTTTTATCAAACCGTCCAGCAAAAACGCCACCAGCTCCCTTACGATATCGACGGCGTGGTTTACAAGCTTAACCGCTTTGACTGGCAACAAAAAATCGGTTTCGTGTCGCGCGCGCCGCGCTTTGCCTTGGCGCACAAATTTCCCGCCGAAGAAATGAAAAGCGCCATTCTGGATATCGATGTACAAGTCGGGCGTACCGGCGTACTCACACCCGTCGCGCGTTTGCAACCGACGCTGGTCGGCGGCGTGACCGTAACCAATGCCACGCTGCACAATGAAGACGAAATCCGTGCCAAAGACATTCACATCGGCGACATCGTGATGATTCGCCGCGCGGGCGACGTGATCCCGGAAGTGACGCGCGTTATCGTTGAAGAGCGTCCCGATAACATTAAATCTTTTGTAATGCCGGATCGTTGCCCGGTCTGCGGTTCGGAAGCGCTGCGTCTTGACGGCGAAATTGCCACGCGTTGCACGGGTGGTTTGTTCTGCCCGGCGCAGCGTAAACAAGCCATCGTTCATTTTGCTTCGCGGCGCGCCATGAATATCGACGGCTTCGGCGAAAAAATCGTCGCACAATTAGTCGATAAGGCATTGGTCAAAACGCCCGCCGACATTTACCACTTGCGGCAAAACGATATTGCGCAGCTGGAGCGCATGGGTGAAAAAAGCGCGGCCAACTTATGCGCGGCGGTTGAGAAAAGCAAAAGTACCTCATTGGCGCGCTTTATCTTCGCGCTCGGCATTCGCCACGTCGGCGAAACATCGGCACGCGACTTGGCGCAGCACTTCGGCGCATTGGAGGCATTGATGTCGGCGGACCATGAAACCTTATGCGCTGTTTACGATGTCGGCGATGTTATGGCCGAGAGTATTCGCCACTTTTTTGCCGAACCGCATAACGCGCAAGTAATCCATGATTTGCGCAATGCCGGTGTGCATTGGCCGGACGTGTCTGCGGAAAACCGCGCGCAACGCCAGGGCGCGCTATCGGGACTGACTTTTGTGCTCACTGGAACCCTGCCCACGATGACTCGCGATGAAGCAACAAAAAAAATCCAAGATGCAGGCGGCAAAGTCACCGCCGGCGTTTCCCGGAAGACCAGCTACATTCTGGCCGGCGACGCGCCGGGAAGCACTCTGGCAAAAGCGCAAAAACTCGACATTCCCGTTATCGACGAAGCGCAGTTCATTGAATTGATCGCTCATGGCGCACTGCAAGGAAGAAGTTCATGAAAATCACCAAAGCCATCTTTCCGGTTGCCGGATTGGGCAGCCGCTTCCTGCCGGCAACCAAGGCCAGCCCTAAAGAAATGCTGCCGATTGTCGATAAACCGCTCATCCAATACGCTGTCGAAGAAGCGGCGGCGGCGGGCATTACCGATATGATTTTCATCACCGGCCGCAACAAGCGCGCCATCGAAGATCATTTTGACAAAGCGTATGAGCTGGAAAGCGTTCTGGAGCAACAGGATAAACAGGCTTTACTCGGCATCGTGCGCAGCGTTTTGCCGAACGGCATCAATTATATTTATATTCGCCAAGCCGAAGCGCTCGGGCTGGGACACGCCGTCTTGTGCGCCGCGCCGGTCATCGGCAACGAACCTTTCGCGGTATTACTCGCCGACGACCTGATTGCCGCCGACGTGCCGGTACTCAAACAGATGGCCAATCGGTTCTCCGGATATTCGATACTCGGCGTGATGGACGTACCGAAAAACCAAACACAAAATTATGGCATTGTCGCCACGAACGGTATTTTCCAAAGTACGATGCAACCCGTTTCGCGTATTGTCGAAAAACCCGCGCCCGACACCGCGCCCTCAAACCTTGCCGTGATCGGGCGCTATCTCTTGACGCCGGAGATTTTTACCCACCTGCGCCATCTGCCGCGCGGCGCCGGTAACGAAATACAGCTCACCGACGGCATTGCCCGCCTGATGGCGGAGCAATTTGTGTATGCTTACCGTTTCTCCGGGCAACGATACGATTGTGGCAGCAAGCTTGGCTATCTGAAAGCCACCGTCGATTTCGGTTTGTGCCATCCGGAAACAGCCGATGCGTTCGCCCGCTTTCTCAGTGAAAGGAAAACCGGATGACCCTGAATGAACTGCGTTATTTTGTTGCCGTGGCGCATGAAAAAAGTTTTGGTCGCGCCGCTTCCAAATGTTTTGTCAGCCAGCCAGCCCTATCGATCGCGATCCAGAAACTTGAGGAGGAGCTTGGCGTAATTTTATTTGAGCGCGGTAAAAATGAAGTCAGCCTAACGCCGATCGGTGAGCGCCTGGTTGCGCTTGCGCATCAGGTCATCGAAGACGCCGCAAATATTAAAGCCGTCGCGCAAACGGGGCGCAATCAACTCGATGGCGCGCTCAAGCTCGGCGTAATTTTTACGGTTGCTCCTTATCTGCTGCCCGATTTGATTCCCGCGCTCATCAAGCTCGCGCCCGGCATGCCGCTTGAAATTGAAGAAAACCTCACCGAAAATCTTGAGGAAGCTTTACGCCTTGGCCGTATCGACGTCGCCATCATTGCGCTGCCCTTTTCGCCGCCGGGCGTCGCCACCGAATTTCTTTATCAAGAACCATTTCAGGTCATTGTGCCCAAAGGCCATAAGTGGAGCAAACGCGAATCGATCAATGCCCAGGAAATCGCCGATGAAAATCCGATCCTGTTGAACGTTGGCCATTGCTTCCGCGATCAGGTGCTGGAAGCCTGCCCGGAACTCAATCCCGATAACCATATGCCGCGTACTAATTCGCTGGAAACCATTCGCAATATGGTCGCGTCCGGGCTTGGTATTTCCGTATTACCCAAAGACGCGATGACGCCGCGTTATCACAGCAATCTGGTTGTGCCGGTTCCGTTTTCCGAGCCTGTGCCGTTTCGTCACATCGCGCTCGCATATCGCAAGAGCTTCCCGCGCGAAAAAACAATTTCGGTAATTAAAGAAGCTACGATGAAAATCCGGGGAAATAACACGACGCACTGAGGGCGACGCTTTTCCTCATTTTTGTTTTTTTATTCGTGTTGTCGGTTTGCAAAACAAAAATAATCAAAGCATATTTCGCAAAAACGTTTGTGTCCGCGCATTAACCGGGTGAGCAAAGAATTCTTTTGCCGAGCCCGATTCGACGATCTCGCCCTGGTCCATGAAACATACCCGGCGCGCCACCTCCCGGGCAAACGCCATTTCATGCGTAACCACCAGCATGGTCATGTGCTCTTCGGCAAGCGCGCGCATGGTACGCAACACTTCGCCGGTCAGTTCGGGATCGAGCGCCGACGTCGGCTCATCGAAAAGCATGATATCCGGCTCCATGGCCAGCGCCCGGGCAATAGCGACACGCTGTTTTTGTCCGCCGGAAAGT
>DBDN01000090.1:0-6201 GCA_002293615.1 Betaproteobacteria bacterium UBA931 | reverse complement strand
AATATCCTGTTTTTGTATGCCTTTTACCGTGATCGGCGCTTCGATAATGTTCTGAATCACCGTCATATGCGGGAACAAATTGAAATGCTGAAACACCATACCCATTTTCCGGCAGATGCGCCGTACTTCGGCATCCGCGACATAATGCGCGCCCCCTTCCTGATCGGTGCTGACCAATATTTCGCCTTCGATTTCAATATGGCCGCAATCCACTGTTTCCAGATGATTGAGGCAACGCAAAAAGGTGCTTTTTCCCGAGCCGGACGGCCCGATGACAGCAATAACCTCGCCTTTTGCCACGGTAAGCGATACGCCTTTGAGCACTTCCAAATGGTCGAAACGTTTGCGCACATTGCGCGCGTCAATCATCGGATTAGTCATCGTAGACGGCATACTTTTTTTCCAGACGCTGGAAACCCCAGGTGAGCAGCAATGTCATGATCAAATAAAATGCCGCCGCCACCAGAAAAGGCGTCGTCGTGAAATCGCGCTGGACAATATTGCGTGCGGCACGTAAAAGGTCATTTAACGCCAGCACATAAATCAGCGAGGTGTCTTTGACCAGCGTAATGGTTTCGTTGCTCATCGGCGGCAGGATACGCTTGATCATCTGCGGCAAAATAATCCGGCGCATCGTCTGCGCATACGTTAACCCCAATACTTTGGCGCCTTCGTATTGGCCTTTGCCGATTGATTGAATGCCGGCGCGGAAGATTTCGGCAAAATATGCGGCGTAGTTCAATGAGAATGCGACAATCGCCGCCGGGAAATCAGGCAACTTCACACCGATGACCGGCACAAACGGCAAGGCAAAGTAGATAAACAGCATTTGCAACATCAGCGGCGTGCCGCGCATCAGCCAGATATAACCGTTAACCGTGACGCTGACGGCGCGAAAATGCGAAATACGCAACAGCGCCAGTGCCAACCCCAACGGCAGCGACACCGCCAGCGTGATGAAAAAAAGCTTCAGCGTTACCGTCGCGCCCTGCCAGAGGGGGGCAAGCATGCTCAGGATGTAATCCATGGCTGATGGCTTACCTTCTATGTTGTCTCANNCGGGTAAACAACCCGGGCAGCCAATCAGTTTACTTAATAATATCTTTTCCGAACCATTCGGTGGCGATTTTTGCCGCAGTACCATCGGATTTCATGGCGTCAAGCGCCTGGTTGAGCTTCGCCAATAATTCCGCATCATCCTTGCGCAAGCCGACGCCGTATTCTTCGGTGCCGAAGTTTTCCTCAAGCACCTCATATTCGCCAGGGCGTTTCGCGGTGTAATAACGTCCAACCACTTCGTCGAGCACCACCGCATCGACCCGCCCCATATTAAGGTCCAACAGCGCGGTCACGTTATCGCCGTATTTTTTCAGCTCTTTTAACGATGCCACCACCGCCGCTTCTTTTTCAACCGCATCAACGGCGCTGCTGCCATCCTGAATGCCGATCACTTTACCGGCCATATCTGCCTTGGTCTTGACCGGTGAACCCGATTGCACGACGACAATCTGGTGGTTTTCCATATAGGGCGCGGTAAAGTTAATGTTCTTCTTGCGCTCTTCGGTAATGGTCAGGCCGTTCCACAATAAATCAATACGTCCGCTGCCCAATTCCGCTTCTTTGGCGTTCCAGTCAATCGCCTTGAATTCCACCTCACCGCCCATGCGTTTGGCGGCTTCTTTTGCCATATCGATATCAAAACCGACCAGTTGTCCCTGCTCGTCGCGAAAACCCATCGGCGGGAAGTTATCATCCAATCCGACCACGATTTTGGTCGCAACAACAGGAGGAACCACCGCGGCCGCCGGCGCGGCATTGGGCGCGGATGGCGTTGGCGCGGGCGCATCGTTACATGCGCTCAATACGAATGTGAACGCGAACGCCGCCAACAGCGCCGGAAACCTTTTGATTGCTTTCATGATGTTTTATCCCTTAAAAGATTGCTCAGTTCGGCAATGATAGCAGGAAGTACCCGCGATGTACTCGTGACGTCCGTAGCAATGGTATGTTTCTTCACAAAGCGATCAGTTTCCCGGATAAATTGCGCCCAAAACAACGGCGTGCCGTGCGCCGGTAATGCCGCTTAAATCAAGCGGCCGCCGCGCTGTCGCTTCGCGCGCCAACCAGGCAAACGCCAACGCTTCGACATGCTGCGGCGCAATGCCGATTGCCTGCGTGGTTGTGACAAGTCGCGGCGCCAAATATTCGGCCAAACGCGCCATCAATGCCTTGTTATAGGCGCCGCCGCCACAAATATAAACGCGCTTGGCGTCGCCTGCGTATTGCTTGATCGCTTGCGCGCTGCTGGCCGCCGTCAGCGCCAATAACGTCGCCTGTACGTCCTGGGCGCTCAATCCGGAGAATTTTGCCAGATGTTTCTGCAACCAACGCGCATCGAACAAATCGCGGCCGGTACTCTTGGGCGGCACTTGCGCAAAATAAGGCTCGCCGAGAAATTCGCGCAAGAGTTCGGGCAAGACTTTTCCCGACGCCGCCCACCGACCGTCCTCGTCGAAACGCCCTTCATGATGTTGCGCATACCAGCCATCCATCAGCACATTGCCGGGGCCGGTATCAAAACCGGCAACCCTTTCAGGATGTGTCGCGTCGGTAAGATTGGCCATACCGCCGACGTTAAACATCACGCCGTCCGAAATACCGTGAAGCAGCGCCTTGTGAAACAGCGGCACCAGCGGCGCGCCCTGCCCACCGGCGGCAAGATCGCGGCTGCGAAAATCAGCAACGACGTCAATCCCCAGCTGCTCGGCAACACGCGCCGGCTGATTGGCCTGATACGACCAGGACTGTTGCGGGCAATGCCGGATCGTCTGTCCATGCACCCCCACTGCCCGAATCGCGGAAACAGCCATCTTTGCATCTGCCGCGGCGGCGCGTACCGCCTCGGCGTATAAATCCGCCAGAAGCAACGCGACGCGGGAAACGCGCGCGATTTCATCGCAACCCGCGCTTTGCAATGCCAGAAGCTCGGCTTTCAAGTTGTCTGGAAAAGAGAGAAAAGCGCTGCCGATCACCGCTAACGGATGAATGTCGCTGCCTTCGGGAAAACGCGCGAGAACCGCATCGATGCCGTCAAGGCTGGTCCCCGACATCACGCCGGCGAAAACGGCATCACTCATAGGAAATCAATGAAAATTGGCGTAAGCAATATCCGCATTTCCCGCCACATCGCGCGCCAGCCGCATACGCTCCTGTGTTGCCGCGACCTGTTGCCGGAAAGACTCCTGATACTTCGCCTCGATCGGCGGCGACGGCGGCAATACGGCTTTCAGCGGATCCTGGGGTTTGTTGTTCACGCGAAATTCATAATGCAGATGTGGGCCGGTCGCATAGCCGGTACTGCCCACATACGCGATCACATCGCCTTGCTGAACGCGTTTGCCTTTTTTCGCATTCGATGAAAACCGCGACAAATGCCCGTAATAAGTTGCAACCTTCCCGGCATGGCGCAAAATCACCAGATTGCCATACCCGCCTTTCTTGCCGGCAAATTCGACCGTTCCGTCACCGGCGGCGCGCACAGGCGTACCTGTCGGCGCGGCGAAATCCGTTCCCGTATGTGCGCGTTTGACCTTGAAAACCGGATGCAAACGCCCGGGGTTGAAATTGGACGAAACGCGCGAAAATTCAAGCGGCGCCCGCAAAAATGCTTTTTTGCTGCTCTCGCCTTTAGCGTTATAGTAAGCGGCGTCCGTCAGCTCGTTATTTTCCGCCTGCCACAAGTACGCCGAATATTCTTTGCCCTGATTGATGAATTCCACCGCAAGAATTTTGCCGCTGCCGACCAACTCGCCGTCAATATAAGTCATCTCATAAACAACCGAAAAAGAATCGCCTTGCCGCAAATCGTGATAAAAATCGATTTCGCCGCCCAGCACATTCGCCATCGCAATGGTGACGGCATCGGGAATACCGGCACGATCAGCCGCGCCAAATAACGAAGAGCGGATGTTGCCGACACGCTGCTCGCGGCGCACTTCCAGTTCCGGCCGGATGATTTTTGCCTGCAATGCGTTATCTTCGCGGGAAATGACCAGCATCTCTTCCAACGACATCAAAAAACGCAATTCGCGCAACCGCCCCTCATCGCTTAACGCCAAGCGCAAGCCTCGCCCCGGGCGCAGCTTATACAACGGACGCGCCGCAACATCCGAAAGAATGAATTTGTGTACTTCGGGATCGTTCATCCCGGCACGGGATAAAACATTGCTGATAACGTCGCCACGCTGAATACGCTCTTCGCTCCAATACGGCGCGTCCGACGATCCGTTCACAGATGCGTCCAGCAACGGCAAATCCGCAGGCAGCGGCAGCATTTCGATTAATGTCGTTGTGGGAATTTTTTCCGGCGTTTCACTCGGTACAAAAGCAAACGCGGCAACACAGGAAAGGCCCAGGAAAAAAACAGTAAGTGACGGCCAATGCGAAATAAAACGTCGCCAAGAAGAAATCATCAACATGATTCCCTTTACTGTCCGCTCTTCCATTACAATATCCGAATCCTGTCTTTGTCTGTTATTCCAAAATCCTAAACATTCTAAGCAAAAACAGGCGAGAGATCAACCTGTATTCCTTTTGGTTACGACAGAGTAAACGTTTTATAGGCATAAAAATGACGGAAGCTGAAATTGCGCATCAGATTGAAGTGTTCAAACGAGGCGCGGATGAACTGCTCATTGAAAAAGAGCTGATTGCCAAGCTGAAAAAAGGCAAACCCTTGCGCATCAAGGAAGGCTTTGATCCGACCCGAGCCGACCTTCATCTGGGACATACGGTGCAATTCAACAAACTGCGCCAGCTGCAGGAGCTTGGCCATCATATTATCTTTTTGATCGGCGATTTCACCGGCATGATCGGCGATCCCTCCGGACGCAATATAACGCGCCCGCCGTTGACGCCGGAAGAAGTGCTGGTCAACGCCAAAACTTATACCGACCAGGTTTTCCTGATTCTCGACCCGGAAAAAACCGAAGTCGCGTTCAACTCCAAATGGCTGTCCGCGCTGGGGGCGGAAGGCATGATTCGCCTGGCGTCGCATTACACCGTTGCCCGCATGCTCGAACGCGACGACTTTGCCAAACGCTTCCACGGCAACCAGCCGGTCGCGGTTCATGAATTTCTATACCCGCTTTTGCAAGGTTACGATTCGGTCGCGCTAAAGGCCGATGTTGAACTGGGCGGCACCGACCAGAAATTCAATCTTCTGGTCGGGCGCGAAATTCAGAAAGCCTTTGGTATCGAACCGCAATGCATTTTGACACTGCCGCTGCTTGAAGGGTTGGATGGCGCCAACAAAATGTCAAAATCGCTCGACAACTATATCGGCATTACCGACGCGCCTCAGGACATGTTCGGCAAAATCATGTCTATTTCCGATACGTTGATGTGGCGTTACTACGACCTGATCTCGTTCCGTAGCATTGAAGAAATCAAGCAATT
Source organism: Betaproteobacteria bacterium UBA931 (assembly GCA_002293615.1). Classification (GTDB taxonomy): domain Bacteria; phylum Pseudomonadota; class Gammaproteobacteria; order Burkholderiales; family Casimicrobiaceae; genus UBA931. Next base: position 744 of record DBDN01000090.1, on the reverse strand, counting down.
CAAAAAAGAAACAGAAGGCGGCCGCAATCCTCGTGAGCTAAAAGTATTATTGGCCCAAGAAATTGTCGCCCGCTTCCACTCCAAACAAGCCGCGGAAGATGCCGCCAAAGAGTTTGACGCCCGCTTTCGGCATGGCGCATTGCCCGACGATATCCCCGACATGACTTTACACAACGGCGGCGCCGATATGCCTGTCGTACAAATCGCCAAACAAGCCAATCTGGTGCCGTCCACATCGGAAGCGCTTCGCCTGATTCAACAAAAAGGGCTCAAGGTGGATGGCGATGTCGTCAGCGACAAATCGCTGGCGATTGCCGCGGGAAAAACTGTCGTCATTCAAGCAGGCAAACGTCGCTTCGCTCGGGTCACCATCAGATAAGCGAATCGCTCTGGTTTTTCGGGACAAGATCAAGATCCGGGGATCGGGGCATTTCTTTTTATAATAACTTAAATATTTGGTAATTTTTCTGGTTTTAACCAGAGCGATAAAAAACTTTCATTATCATTTATTACAGCTACACAGTTATTTATAAACTCAACTGCATTACCTTTTTTCTTAGGATCACCTATACATACCCAACCCGTTTGAGTATTTATATAAACAGGTAATTTTTTCTCACTTACACCATAAGCAAAACCATGCTTTAAATCACATTCTATTTTCAATATACCTTTCTGAAATTCCGGAGGAGGATAATCTGACTTCATTGATCTATCTAATCTGTCAAATATTGTGCAAAAGTG
>DBDN01000075.1 GCA_002293615.1 Betaproteobacteria bacterium UBA931 | reverse complement strand
TATGTCATGTCAACTACTTTTACAATGGCCGGGGAAATAAGCGTCTCTTTGTCAATTTCCTGACAATATTCTTCGGAAAAACGACCAAATCTGTGTTTTTATCGTCCCGTTTGTCCGATCCGCCACGAAAAGCGCGGTTACCGGCTCNNCTTTTTTAAACCCAGCGACAATGCCAGCGCCAACGCGCAGCATCCCGTTGCCAATAGAAAAATCGCAGTCAGCCCAAAGCGTTCGCCAAGCACGCCGCCAAGCGCCATGCCCGCGCCGATGCCGCTGACCACGCATGTCGACGACCAGGTAAACGCTTCGGCGGTATAACGTTCCGCCGCGTATTCGGTCACCATCATTGTCAGTACGGTCAGCGACGGCGCAACCATCATCCCGGCAAGCGTCGCGCACAACAACAGCCAGCCCGGAACCGCCGCCACCATATGCAACGCGGTAAAGGCAAGAAGCGCGCACAAAAAAAACGGCAACGCTTTTTCGTTGGTCACGCCAAGGCGAAGCCCGCCGTAAACGATGCCGCCTATCGCGCTGCCGATTGCCGAGAATGCAATCAAAACGCCGCCCCAGAATTCTTTGCCGTATGCCGTAGCAAAGGTCGGGTAACTGAGTTGCAATGTGCCGAGCGCCATCAACGCCGCAAAAGAGATGGCAAAAACCCAGAGCAATTTCGGCTCGGTAAGCGGGCCGAGCAAATGTCTTTCCACGGTTTTGTCGTGTTTGACGTAGCGGGACGCCCCGGACAATATGAACAGCGGCACCGTTAATGTCGCGCAAAACGCGGTAAGCGCAAACGCAAAAACGGGCGACGCAAAAATCAGCGTCAACGCGATGATCATTGGGCCGATGACGAAATTCAGTTCGGTCAGGACGGTATCGAGAGAAAATGCCGTCTGCTGCAAATCCGCCGCTTCAAAACGATAACGCCAAACCGCGCGGGCCAGTATCACAATCGGCGGGCAGAACAATCCGGCAAAAATCATGCACACCGTCATCAGCCAAGCAGGTAAACCCCAATGCGGAAACCATGCCGGCAACAGCATGACCCACAGTGCCAGCGGGTTGACGAGGCCGGTAATCAGCAACAGCCATTTTGCGCCATAACGATCGATCAGGCGGCCGCCAATCGGCGCGGCCACCGACATCGCCACCATATACACGCCGACATGGGCGCCGGCAAACGACAGCGAGCCGGAAACCTGATGCAGGTACATCAGTATCGCCAGCGACATCATGCCGATAGGCATACGCGCAAAAAACGTAGTCAGCAGAATGCGACTGACGTCCGGTTCGCGCAAAAAAATCTTGTAGCGGTCAAGCGCCCGATATAAAGCCATAGATCGATATTGAAGTTAGTAAACAAACCGGGCGTTTTTGATGCCCGGTAAAAGGCCAAGTCCCTGCAAAAGTTTTTCTTCGGGCGAAACGCACCACTTATCATTCATTAAAATCACGCCTTCGGCAACTTGATTCTGGTAATCGACGATGACAGACACGCCCTGCTCTTCTTTACCGGCGGCGGAAAAACGGCGCAAAATCTCCAGCAGTTTTTGGGGCGATGTCGCCGCCCCGCAGGCAATGTTCAGGCTCTTCGCTTTGAGACGGCGAATGGTGTCGAGCTCGTAAAGCTTATCGGCAATAATGCGCAGGCTTTGCCGGTCTTCTTCATCCTGATGGCGCGCCGAGATGCGCACCTCCGCAATCAGCAGCCGGTCTTCCTGAAGCAAGGCGCGTGAGTTGTCGAGCGTCTCGTTGTACACCGTTACTTCCACGGCGCCGACGCTGTCGTCAAGCGTCACAAATGCCATTTTGCCGCGTCGGCTCGACTGCACACGCAACGAAGTCACGATGCCGGCAATGAGCACATGCTCTTGCTTCGGTTTCAAAGACGATAACGGCGCTGCGATCAGCGTCGATAATTCTTCGCGATACTGATGGTACGGGTGGCCGGTCAGATAAAAACCCAATACCGATTTTTCCTGGGCCAAACGCTCCGCGTCGCCCCACGGCGCCACTTCGACAAGCTGCGATTGTGTGGGCAGCGCTTCTTCGGAAAACAGCGCCGACTGCCCGGCGTTGGCGCTGATCCGTTCGGCGGCGTCCAACGCCAGCGGTACCGACGCCAACAATGCCGCCCTGTTTTTTTCCAGGGAATCGAACGCGCCGCCACGTATCAGCGCCTCGACAACGCGGCGATTCACCTGCCGCCGATCAACGCGCTGGCAAAAATCGAACAGATCACGAAATGCCCCGCCTTCATGAAACACCTCGACAACGTTTTCGATGGCGTGCTCGCCCGTCCCCTTCAGCGCGCCCAACCCGTAACGCAGCGTATGCGTATCGATCGGCTCAAAACGCCATACGGGCGCGTTGACGTCCGGCGGCAAAATCGACAACCCTTGTGCGACAGCGTCGTCGTAGAAAAGTTCGATCTTGTCGCTGTCGTGCATCACCAGCGACAAGTTGGCGGCCATGAACGCCGCCGGATAATGCACTTTAAGATAAGCCGTTTGGTAGGCGATCAACGCATAGGTCGCGGCGTGCGATTTATTGAAGCCATAACCGGCAAATTTTTCCATCAAGTCGAAAATCAGATGCGCTTTTTCGCGCGGCACCTGATTTTTTTCCGCGCCTTTGAGGAAAATTTCACGATGCGCCGCCATCTCTTCGACTTTTTTCTTGCCCATCGCCCGCCGCAGCAAATCGGCGCCGCCCAGCGAATAACCGCCGATCACTTGCGCGATCTGCATCACCTGCTCTTGGTAAATCATGATGCCGCAGGTTTCGCTGAGGATGCTTTTCATGCGCGGATCAAGGTACTCCACCGACTGTCGTCCGTGCTTGCGCTCAATGTAGTCGGGGATCAGCTCCATCGGGCCGGGACGATAAAGCGCCACCAGCGCGATCAGATCTTCCAGCTGGCTCGGATGCGCGCGCATCAAAAGCTCGCGCATCCCGCGCGATTCAAACTGGAACACGGCGGCGGTATTCCCTTTGCTCAACAGGCTGTAGGTTGCCGAATCATCGAGCGGAATGTCCTTGAGCGTCATCGCGGCGCCGGGATCGAGTTTTTTGACATGCGCCAACGTCCAATCGAGCACGGTCAATGTCGCCAACCCCAAAAAGTCGAACTTGACCAGCCCCGCCGCCTCGACATCGTCTTTATCGAACTGCGACACGGCAATGTCCGATCCCGGCTGAATATAAAGCGGGCAAAAATCGGTGAGCTTGCCCGGCGCAATCAGCACACCGCCGGCGTGCATGCCGATGTTGCGCACCAGGCCTTCGAGCGGATTGGCGAGCTTCAATAATTCGCGCACTTCAACTTCGTTTTTTTCGCGCTCGGCCAACTGTGGTTCCAGCTTTTTGGCGTCTTCCAGCGTGATTTTGTTGGCAGGCGAAAACGGGATCAGTTTGGAAATCGTATCGCAAAACGTATAAGGCAGATCGAGCACCCGCCCGACATCGCGCACCACGCCTTTTGCCGCCATGGTGCCGAAAGTAACGATCTGGGAAACGCTGTCCCGCCCGTATTTCCGGCGCACATAATCGATGACTTGTTCGCGCTTTTCCTGGCAAAAATCGATATCGAAATCCGGCATCGACACGCGCTCGGGATTCAAAAAACGCTCGAACAGCAAACCATAGCGCATCGGGTCCATATCGGTAATCCCCAAACAATACGCCGCCAGCGACCCGGTGCCCGACCCCCGGCCCGGCCCAACCGGCACATCATGGTTTTTCGCCCAGTTAATGAAGTCCGCCACGATCAGGAAATAGCCGGGAAAACCCATCTGGATGATGGTTTTCAATTCAAACTCCAGACGCTCCCGGTATTCGGTATATTTTTTCTCGCGCTCTGTTTCGTCGGCGTAAAGCTCGCCCAGTTTTTGTTCCAACCCTCGGCGCGCCAACGTACAAAAATAATCGTCAACGCCCATGCCGTCCGGTGTCGGAAAAACCGGCAGGCGCGGCTTGCCCAGCTCAATCGTGACATTGCAACGTTTTGCCAGTTCGACGGTGTTGGCAAGCGCCTCGGGAAGGTCGGCAAACTTTTCCGCCATTTCCCGCTGCGTACAAAAATACTGTTGTTCGGTAAAGCGGCGCGGGCGACGCGCGTCGGAAAGAATATGCCCTTCGGCAATACATACGCGGGCATCGTGCGCAATAAAATCTTCCGATTTCAAAAATTGTATCGGGTGCGTTGCCACCACCGGCAAATCCGTTTTATGCGCCAACGCAACGCACGCCGAAATCAGGCTTTCTTCTTCGTCGGCATGTTCCGCGCCACGATAACGCTGCACCTCAAGATAAAGGCGGTCGGGAAAATACTGCCGCCATTCCTGCGCCAGTTGTTCGGCGAGCTGGTGATTGTTCTGCGATAACGCATCGCCGATATCGCTGCTGCGCGTGCCGGACAGCACGATCAGATCGTCGCCATGCGCAAAGAGCGTTTCTTTATCAACGCCTATTTGTCCATGATGTTCGCCCTGCGACTGATATGCCGCGCTCAACAGTTCGCATAAACGCAGATAACCGGTACGCGATTGCGCCAAAAGCAACACATGATACGGCGCGGAACGCGTCTGGTCGCGTATCACGCCGATTTCCGCCCCGACAATCGGCTTCACCCCCGCCCGGCGCGCCTCCTCATAAAACTTGATGAGGCCGAACAAGTTATTGGCGTCGGTGATCGCCAGCGCAGGCATGCCGTCTTCGACCGCCGCGGCCACCGCCTGCTCAATGCGCAAAATGCTGTCCACCACGGAATATTCGCTGTGGCAGCGCAAATGAACAAAGGCGGGAGCAGGAGTCACGGTCAAATCGGCCAAGGGAATGTTAATATCGGGAAACCAGAACCATACGTTAAGAGATTTACGATGAAGATCGTCCGCCTGTTCACTTGCTTGCTGTCGGTAGGCGCTATTTTAACAGCGCTTGCCGGTTGTGCGGAAACGCCGCAACGGCAAACGCTGCCGGAAACGCGGCCGGCGGAAGCGCCGCCCACCGTACAAGCCGACCCGCCAACGATAAAAAAGGAAGAAGCGGAACTGGAAAAAGAACCGCCGCGCCCGAAACTCAACCTGTCCGGTTTCCCGCTCGCCTACCGGCAGGGCTATCATGACGGCTGCGCCAGCGCGCAAGGCGTCATGCAAAAAGATGAAAAACGTTTTACCCAAAACGCCGATTACCGATTGGGCTGGCAGGACGGTTCTTTGCTGTGCCGACCGAAAGAGTAATCATTTTCGATACACGCCGTGTCGCCGATGATATGATAAGCGGAAATGTGCGTTGCGCATTTCCGCTCAAAATGAAAAACGGCGAATAAGCCACTGACGGAGGAGAATCATGTCGGCATGGGTCATCTGGTGGGTTCTGGCGCTGATACTGATCGGCATTGAAATGCTGAGTGGTACTTTTTATCTGCTGGCCATAGCCGTTGCGTTCATTGCGGGCGGGCTGGTCGATTTTCTCGGCGGCAGTTTTCTCGTACAGTTCGTCACGACCGGCGTTCTCGGTTCGGCGGGTTGCTTTATCGCCTACTACTACCAGCAGGCCAACAAGGAGAAACACCAGACGCAGATAGAGTTTGATCTCGGCCAACGCGTTTTGGTATTGAAATGGAACGACGACGGATCGGCGCGTGTTTCATATCGCGGTTCGCAGTGGAACGCCATCGCCGCCACGCCGCAAACGCCGCGCAACAAAGAAATGGTCATTGTGCGCGTGCAAGGTTCAACGCTGGTACTCGACACAAGCCAGGAAGCGTCACCATAATTTTTCAACGGGAGCAAAAAATGAATATCAGTTTTTTAAATATGATCGGTTTGGTTTTTCTTGTCGCCGCCTGCATTCTGGTTTACCGCGCCATTCTGATCGTTCCGCAGCAGCGCGCTTATGTGATTGAGCGGCTTGGGCGCTTCTTTGCGGTTTCCAAGCCCGGGCTGAATTTCATCAACCCGTTTTTTGACCGCGTCGCCTATCACCACGACCTGCGCGAAATTCCGCTGGACGTACCGTCGCAAATCTGCATCACTCGCGACAATACGCAATTGCAAGTGGACGGCATTCTTTATTTCCAGGTCACCGATCCCAAGCTCGCCTCGTATGGCTCGTCCAACTACGTCATCGCCATTACCCAACTCGCGCAAACCACCTTGCGCTCGATTATTGGGCGCATGGAGCTTGACCGGACTTTCGAAGAGCGCGACCAGATCAACGCCACCGTTGTTTCCGCGCTCGACGAAGCGGCATTAAGCTGGGGCGTGAAAGTGCTGCGCTATGAAATCAAGGACTTGACGCCGCCGAAAGAAATCCTTCGCGCCATGCAGCAACAAATTACCGCCGAGCGCGAAAAACGCGCCGTGATCGCCGCTTCCGAAGGCAAAAAGCAGGAACAGATCAATCTGGCTGTGGGCGCGCGGGAAGCGGCGATTGCCGAATCCGAAGGCGAAAAACAGGCCGAAATCAACCGCGCCCAAGGTGAAGCGGCGGCGATTCTCGCCAAAGCGGAAGCCACCGCAACGGCGCTTCGCCAGATCGGCGCGGCAATCAGTGCCCAAGGCGGCTTGCCTGCGGTCAATATGCAGATTGCCGGCCAATATATTGAAGCGTTTGCCAATCTTGCCAAGCAGAACAACACGCTGATCGTTCCGTCCAACCTTTCCGATATTTCCGGCCTGATCGCCACGGCAACCGCCGTGATCAAGAAAACCGATTGACCATGACTGACCGCTAAGAAACGAAAGCAGTTAATTTCTGATTGTTTGCACCACATAAAAAAACCGGCCGCATCAACGGCCGGTTTTTTTTAATTCATTTCCCTGTATTCGTTATCGAGTGCTTGGTCTTTGGATCCGCCACATCCCGGCAACGGTTAAAGCGGCAAGAACCGTTTTGATCAGGAACATGCCGGCAAACGGGTACCAGCCCACCATGAGCGCTTTTTCAAGATCAAAACCAAGTGCCGGCATCAGCCACATCACGCCGAACACAAAAAGAAGCGCGTGCCCGGCTACCATCACAACAAAGCTGCCGATCAGATGACGCCCATAACCGCGTTCGGTGAAATGGCCGATCAGCAGCACCGCCGCCAAAAAGCCGATCAGATAGCCAAACGACGGTGCGGCAATGTACGCCAGCCCGCCACCGCCGGCAAATACCGGCAACCCGGCCAGCCCTTGCGCCAGATAAGCCAGCACGGAAGCGGCAGCCAGTCGTTTGCCAAGCAGAACGCCCAGCACCATAACCACATACGTTTGCATGGTAAACGGCACCAACCCGAGCGGAAACTGGATTTTTGCCGAGATCGTCAGCGCCAGGGAAGAGGCCAGCACAATCGCCGTTTTCTGAGCAAGGCTCAGGTTGAGCTGGGGAAAATAAGCCTGCAACAGATTACGTGCGGAAGACGCGGAAGCGTTCATAAATAACCTTTAAAATTTTTGAAATAACCCGGAAATTATACCGGCGACAAGATTCAATGCAAAAACTTTTTAAACAAAGCGCGCCATGTCGGCCTAAAAGAAACATGGCATTAGAATTTACAAAAAAAGATGCGCCCTGTTGTTGGCGTTGTTGTATTCTGAAGCCCCCCAACTTTTCTGGAGATTATCATGGGAATTCTTTCCTGGATTATTTTTGGTTTAATCGCGGGTATTCTTGCTAAGTGGATCATGCCAGGCCCCAACCCCGGCGGTATCATCGTCACCTGCCTGCTCGGCATTATCGGCGCGGCAGTGGGCGGCTGGATCAGCACGTTTTTCGGTTTCGGCACGGTAGATGGCTTCAATATCGGCAGCTTTATCATTGCGGTCATCGGATCACTTGTTGTGCTTTTCGTCTATGGACAAATTACAAGAAAAAGATAATATCGCTGTCTGATGATCATTTTCGGATAACCAGCCAACATTGGATACGCGACCGTTTGACACCATTATCCACCCGCGCTGGGTAATCACCGTTGATTCAGACAATTCTGTTCTTGAATATTGCTCTGTCGCCATAACCGACGGTCGGGTTATGGCGGTTCTTCCCCAAAAAGAAGCGCGCCAGATGCGTGCGGCGCAGGTCGTCGATCTGCCGGAACATGCGCTTCTTCCCGGTTTCATCAATCTGCACACGCATATTGCGATGACGCTTTTGCGCGGCTTCGCCGACGACTTGCCCTTAATGGAGTGGTTGCAAAATCATATTTGGCCGGCCGAGGCGCGCCTGGTCGGCGACGCTTTTGTGCACGACGGCACTTTGCTCGGCATGGCGGAAATGCTGCGCGGCGGCATCACTTGCGTCAACGACATGTATTATTTTCCCGAAGCGATCGCGCGCGCCGCCGCGGCTTCGGGAATGCGTACCTTTATCGGTTGCGTCATCACCGAGTTTCCCAGCGCTTACGCGCAAAATGCGCAGGAGTACCTTGAAAAAGCGACGGAGGTTCGCAGAAAATTTTACGGCAAAGAACGTATTTCGCTCGTGCTGGCGCCGCATGCGCCGTACACCGTCAAAGAAGAAACTTTCCGCAAAATCGTTGTGCTGGCCGAACACGAAAATTTTTTGATACATTGCCATATCCACGAAACGGAAAACGAGATCCGGCAAAGCGTTCAGGCAACCGGTATGCGCCCGCTCGCCGCGCTTGAGCAACTCGGCTTTCTATCGCCGCGTGTCACCGCGGCACACATGACGCATCTCATCGACGAGGAAATTGCGCTTACCGCACAAAGAGGCATTTCCGTTGCCCACAACCCGCGTTCCAACATGAAGCTCGGTTCCGGTATCGCGCCGATTGCCAAGCTGCTTCAAGCAGGCGCGAATGTCGGATTGGGCACCGATGGCGCTGCGTCAAACAACTCGCTCGATATTCTTGCCGACGCGCGACTTGCCGCGTTGCTTGCCAAAGTCAATGGCAGCCCTACCGCCGTTTCCGCTGCCGAGGCGCTGCGTATGGCGACCATTAACGGCGCGAAAGCTTTGGGAATCGCCGACCAGGTCGGTTCCATCGAAACCGGCAAACAGGCCGATATTATCGCCGTCGATTTGGGCACGATTGAGGCCGCGCCCGTTTTTGATCCCGTCTCGCAAATCGTTTACGCGACCAATCGCGAGCAGATAACGCATGTCTGGATCGCCGGCGAGCATTTATTGAAAGAACGCCGTTTTGCTCGATTGAACGAAAGCGAACTTGTTGGAATGGCCGAACAATGGCGCGCTGAAATTCGGGATTCCGGCCGCAATGTTTGATACCTCCTTCCCTACGCGCTCCGAAAGCGCGTCTTCTGCCGGACGGCGCCACACGACCACAACAACCATTTCCCCAATCGCCCTCTCCTGAACGTCGGAGAATATGTTAGAATCCGACACCGCTTTTGAGCGGCATACGGGCGTCATACCAATCCGGCAAGCGCCCAAATTCACACACCGATTTTTTCAGGGTGCTGAAACTCAAGTTTCAGACCAAAATATCGGTGGCGGTTAAACCCTGATCTATGGAGAAATTATGTCTGTCACTATGAGACAAATGCTGGAAGCGGGCGTCCATTTTGGTCACCAGACCCGTTACTGGAACCCGAAAATGGCCGATTATATTTTTGGCCATCGCAACAAAATCCACATCATCAACCTTGAAAAAACGCTTGATAAATACAACGAGGCGATGCTGTACGTGCGCCGTCTGGTGGGAAACCGCGGTACCGTTCTTTTTGTCGGCACCAAGCGCCAGGCGCGCGACATCGTCCGCGAAGAAGCGACCCGCGCCGGCATGCCTTACGTCGATCATCGCTGGCTCGGCGGCATGTTGACCAACTTCAAAACGGTCAAGCTGTCGGTAAAGCGCTTGAAAGATCTTGAGCAAATGGAAACCGACGGCACGTTCGAGAACATGAGCAAGCGCGAAGCGTTAACGCTCACCCGCGAGCTTGCCAAAATGCGCCAAAGCTTGGGCGGCGTTCAGAACATGGATGCGTTACCGGACGCGATTTTCATCATCGACGTCGGCTACCACAAAATTGCGGTCACCGAAGCGCAGCGCCTGGGAATTCCCATCGTCGCGGTGGTCGATACCAACCATTCTCCGCTGGGCATCGATTATGTCATCCCCGGCAACGACGATTCCAGCCGCGCCACCCGTCTTTACGCGCGCGGCGTTGCCGACGCCGTTCTCGAAGGCAAAAACGATGCGTTGTCCGGCATCTTGAAAGCCGGTGATGAGTTTGTTGAGGTTGAGGAAATTACCGAGATTGCCGAACCGGCGATTGTCGAAGAAACCGAAAAATAATACGGGCGGGCGAAACATCGCCGACTCATTCAAACGGCTTGCTGGCCTGCCGGCAAGCCGAAGCTAATCTTATTTAAGGAAATGGAAACGAACATGGTGGAAATTCCCGCAAAAATCGTGATGGAACTGCGCCGCGTCACCGGACTCGGCATGATGGAGTGCAAAAAAGCGCTTCAGGAAGCCGAAGGCGTTATTGAAAAAGCGGAAGAACTGTTGCGCATCAAATCGGGCGCCCGCGCCAACAAGGCGGCGGACAGGGTGACCGCCGAAGGCATTATCGGCGGCTTCGTGGCCGCGGACGGCAAAAAAGCCGCGCTGGTCGAAGTCAACTGCGAAACCGATTTCGTCGCCAGAAACGACGACTTCATTCATTTTTCCCGGCAATTGGCGCAAACCGTCACCGAAAAAAATCCGGCAAGCGTCGATGCTTTGTCGGCACTGCCGCTGGAGAACGGCTCGGTTGAATCAATCCGGCAGGAGCTTGTGCAAAAAATCGGCGAAAACCTGTCGGTGCGCCGTTTTGCTTATCGCGAAACACCTTGCCGCATCGTGCAATACCTGCACGGCGGCGGCCGTATCGGCGTGATGGTCGAGTTGGAAGGCGACGAAGCCGCCGGTAAAGACATCGCATTGCACATTGCCGCGTCGGTAGCTGGAACGCGCCCGGTCTGCATTTCCAAAGATCAAGTGCCGCAGGATCTGATCGCGAAAGAGCGCGCGATTTTCGAAGCGCAAGCGGCAGAGAGCGGAAAACCTGCCGATATCGTTGCTAAAATGGTGGATGGCCGCATCGCCAAATATCTGGCCGAAATCACTCTGCTCGGGCAACCTTTTGTGAAGAACCCGGATGAAACTGTCGAGCAGTACCTGAAAAGCAAAAACGCCAAGGTTTTGTCGTTTGAGCTTTTTGTCGTTGGCGAAGGCATTGAAAAACGCAAAGACGATTTCGCCGCCGAAGTCGCGGCGATGACAAAAACGTAATCATCCGAACAAATGGGCGCGAAAGCGCCCACTCCTGTATCATCGCCTTGTTTCAATTGCTTTATCGATCATTGTCGCCATCACTTTGAACCGACGCCACGCCATGAATGCTTTGTCCGCCCCCGCCGAAAAACTTCCCGCCCCGCGCTATAAGCGCATTCTGCTCAAATTGTCCGGCGAGGCGCTGATGGGCGACGATCCGTTCGGTATCAACCGGAAAGTCATTGACCGTATTGTCGAGGAAATCGCCGAAGTGGTACGTATGGGCGTACAAACCGCCATCGTCATCGGCGGCGGCAATATTTTCCGC
>DBDN01000015.1 GCA_002293615.1 Betaproteobacteria bacterium UBA931 | reverse complement strand
CTGCAATGCTCCCGCAACAATCTCCGACGCCGAAGCCGAACCGGCATCGATCAACACCACCATCGGCACCGTTTTAATTTCCGGCGGCAGGTCGACCAGATAATCCTTGTTCAGTGGATTGCGTATGTAATCGCCGCGATTTGACTTGAGCTCCATCCGGGCATCAGCCACGCGCCCTTGCGTATAGACAATCAATTGATCTTTGGGCAAAAACACCGACGATACCGCGACTGCCTGGTCAAGCAGCCCTCCCGGATCGCTACGCAGATCAAGGATCAGCCCCTTGAGTGCGCCACTCTGGTAAAGCGTGCCGATATGACTGACAACCTCCTGGCCGGTGCGCTCTTGAAAATTACGAACACGGATATAACCATATCCCGGTTCCAATGTTTTGGATACCACGCTTTTGACGTTGATCACTTCACGAATGACAGTGATTTCAAGCGGCGTCGGCTCGTCTTTTCGGGCAATGGTCAGTTGAATTTTCGTTCCCGGTTTGCCGCGCATCATCTCAACGGCTTTGGTCAACGGCAAATCACGGGTAATCACGTCGTCAATTTTGATGATCAGATCGCCTGCCTGAATCCCTGCGCGATATGCCGGCGTATCTTCAATCGGCGAAACGACTTTTACCACACCGTCTTCGGTAGTCACTTCAATCCCCAATCCGCCGAATTTCCCCTGCGTGGAAATCTTCAGGTCTTCCAGCTCCTTGCCGACCAGAAACTCCGAATGGGGATCAAGGNNATGCCATTAATCGCTTCGCGGATGAGCTTTTCATCCGGAACATCTTCGACATAATTGCTCTTGATTTTTCCAAACACGGCAGCCAACAGTTGCAAATCTTCATAAGGAATTGCCGGCTTATTTTCCTGATTGGCAATGACCGAAAAATGCACACTGAGCAAAATGCCCATGATTGCACCAAGTATGATCAACCCGCTTTTTTTAAAAAAATCTCCCATTTTTGTACTTTTTGTATTTGATTGATAAGTTATCGCCTGATTCTCCGGCTCCGCCAAAATATGCGACATTTGCTAAAGTATAGCGCGACTTGCCTGAGAATATACCTGTTATATCGCCTTTTCGGTAAACGTGATCAATGAGTGCCCATCCATTTCCTGCGGCGCCGGCAGCCCCATCAACGTCAGTACGCTCGGCGCCAGATCACGCAACGAACCACCGGGCGCGAGCGTTGCGGCGCGCCCGATATACACCAGCGGCACCGGGTTAAGCGTATGCGCGGTATGCGACTGCCCGATTTGTGGGTCAAACATCATCTCGGCGTTGCCGTGATCGGCGGTAATCAAAATTTCGCCGCCGGCTTTTCGCAGCGCAGTCACCGACCGTTGCAGACAACCATCCAACGTTTCCAGCGCCGCCACCGCCGCGTCAAGCTTGCCGGTATGCCCAACCATATCGCCGTTCGCGTAGTTGACCACAATAAAATCAAAGCGTCCGCCGTCAATGGCGTCGATCAGCTTGTCGGTCACTTCCGGCGCGCTCATCGCCGGCTGCAGATCGTATGTCGCAACTTTGGGCGACGACACCAGAATCCGCTCCTCTCCGGGCAATACAGCCTCAACGCCGCCGCTGAAAAAATAAGTGACATGCGCGTACTTTTCGGTTTCCGCGATCCGCAATTGGGTTTTTCCCTGCTCAGCAAGATATTCACCCAATCCTTGTTTGATATTTTGCGGCGGAAAAATCACCGGCAACGATGCCAATGCTTCCCCATAGGAGGTAAGGGTCACAAACGACGCGAGTTTCGGCATGACGGCGCGAGTAAAACCATCGAATGTTTTATCGATGAATGCATGCGTTAATTGGCGGGCACGATCAGCACGGAAATTCATGAAAACAACGCTGTCGCCATCGTCGATACGCGCATCATCCGCACCGGAAAGCACGGTCGGCTGGACAAATTCATCGTCTTCGCCACGTTCATACGCCGCAGCAAGCGCGGCCTGTGCATCGGCAAAACAAAATGCCGCTTCGCTTTCGGTCAACAACCGGTACGCGCACTCCGTACGCTCCCAGCGTTTATCGCGATCCATGGCGTAATAGCGCCCGCATATCGATGCAATCCGTACTTTTCCGGCGGGAAACGATTCACATACACGCTGTAATGCCGCCAACGACGATGACGCGCTGCGCGGCGGCATATCACGTCCGTCAAGAAACGCATGGATGCGCACCCGAGCAACCCCTCGCGCCAGCGCCAGACGAATCAAGCCAAAAATATGTTGCTCATGACTATGCACACCGCCGGGCGACAACAAACCCAGAATATGCAACGTACCATGCTGCGCTACCGCAATCATTTGCTGAAATGCCGAAGAATCCGTCAACTCGTTGGTCTCGCCCTTTTCTGCCGCCGCCAGCGCACAATCAATGCGCGTCAGCTCCTGCCAAACGATCCGACCCGCTCCGATATTCAGGTGCCCAACCTCGGAATTGCCCATTTGCCCGGTCGGCAAACCGACGAACGATTCGGATGCGTTCAACGTCGTCATCGGGTATTGCGCGCACAGTGAACGCCAGAACGGCATATTGGCGCGAGTCACCGCATTATCCGGCGCGTCCGCACGAACACCAAAGCCGTCGAGAATCATCAAAATAACCGGGCGGGGTGTAAAAGGCATTTTGCTTGGATTTTAAAAACGGTCAGGATACATCAGATTCGGGATTTGAGCGCTTGGACATGTGTGTTTTAGAACACCTTTGCGTGATTGAAAATGCTGTACGCCTTTGTCATCGCAAACTCCGAGATCATGCCGCGGCTTAACACCCAAACCGCCATTCCTGTTATCCACAAACCCTGTGGGTAACGCTGTGCGCAGCCTGTCAATAAATGGGATAAAGCCACCTATTCAACGGCCTTACCTTACATTGCACAAAGATTTCTCACATTTTTTCCATTAAAATACATAAACTTATACTCGTAAAAGAGGGTTACTCCATGCTATCCCTTGAAAAAGCGCTTTTTGTAAAGTTACCTTGACGTCAACGCGGTGCTCGGTGTAAAAAACCTTCGTTTTCGCGCCTTTACGTGTTTTGCCGCCCCCTCCCAAAAAAATGCCTTCATCCGACGATCTTTTCTCCGCACCATCTATGCCAACACCGACAACACCCGTTTGGCCGGTGTCGTTCCTGCTGAGTTCCGCACGCCTTCTGCTTGAGGAGCAAATCGGTTAGGTTTGGGTATCGGGCGAAATTTCCGGATTCACGCGTGCCGCATCCGGGCATTGCTACTTCACGCTGAAAGATGATAAAGCGCAGGTGCGCTGTACACTGTGGCGACACAAAGCGCAGACGCTGCGTTTACCCAAAGATGGCTTGCGCGACGGGCTGCATGTCGAGCTGAAAGCAACGCCGACCATTTATGAAATGCGCGGCGATTTTCAACTGACGGTCGAAACGCTCAAGCTTGCCGGGCAGGGAGCGCTGTATGAAAAATTCCTGCGCATGAAAGCCTCGCTTGAGGCCGAAGGACTCTTCGCCGATGTGCGCAAAAAAACGCCTCCGGAGTTTCCGCAAGGAGTAGCGCTGGTCACATCGGCACATGGCGCGGCTTTGCACGATATGCTCACCACGCTGCATCGCCGCTGGCCGCAACTGCCGGTGGTGATTTACCCGACAATGGTACAGGGCGATACCGCCGCCGAACAAATCACGCAGGCAATTCAAACCGCCAACCGGCGTGCGCAGCAAGACGGCGTGGATGTGTTGATTGTGGCGCGCGGCGGTGGTTCTCTGGAGGATTTATGGGCATTTAACGAAGAAATTGTGGTTCGCGCCATCGCTGCCTCGACGTTACCGGTCATTTCCGGCATTGGTCATGAAACCGATTTCACGTTGAGCGATTTTGCCGCTGATATCCGCGCGCCGACGCCGACTGCAGCGGCAATGCTGGCCGCGCCCGACGGTGCGGCATGGCGACGTATCTATCGTGAGCAAATGCAACGCTTCCAACGGGCAATGGCGTATCGGCTGATGCAATGGGCACAACATCTGGATGAAACTGCGCGACAACTAACGCATCCACAAACGCGCCTTGATGCACGATATGCACAGCTTCATGCATTGCGCCAGCGCATGGCGCACGCGTGGCAGCAGCAAACCCGCCCGTTAGCGCAACAATTTGGTTTTGTTTGCTCGCGCCTTTTACATCAGACCATGCAACCTTTTCCACAACATGCCGCTTGGCAGAAAAACCAGCGTTATTTCCGCGATGCAGTTCAACGCTATCTGACGCGTTGTGCGCAAAGCGTTGAAAGTACGCAGACACAACTGGCGCTTCTCAACCCGCAACAAGTCCTGGAACGCGGTTATGCGATCGTCCACCGGGGAAAAAATAACGAGATCGTGCGCGATGCTCAAACATTGGATCGAGACGAGACGGTGCATATCCGCTTCGCGCATGGCGAAGCACTTGCCGATATCCAAACAATCAACCCTTACGAATAAAAGGAGCAATTATGGCGGGCGCCAGTTTATTGACATTGCTGGATGATATCGCGAGCATCCTCGACGATGTTTCTGTGATGACCAAAGTTGCTGCTAAAAAAACCGCGGGCGTACTTGGCGACGATCTGGCGTTAAACGCGCAACAGGTCATCGGCGTTCGCGCCGACCGGGAATTGCCGATCGTGTGGGCCGTCGCCAAAGGTTCGTTGGTGAACAAAGCCATTCTGGTGCCCGCTGCGTTGGCGACCAGCATTTTCGCACCCATACTGGTTTTGCCGCTGATGATGATCGGCGGCGCCTATCTTTGTTTTGAGGGCATCGAAAAAATCTTTCATAAATTTTCCCGGCACTTACCGGAAGAAACCCAACAACACGAAAAAGAAAATAACTCCGCGGATAAGCCTGCGCCCAACGACGTTGATCACGAGCGCGTTAAAATCCGTGGCGCCATCCGCACCGACTTTATTTTATCGGCAGAAATCATCGTGATCTCGCTGGGTGCGGTAGCGCATGCCCCATGGTCGCAACAAGTGGTCGTATTAGTAGCCATCGCACTGTTAATGACGGTCGGCGTTTATGGCCTGGTCGCTGGCATCGTCAAACTCGACGATTTCGGTCTTTATCTCATACAAAAAACGAATATTGTTTTAATGAAAATTGGCCGCGGTCTTCTCGTCTGTATGCCCTACCTGCTCAAAACGCTCGCCATTGTCGGCACTCTGGCGATGTTTCTGGTCGGCGGCGGTATCGTCGTACATGGCATCGCGCCGATCGCAAACATTGGCGAAACCGCAGCGTCAATGATTGGCGGCGGTTTCTTCGGTTCGCTCGCGAAGTTACTATGGTCGCTTATCGTCGGCGTAATGCTTGGCGCTGCAGTATTCGGCACGATTAGTGTCTTTTTATGGTTCAAAAATCGGATTTTCCATAACCGCCCACAACAACCGCTTTAAAAATGATCCGCTTTAAAGTTGGTTCTCGAAATCCGCCTGCCGACAACCGAAGCAAACCGCCGCTTTTCAGCGCTTTATGCAATCACACCCTTTGTCCGGCGATTAAAGGCGTATTTGACGCAACATCGCCGTTTTGCGCGCGTTGCCAAAGCGCATGATCCATCAATACCAGCGCCAGCATCGCTTCGGCAATCGGCACGGCACGCAGCCCGACACAAGGATCGTGCCGTCCGGTCGTCCGCATCATTACCGCGTTACCGGAGGTATCTATGGAACGACGCTCTGTTGCGATAGATGGTGTCGGTTTTACCGCGAAGCGCACCATGATCGGCTGCCCCGAAGAAATGCCCCCCAATATCCCGCCGGCGTTGTTACTGATAAAACCCGCCGGCGTCATTTCATCGGCGTGTTCGCTGCCGCATTGCGCGGCAGCGGCGAAACCCGCGCCGATTTCCACCGCTTTCACCGCGTTGATACTCATGATCGCCGCCGCAATATCGGCATCAAGGCGACGATATACCGGCGCACCCAAACCAACCGGCACATGATTTGCCTCGATCAGCAGCGCAGCCCCGCATGAATCGCCTGACTTGCGTAACGCATCAAGATATTGTTCCAATACCGGTACCGCTTTGGCGTCCGCCGCAAAAAACGGGTTGCCGTTGACTTCCCGCCAATCCTCCACAGCAATTTCGTGTTTGCCGACACGAGTGACACAAGCGCGGATTTCGGTACCGTATTTTTGCCGCAGNNCCCGCCGCCACGCGTACCGCTGTTTCCCGCGCCGACGCTCGCCCGCCGCCACGATCATCGCAAATGCCATATTTGTGCATATACGTGTAATCGGCATGCCCGGGGCGGAAAGTTTGCGCAATGGTACGATAGTCATGGCTTTTGGCGTCTTGATTGCGAATTAAAAACGCTATCGGTGTTCCTGTGGTTTGCCCACCGAAAACACCAGAAAGAATTTCGACAGTGTCCGGTTCGCGACGNNGACGTGCCCGGGCGACGACGGTCAAGCTCCGTTTGCAAATCGCGCTCATCCAGCGCCAGACCAGGCGGGCACCCATCAATTATACCGCCGATCGCGGCACCATGCGATTCGCCGAACGAAGTCAAACAAAATAATTTGCCAAAAGTATTGCCGGACATGATGAAAATACCGCC
>DBDN01000048.1 GCA_002293615.1 Betaproteobacteria bacterium UBA931 | reverse complement strand
TCGTCAAGAGTAAAACCATGGCCGGTTTTGACGCGCCTTATGTGCCGGGTTGGGATTGCCATGGCATGCCGATCGAAATACAGATCGAAAAAACGCACGGCAAAAATTTATCAACGGCGGAAACGTTGCGCCTGTGTCGCGTTTACGCCAATGAGCAGGTGGAAAAGCAGAAGAAAGGTTTCGAGCGGCTGGGCGTGCTGGCGGATTGGGACGATCCGTATCTCACTATGGCGTATAAAAATGAGGCCGATGAGGTGCGTGTCCTTGGCGAGATTTTGAAGCGTGGTTTTGTTTACCGCGGTTTGAAGCCGGTGAATTGGTGTTTCGATTGCGGCAGCGCGTTGGCTGAAGCGGAGGTGGAATACGAAGATCGCAAAGACAGCGCGATCGATGTCGGGTTTCTCTTAAGGGAAGATCAGCGCGAAAAACTGGCTCGGGTCATGGGGTTGCCCGAAGTGCCGATAGGCGATATTCAGGCGGTCATCTGGACGACGACGCCGTGGACGATTCCGGCCAACCAGGCGCTGACAATGCATCCCGATCTCGATTACGCGCTGGTGAAAATCATCGGGGCCGACCGTTATTTGCTGGTCGCGAAAGAGTTGGTTGAACATTGCCTGAAGCGTTATCAACGGGAAGGCAAGGTCGTTGCGACGGCAAAAGGCGCCGCGCTTGAGCATACGGTGTTTTTACATCCGTTTTACGAGCGGGTTTCGCCGGTTTACCTGGGTGATTTTGTCACGCTGGATGCCGGCACCGGCATTGTGCATTGCTCGCCGGCGTATGGCGTGGACGATTTTTACACTTGTCGTCGCTATGGCATGAAAGACGAAACGATGATTAATCCCGTGCAAGGCAACGGGCATTTCAAGGAAAACTTACCGTTTTTCGGCGGCATGATGATTTGGGACGCCAACCCGAAAATTGTCGAGAAGCTGAAAGAAACGAACGCGTTGCTTCATATCGAAAAAATAACGCACAGCTACATGCATTGCTGGCGGCACAAAACGCCGATTATTTATCGGGCGACACAACAGTGGTTTGTCGGTATGGATGAAACACCCGGTTATCAGGGCGTGACGCCACCAGTTGGTTTGCGGCAGACGGCGCTGCGGGGCATTGAGGCAACACGATTTTATCCGTCGTGGGGCAAGGCGCGCCTTTATGGCATGATCGCCAACCGCCCCGATTGGACATTGTCGCGGCAGCGACAATGGGGTGTGCCGTTACCGTTTTTCGTTGATAAGGAAACCGATGCGTTGCACCCGGATTCATTGGCGATTCTGGAAAAAGCCGCGCAGAAAATCGAGCGGTATGGTATTGAATCGTGGTTCGAGTCGATAGCCGCCGATTTTGGCGTCGATGAAAACAAATACCGGAAGCTTACCGATACGCTGGATGTCTGGTTTGATTCCGGCGCGACGCATCAAACAGTGATGGGCGGGCCGAATGGGCGCGCGCAACATTTGGGTTCGCATCCGGATAAAACCGGTTTTCCGGCGGATTTATATCTGGAAGGCTCGGACCAGCATCGTGGTTGGTTTCATTCTTCGCTGTTGGTGTCGTCAATGTTAAACGGCATGCCTCCTTATAAAGCGTTGTTGACGCACGGCTTTACCGTTGACGGCAACGGCCACAAGATGTCGAAGTCGCGCGGCAATACGGTCGCGCCGCAAAGAGTTTCGGATACATTGGGCGCTGAAATATTGCGTTTGTGGACGGCGTCTACCGATTATTCCGGCGAGCTGTCGATCTCCGATGAAATCTTAAAGCGCGTGGTGGAAAGCTATCGCCGCATTCGCAATACATTGTGTTTTCTGATGGGCAACACATCGGATTTTGATCCGGCGCAAAGCGCGGTGGCGCTTGATGATATGTTCGAGATGGATCGCTATGCGCTGGCCAAGCTGTACGCGTTGGCTGAAGAGGTCAGGAAAGACTATGAGCAATTCGATTTTCACTTTGTTGTGCAGAAAATCCAGACTTACTGCTCGGAAGAATTAGGCGGCTTTTATCTCGATGTGTTGAAAGACCGCCTTTATACGGCGGGCAAAGACAGTGTCGCGCGGCGCTCGGCGCAAACGGCGCTTTATCATATTCGCGACGGCATTCTCAAATTGATGGCGCCGATTCTTTCGTTTACCTGCGAAGAGGCATGGCGGATTGTTCACCCGGAAGACATTACGATTTTTATCCGCTGCTGGGAGGATAGTTTTCCCGAACCTACCGATGCGCAAATGTTGCTGGCCAAATGGCGGCGTATCGCCGAAATTCGCGCGTTGGTGCTAAAAGAGCTGGAGGCGGTGCGCGAAGCGGGCAAGATCGGCTCATCGTTACAGGCCGAAGTGGTATTGACTGTCCCGCAGGAAGATTATGATGTGTTGGCGACATTGGGCGACGACTTGCGCTTCGTGCTGATCACATCGGCGGCGACGATTGTGCGGGGCGAAAAGCGGGCGGTTCAGGCAAAAATGTCGGAAGGCGTGAAATGCGAGCGCTGTTGGCATTGGCGCCATGATGTCGGTCGTGACCCGCAGCACCCGACTTTATGCGGGCGCTGTGTCGAANNGACAATCTTTTTGGCAAAGGCGAGGCGCGTCGATATGCCTGACATGTTTTTTTTACGGCGGGCGTTGCGATGACAGGCTCTTGGTTGAACATCACGAATATTGAGTGGCGGCGCAGCACGTGGTTGCTTATCGCGTTGGCGGTGGTTGCCCTAGATCGCGTCACCAAATTCTGGGCGTATGAAACTTTTTACACCGGGGAAATCAGGCCGATTACATCGTTTTTCAGTTTGATATTGACCTTCAATACCGGCGCGGCGTTCAGCTTCCTTGCGCATGCCGGCGGCTGGCAGCGTATTTTTTTTATCGTGATCAGCGTTGTTGCCTGCCTGCTTTTTCTCTGGTTGCTGTTGCGCGGCGGCAGTAAGCTTTTTTCGCTTTCGCTGGCGTTGATTATCGGCGGCGCGTTGGGAAATCTCTGGGATCGTTTGCAACTCGGACGCGTCATTGATTTTCTGCTTTTTCATTACCAGGGGTGGTCGTATCCGGCGTTTAATGTTGCCGATGCGGCCATTACCATTGGTGCCGTGCTTCTGATTGCCGACGGTTTACGGAAGCGTAAACATCATGCCTATGGTGACGGCGCGACCGAATGAAGATCGTCCTTGCCAATCCGCGCGGATTTTGCGCTGGCGTTGATCGCGCGATCAGCATCGTCGAAAAGGTATTGGATCGATTTGGCGCGCCCGTTTATGTGCGGCATGAAGTGGTGCACAATACTTTTGTGGTGGCAGGGCTGCGCGAAAAAGGTGTGGTGTTTGTCGAAGCGCTTGATGAAGTGCCCGATGGCGCCGTGGTTATTTTCAGCGCGCACGGCACGCCGCGCGTTGTTTACGAAGAAGCGGCGCGACGCGGGTTGACGGTGTTTGATGCCACTTGCCCGTTGGTGACCAAAGTGCATATCGAAGTGAACAGGATGGCGCGGTCCGGTGTTGAAGTAATCATGATCGGGCATGCCGGGCATCCTGAAGTTGAGGGTACGATGGGGCAATGCGATGATTCGCGCATGATCCATCTGGTTGAAACCACTGATGACGCGCGGCGTTTGCGGGTGCGCAATCCGAAGAGGCTTGGCTTGGTGACGCAAACCACACTTTCGCAGGATGATGCGGCGCAGATTATCGGGGTATTGAAAACGCGTTTTCCTGAAATCGTTTGTCCGAAAAAAGAAGATATTTGCTATGCCACGCAGAACCGCCAAAACGCCGTGCGCCGGTTGGCGCAAAAAATAGATGCGATGATTGTGGTCGGCAGTCCGAACAGCTCCAACTCCAACCGGTTGCGTGAAGCGGCAGAGCGTAACGGTGTGGTGGCGCATCGTGTCGATACTGCCGACGAATTGTTGCCGGAATGGTTTGTCGATAAAAGCTGCGTGGGCATTACGGCGGGCGCATCCGCACCGGAAAATCTGGTGCGCGATGTGATTGAACGCCTGCGGCAATGGGGCGGAACGGAAATTATCGAAGAAGAAGGCATTGCCGAAAATGTTGCGTTTCCGTTGCCGAAAAATTTGCAGGATTGACGATTACTGTTCGGCAGATTTCAATGCACGGTTTCGAAACGCGTCAATCTCATGGCTTAGCAGCACCGTTGTCAACGGTACACGCAGGCCGTTGACGCTGATGTGCAGCGTTCGGTTTTCTCTTTTGTATTTCACGCGTGAGTCGGGCGTGAACGTCGGCGGTTCATAGTTTTCCGCCAGAACGAAGATGATATTGATTGTTGAGGTGACGGCGTAAACATCTTGCGTGATGACCCGAAACTCCACGACCTTGTCCCACGGAATTTCGCATGCAAAGTCGGAAAACGAGAAACCGCTCGGACGCAGCCGCAGAAAAGGCTTTTTCAGGCGCAAAACCATCCGTACCGCGAGCCATGCCAGGCCGATGCCGATCACGATGGCCATGATGCCTTTGAATTTATCATGGCCAATTTTGTAAAAGGCCGCGGCGAAACAGAATAACGAAAACGCCGCAATGGTGGTCACCGTCCAAGGTGCGCTCTCAAAGAAGAATTTTTCATTATGTTGCGAAGACATGGCGTCGCCTGCGATTCCATTGTAAAAAAAGCATTATCGCACGCGTCAGAAGGCAAGGCGAGATGCCGCGCATGGCGAAATGTACCGCCTATGCGCGAC
Organism: Betaproteobacteria bacterium UBA931; assembly: GCA_002293615.1. Classification (GTDB taxonomy): domain Bacteria; phylum Pseudomonadota; class Gammaproteobacteria; order Burkholderiales; family Casimicrobiaceae; genus UBA931. The sequence continues at coordinate 24,260 of DBDN01000048.1, read as the reverse complement.
AAAATAAAGGCGGCATGCCGGTTATGCCGATTTTTTGATCCACCCTAAAGGCGTGCCCATCGGCAATATCGTTTTGCCGAAAAAGATATTCAGGAATGTGGCTCCGGCGCCATAAAATCCGAGCAGCGAAATCAGGAGTTCGGACCATGCGGCAACCATGGAGAAAAATGCCTGATGAAAGCCCAATCCGGCAAGCGTTAGCGACGCGAATAAAATACAGATCACGAACAACAAAACAGCCAGTACCTTATTGACTTCAAAAGAAGCAACCATGATGAAAAGCGAAAAGATAAAGTAACCCAGGCAAGCAATACCGAATTGTTTGGTATCGCCATGAACGGCGGTTTCGCCAAACCAGCCGTTTTGTGTTGCCCAGTAAATGGCAACGGCAACCCAGAACAGGCCGTAAGTCGCAAAGGCAATGGAACCGAAGTAATTATTACGTTTGAAATCGGCGCATGCCGCCCATATTTGTGCGGCGGATCCCAGGAACAGCGCCCAGGGAATCACGAAAGATGTGCCGCTGGTAATTCCCAATTTATGTGATGAAGCAACAAGTGTGACCATAGCCAAACCAAACAATCCTAGGGCGGTTGGTTCGGAAACGGCAATTTTGATTTCCTGCGTATTGGTTTGTTGTGCCATATCAGTCTCCGTAAAAAACGATAGAAATACTTTTCTTTCGGCGCTTATTTCACATAGCCGCACAAGAAAAGCCGCGGGTATCAGCACTTCATTAAATGGCTGATGAAACGAAAGTCGGGCAAGTATAGCGAAAAAATATTTTTTGGCGACTCTTAACCATGGTCGAAGCGTTGTTTTGTTCGGGTAAGAAATCGCCGGGTTCGCCTGAAATGGATATCGAGCGTATTTCATTGATGAAACCAATGTTATTTTTAATAGCTTTTTGTGGTTTTTATTGACATGATCTCGGCTGGAAATTAACGGATATTTAATGCTATTCCCCATCATCCCATAAAAATTGCCCGTACTTTTTAAGAAGTACGGGCAATTTTTGGATTGGTTTGCCGATCAAGCGGATCAATGAAAGAATCGCTTGGCTCCGAACGGCTTATTTGTCAGGCAGGCAATTGTCGCCCGATTTTCCCAAAAAAAAATCAGGCGGCCGCCATTTCTATCGCTTCGGCAATGTCGACGGATACCGTGCGCGACACGCCGGGCTCCGCCATGGTAATACCCAATAATTGGGTGGCCATTTCCATCGTGATTTTATTATGCGTGATGAACAGGAATTGCGTTTTCCTGCTCATTTCTCGGACAAGGTTGCAGAAGCGCACCGTATTGGAATCGTCAAGTGGGGCATCCACTTCGTCGAGCAGGCAAAACGGCGCCGGATTGATCTGGAACAGCGCAAATACCAGCGCGGTTGCCGTTAACGCCTTTTCGCCGCCGGAAAGCAGATGAATCGACGAATTGCGTTTTCCCGGCGGTTGGGCAAACACCTGAATGCCGGAATCAAGGATTTCTTCGCCGGTGAGCACCAACTTGGCTTGGCCGCCGCCAAACAATGTCGGGAACAGGCGGGCAAAATTTTCGTTGACGATATCGAAAGTATTTTTCAGGAGCTCGCGCGATTCGCGATCAATCTGGCGGATCGCATTTTCCAGCGTTGCCATGGCCTCGGTCAGGTCGTTTGCCTGCTGGTCGAGATAAATTTTACGCTCTTCGGCGGCGGACAATTCCTCGAGAGCCGCCATGTTGACCGCGCCCAAACCGGCGATGGCTTTTTGCAGGCGATCAATTTCATTGGGCAGCGACGCGCGCCCCCATGCTTGCAACGCTTCGGGGAGTGCTGCAAGATCCGCCTCGGCCTCGGCAAGCTGTTCGCCGAATTGTTGCGCCTGCAGCTCGGCGGCCTGGACTTTCAGGCGCATTTCCTCAATACGGTTACGCGCCGGTTCGGTGTCCTGTTCGGCGCTCATACGCGCTTCTTCTTTGCCGCGCAGTTCTTGTGTTAACGCTTCGAGACTTTCGCGCGCTTCCGCCAGGATGCTTTCCGCTTCACTTCGTTTTGCCAATTGCTGTTGCAACAACATTTCGATTTCGGCGAAATCAATGGTCTGTTTTTCATTGGCAAGCTGTTCAAGCAGTGTTTGTTGCTGCATTTGCTGCGCGGCGCATGCTTCGCGGCGACGCGTCAATTCCTGCAAATGGTCGCGTGTGCCGCGTTCGGTAAAACGCGTTTCCTGCACATGGCGCTCAGCTTGGCGCAATTGCTCGCGTCCGCGCGTCAGAGCCACATCGGCTTCGTTGCGGGTGTGGCGCAATGATTCGCGCTTTGCCATTTCATCGTGCAATTTCATTTGCGCTTCGGCGATGGTTTCCGCCATCATTTCGCGCTGCTCGTTTTCCTGCGCTTCCTGCTGTTTTAACTCCTCGCAATCATGCGCTAACTGCGCGCGGCGCGCCTCTTGCGCTTCCGCTTCCTTACGAAGTTGTGTAAGCTCCAGCTCCAGGTTGTGGCAGCGTTTTTGCTGCGACGCGACCGCCTGCTGCTGATTGTGAATCTGCTGCATGGCTTTTTGCAATGTCTCTTCGGCATCATCGAGCACGATGCGTGTTTCTTCGGCGCGCGCCTCCGCTTGGGCAATGTGTTCATCCAATTCGGAGATTTCGCGTTGCCGCGCCAGCACGCCGTGCACTTCGGCTTCGGCGGCGAAGAAGGTAACGCTTTGCGCGGTAAAAAAGTGGCCTTCGCGTGTGACCAGCGATGCGCCCGGCGCCAGATCATGGCGTTTTTGCAGCGCCTCATCGGTGCTGTCGCAACAGTGGACACCGTAGAGAAGATCGGCCAGCAACGGCGCGATGTGTGAATCTTTGATACGCAGTTTGTGGTACAGCGCGCTGGCCGGCGGCGATGCGGCCGCTGCCGGGTTTTCGCGACGCGATGAAAAGACCGTGATCGACGGCAACGACGAAACATCTTGGCGCAGCCATTCGGAGACGCGATGCCAGTCATCGACGGCCAATGCGTTCAAGCGGTCGCGCAACACGGCTTCAAGCGCATCTTCCCAGCCTTGCTCAATATCCAGTTTTTGCCAGAGACGCACGGCTTCCGTAAGCTGGTTATTTTCCAGCCAGCCCTGCGTGTCTTGTCGTTCGGTTTTATTTTGCAACGATGCCAATGCCTGATGGCGCGCGGTTTGCGTATTCAACTCCTGGCTGGCCTGTTGCCAGCCGGCGAGCGCTTCTTGCTGGCGGGCGCGCAGCGCCTCGATATTCTCCTGTGTTTCCGCCAGTGTCTGCGTTTGTTGCATGAGCGCTTCGGTTTCCTGCGCAAGCTGCTCTTCAACGTCGGCAACCTGGACTACGCCGGGTCCGCTCATTGCTTCCAGCTCTTTTTCGAAACGTTCGCGGCGCTGGCGAAGCTGGTCAATCGACCGGTTATTGTTTTCATGCCGGGTTTCGGCAATGCGCACATTTTGTTCGAGTTGCGCCAGCTCCTGCTGCATGGTCAACAAAGTTTGCGTCGCATTTTTCAGGGCTTCTTCAAGCGCCGGCATTTCCTCTTGTGCCGACCGTTCTTTTTCTTGCGCGGCAAGATGTGCGGCAACGGCGTTTTCCAGTTCGATATTGAGCGTTTTTTCTTCTTCATCGATATGCGCGGCTTGCCGGACTAACTCGGCAAGCTGTGCGTTGATCTGCTCGCTTTGCTGCGCCATGCGCGTTTCGGTGGATTGCGCGAATTTCAATTGTTGCTCGAGACGGGAAACCTCGGTGCTTGCCGCATAAAACGCGCCGTGCTTATCATGCAGCGCGTCATTGGCGGCGTAATGTTTTTCACGCAATGTTTCGATCTGGGTTTCGATGCGGCGTATTTCGGACTGAATGGCTTCCAGCGCGGCGATCAGTTTGGCCGCTTCTGTTTGATGGCGCTCTTGCGCGCGCAAGGCTTCTTGTTGTTTGGCGAACCAGTGTAAATGTTGTGTTTGCTTGAGACGCGCTTCAAATTCGCGGTATTGCGCAGCAACTTCGGCCTGCGCTTTCAGGTGTGAAAGCTGATTGCCCAGCTCCAAACGGATATCTTCGATGCGCGCCAGATTTTCGCGCGTATCCGAAAGGCGATGCTCGGTTTCCTTGCGCCGCTCTTTATATTTGGAAACGCCGGCAGCTTCTTCGAGAAAAATGCGCAGTTCTTCCGGTTTTGCCTCAATGACGCGCGAGATCATGCCCTGCTCGATAATCGCGTAAGCGCGCGGGCCGAGCCCGGTGCCGAGGAAGAGGTCGTAAATGTCGCGGCGACGCACGGGAATATTGTTGATGTAATAAGTGCTGTCGCCGTCACGGGTTAACACGCGCTTGATGGCCAATTCGGTGTATTGCCCCCATTGCCCGCCGATGCGTCCGGCGCTGTTGTCGAAATGAAGCTCCACCGATGCGCGCCCCACCGGCTTGCGCTCGCCGGTGCCGTTGAAAATCACGTCCTGCATCGACTCGCCGCGCAATGCAGAAGCTTTTGATTCGCCCAGCACCCAGCGGACCGCGTCGATTACGTTGGATTTTCCGCAGCCGTTGGGGCCGACGATACCGACCAGTTGCCCGGGCGTAGTGACGGTGGTGGGATCGACGAATGTCTTGAAACCGGCGAGTTTGATATGGGTGAGACGCAAAATACTACCTCGTGAGCTTTGTGATGGAAACCAGAGCGCAAGACGGCTCTGCAAGTGGGCGATTATAGCCGGAACCGGCATGCGGCATTGATGCAGCAGATTGCCTTGCCGCAGTGTTGCTCGGTGGCAAGATTCATACAATGCCTGTGCATAAGCTGTGGGTAAATTTATGGGAGCAAGTTTTATCCTAATGATTTTTTTACTGTTTGATGGTGTAAATAATGTTTTTTGTGTGGATAGCCGTTTCTTCACTCCACTATATGTAGATGTGCGCATAAGTTTTTGACTAAATATAGCGGATAACGTATATTGCCGACTGTTTTTATAAATTTATTAATGAAATCTCGCCGGGCTTCCGGCCTTTTTTGTCGGCAAATGAGGAGTTTATGTCAGAAATTGCAGTTTCGTCGGGAACAGGATGGGAGTCGCGCTCCGGCGTGTTTGCCGAAGAAAAGTTAAACGCGGCGTCATCAAGCCACAGCCGTTATTCCGATTATAAAGTGGTGCGTCGCAATGGTTCGGTCGTTGCTTTCGAGCCGGGTAAAATCACCGTGGCGATGATCAAAGCATTTCTTGCGGTTCGCGGCGAACAAACGGCGACCAGTTCGGCGATGCGCGAACAAGTGGATCAATTGACGGCGGATGTTATCCGCGCGCTGATGCGACGCAAACCGGAGGGCGGCTCGATCCCGATTGAGGATATTCAGGACCAGGTTGAGCTGGCGCTGATGCGCAGCGGCGAGCATGAAGTTGCACGCGCTTATGTGCTGTACCGCGAGCGCCGCGCCCAAGAGCGCCTGGGTCTGTCCGGAGCGGCCAAAACGCAAACTCCGGTGCGGCATGTCACCGATGCGCAAGGGAAAACATACCCACTCGATATCGAGCGGTTGGCGCGCTTGGTCAACAGTTCGTGCGCGGGATTGGCCGATGTTGTGCCGGAGAAAATTCTGGAAGCGACGCTTAAGGATTTATACGACGGTATGCCGATGGCCGAAGTGCGTAAAGCGGTGGTGCTTGCCGGGCGGACGTTGATTGAAAAAGATCCCGCGTACGCTTATGTGACGGCGCGTTTGTTGCTCGATTCGTTGCGTTTTGAGGCGTTGGGTTTTGACGCGACACAAGAGGATATGGCGACACGCTACGCCGAATATTTCCCGCAATGCATTCGACACGGCGTCAAAATCGGCTTGCTCAATCCTGAACTGGCGAATTTTGACCTGGCAAAACTTGCTGCGGCATTAGAGCCGGAACGGGATTTGCAATTTGGCTATCTTGGCTTACAAACCTTATACGACCGTTATTTTCTGAGCAATCAATACGACGGTAACGGCCGCCGTTTCGAATTGCCGCAGTGTTTCTTTATGCGTGTGGCGATGGGGCTGGCGCTTAGAGAAGATGATCGCGAGGCGCGCGCCGTTGAATTTTATCGTCTGCTGTCCTCGTTTGATTTTATGAGCTCGACGCCGACACTTTTCAATTCGGGTACGCAGCATTCACAATTATCGTCGTGCTATCTGACAACCGTGCCGGATGACCTGGATGGTATTTACGAAGCCATCAAGGAAAATGCATTGCTGTCGAAATTCGCCGGCGGTCTCGGCAACGACTGGAGCGGCGTGCGGGCGATGGGTTCGCATATCAAGGGTACGAACGGCAAATCGCAAGGCGTGGTACCGTTTTTGAAAGTGGTCAACGATACCGCTGTCGCGGTGAATCAGGGCGGCAAACGCAAGGGCGCGGTATGTTGCTATCTGGAAAGCTGGCACCTCGATATCGAGGAATTTCTTGAACTGCGCAAAAATACCGGCGACGATCGTCGCCGTACGCACGACATGAATACCGCAAACTGGATTCCCGACCTGTTCATGAAGCGCGTGATGGAAAACGGCGAATGGACATTGTTTTCGCCGTCGGACGTTCCCGACCTTCACGATTTATGGGGAAAAGCATTTGAGAAAGCTTATATCGGTTACGAAGAAAAAGCCGTGCGCGGCGAAATCAAATTATTTAAAAAAATATCCGCGGTACACCTGTGGCGCAAAATGCTGTCGATGTTGTTTGAAACGGGGCATCCGTGGATAACGTTCAAGGATGCCTGCAATGCGCGATCGCCGCAGCAGCATATCGGCGTGGTGCACAGCTCAAATTTATGTACCGAAATCACACTGAACACCGGCATCGATGAAATTGCGGTATGCAATCTCGGCTCGGTCAATCTGGCGGCGCATTTGCGCCAGGAAGGGGGCCACTGGATATTGGATACCGAAAAACTTCGGCGTACCGTAACGACTGCGATGCGCATGCTCGATAACGTTATTGATATTAACTATTACGCCGTTAAAAAAGCGGAAACCGCCAATATCAGACACCGTCCGGTCGGGCTTGGTCTGATGGGCTTTCAGGATTGCCTGCATAAAATGCGCGTTTCTTACGCTTCGGATGAGGCGGTGTGCTTTGCCGATACGTCGACGGAAGCAATGTGCTATTACGCCTATTGGGCGTCCAGCGACCTGGCCAAAGAGCGCGGCGCTTATTCAAGCTATCAGGGAAGCCTGTGGTCGCGAGGGATTCTTCCCAAAGATTCGCTTGGGCTGCTGCACGAAGAACGCGGCGGATATCTGAATACGGACGATTCGGAAACCATGGACTGGGAAGCGTTGCGTGCCAAAATCAGGCAAGACGGCATGCGTAACGCCAACTGTGTTGCCATTGCGCCGACGGCAACCATCTCCAACATTGTCGGGGTTTCCGCGTCGATTGAGCCGGATTACCAGAATCTTTATGTGAAGTCGAACCTGTCCGGTGAATTCACGATGATTAACGAGCAGCTCGTCCAGGACTTGAAGCAGTTGAACCTGTGGGATGACGTCATGGCGGCGGACCTCAAATATTTTGACGGTTCGCTCTCCAAAATTGACCGTGTCCCGCAGCATTTGAAACGCCTTTACGCGACCGCGTTTGAAGTCGGCCCCCAATGGATTGTTGAAGCGGCGGCGCGTCGCCAGAAATGGATCGACCAGGGGCAAAGCCTTAATATTTATATTGCCGCGGCTTCCGGGAAATTGCTTGATGATACGTACAAGCTTGCCTGGACGCGCGGGCTCAAAACAACGTATTACCTGCGTGCGCTTGCGGCAAGTGCCGCGGAAAAATCGACCGGACGGGGCGGGGAGCTTAATGCCGTTTCTGTACACGCCGGGGAAAAAGACGCGCCGAAATTTTGCATGATCGACGATCCGACATGCGAAGCTTGCCAATAATCGGTCAACAGCCAATCAATGACCAATAATTACATGAACTTGATAACGCAAAATATTTCAAAGGAGAAAAAATGCTGAATTTTGAAGAAGCGGCAATTCCCAGCATTCATGATCAGGCTCGTGCGCAAGCCTCTGCCGAAAAGATTAAAACCCGCCGGGTGCGTGTCGAAGACAAGCGCATCATCAACGGTAAGGCGGATGTGAATCAACTGGTGCCGTTCAAATACAATTGGGCATGGGATAAATATTTGACAGGTTGCGCCAACCATTGGATGCCGCAGGAAGTGAACATGCAGCGCGATGTGGAGCTCTGGAAAAACCCGAACGGCCTGACCGATGGCGAGCGCTTGATCGTGATCCGCAACCTCGGCTTTTTTTCGACGGCGGATTCACTGGCCGCGAACAATATCGTGCTCGGTACGTATCGCCATATTACCGCGCCGGAATGCCGCCAATATTTGTTGCGCCAAGCGTTCGACGAGGCTATTCATACGCATGCCTACCAATATATTGTCGAAAGCCTGGGGCTGGACGAAGGGGAGATTTTTAACGCTTATCACGAGATAAAATCCATCGCCGACAAAGACGAATTTCTGATGCCGTTCATCGAAACGTTGACCGACCCCAACTTTAATGCNNCCCAACTTTAAAACGGGCACACCGGAAAACGATCAGAAACTGTTGCGGTCGCTGATCGTGTTTGCCTGCATCATGGAGGGGTTGTTCTTTTATGTCGGTTTTGTACAGATTTTGGCGCTCGGCCGCCAGAACAAACTGGTCGGCGCATCCGAACAATACCAATATATTTTGCGCGACGAATCCATTCACTGCAATTTCGGCATCGACATGATCAACACGATCAAGCTCGAAAATCCGCATTTGTGGACGCCGGAATTTCGGGAGGAAATCAGTGGGTTGATCAAGAGGGCGGTCGAGCTCGAATACGCTTATGCTGAAGACACCATGCCGCGCGGTGTGCTCGGTTTGAACGCGCCGATGTTCAAAGAATACTTGCGTTTTATCGCCAATCGTCGTTGCCAACAAATCGGCATCGACCAGCTTTTCCCGGGCGCGGAAAACCCGTTCCCGTGGATGGCGGAAATGATCGACCTTAAAAAAGAGAAAAACTTTTTTGAAACGCGGGTGACCGAATATCAGACGGGCGGCACGTTAAGCTGGGATTGATCGGGTCGGGTATCGGTATCGGCAGATCAGTTCCGTAGTTTTTTGGAGTGGGTAGAGGATNNATCCACGTTAAGCTGGGATTGACGGGGTCGGGTTGAGGGACAAAAACGGCGTCCTTATGTGGGGAGGTGGGCATTTTGCAAATCAAAAAAGCCACATCTGAAGCGGCTTTCAGTGCATCTAGACGCAAAACCTCAAAACGTCCAAAAATGTCCTTTGGCATGAAAATGTCTTTTTTTGCAGTAGTTTTGCACCTGTTTTGTTATCAGGTTGTTCGAGATTTAATCGAACTGACGTAATGGTAAACGCGATCAAGCTGTTTCATGTCGAGTTCCGTCAGAGATCGAACAGAAAAATTTTTCTCCATGTAGCCGCGCACCGTCTCTTCGCAGTCGAGCTTCTTCATGTTTACCGGAATAAAAGCTATGCGGCGCTTTCTGACAGCGTCGGGGACTTTTTTCTGAACGGACGGACGATTATTAAGGCGACCAATCCACATCTGAAGGTATTTTTCAGCATCCCTGAATTTTTCCAATGGAATCATTCTGGAAGAGCCAACCTTCATTTTTGCACGTAGAGACTTCCAGACACATTGATATGTGGCTGGATTGCTTTATTTTCAATAGCGACGATCTCATCGACAAGCGTGTGCAGTTTTGCACCGTAATTTCCTCACCACCTGGTGCACTTTTGCACAGTATTTGACAAACCGATCCCCATCACCTGATTTTTATGGTGTTTGGTTGTTTGTGGGGGTAAATCCATAGTTATGTTGTTGTTGACAATCGCTAAATTTGTGTTATTAATTACATCAAGAGCATGTGTTCTTTTTTAACAGTAAGGAGGAAGTATGAAAAACATAAAGATTAAATCAATTCTTGCATCAGCTTTTCTTGCTGTTGTTCTTCTTGGTTTGGGTTCTACCGGCGCTATGGCGCAGGGTTCCCCCGGGCCGTTTTATTCAAAAAGCCAGCTGATTTCGTATTGGCAAACACAGGCGCCAATTATCGGGGCAGTCACAGAAGTGGCTTTAAATGGGTATTCAGTCTATCTTTACAGCGATGGCGTTGGTCCCGCCTTATATAAAAGGTATTATTCTTGCTACGACGGGCTCATAAGAGAAAACTGCGGTACAGTTCAAGGGCCACACAACCCAGGAACCAATCTTGTTAATGTCGTACAAGCAGTTGTAGGAGGCAATATAATCGGAACGCCTATTTTTCTTGATGATAATTTAATATACGAAGTGCCAGGACCGTTTTATGGAATTTTTGAATTTAAAACCTGTATAGGTAACGTTTCTCAAATAAATCCTACGTTTGTAAATTTTAATTATATTGTTCTTGAGTCCGGCGCTACTATCGAAAGCTATTTCCCACCTCTTAACTGTTTGCCTTCGTTGTAAGCGCATTACAAGCCCCTTCGGGGGCTTTTTTACGGGGTAGGTTTAAGGGAACACAGCACCCGAATATGTTGAGACGGTAGAAGTGGCTCCTCAAAGCTGTACAGAGTGTTAAGGATATTTTCTACTTAAAGAAAAGGTTGGCAATGGTCTGGGAAGGAGCTGATACAATGAAAAAATCGCAGGAACCACAACGCTCTATTCAAAGCCAAAGCAGCTTTGGCGACGCTAAAAGAGACGGTGCTTTGGCATAGTTGGCGGTGTTTCTTATCCGCCCAAAAATCCGCCGCTTTGATGCGCCCACAAACGGGCATAAAGGCCATTCAAGGCCAGTAAAGCGCGGTGGTTGCCTTCTTCGACAATACGTCCTTGCTCGAGAACAATCAGGCGATCCATCGCGGCGATGGTAGATAACCGGTGCGCGATGGCGATGACGGTTTTGCCTTCCATCAGGCGATAAAGGCTGCTTTGAATCGCGATTTCGACTTCCGAGTCAAGCGCGCTGGTGGCTTCGTCGAGTAAAAGAATCGGTGCATTTTTAAGCATGACGCGCGCGATGGCGATGCGTTGCCGTTGCCCGCCGGAAAGTTTGACGCCGCGTTCGCCGACATGCGCGTCAAGGCCGGTATGCCCTTGCCCGTCGTTAAGCTCTTGAATGAAGTCCCAAGCTTCGGCCTTGCGTGCCGCGGCAATGATTTCTTCTTCGGTGGCGTCAGGGCGGCCGTAGGCGAGATTGTCGCGTACCGATCGGTGTAAAAGCGAAGTGTCTTGTGTGACCATGCCGATTTGGGCGCGCAAGCTGGCTTGTGTGACTTCGGCAATGTTTTGTTTGTCGATCAATATAGCGCCGTCGTTGACATCGTAAAATCGTAATAATAGATTCACGATAGTGGATTTTCCTGCTCCCGAACGCCCGACCAGACCGATTTTTTCGCCGGAGTGGATATGCAGCGAAAAATTATCGATGATGTTTTTATTTTGGTGATAACCGAAACGAACATGGTCAAAGCGCACATCGCCGCGCGTTACCGTCAGCGATTTGGCGTCCGGACAGTCTTTGATTTCCGGCGATACGGAAAGCGTATGCATACCGTCCTGAACGGTGCCGACAGCCTCGAACAGCATGGTCATTTCCCACATGATCCATTGCGAAATACCGTTTAGGCGCAACGCCATGGCCGTTGCCGCCGCGACGGCGCCGATCGTGGCTTTTTCTTCCATCCACAGCCACAATGCCACGCCTGCCGTACAGGTAATCAATACCATGCTTAGAAAAGTATTGATGGAAACAATGCCGGTGACCAAGCGCATTTGCGCGTGTACGGTTTTCATAAACGATTGCATGGCAAAACGGGCAAAACCGGCTTCACGCTGCGCGTGAGAAAAAAGTTTGACGGTGGCGATGTTGGTATAAGCGTCGGTAATGCGGCCGGTCATCAACGCGCGGGCATCAGCCTGGCGGCTTGCCGCTTTGCCGAGCCGCGGCACAAAATAGAGCAGCATGGCCGAATAGCAGAACAGCCAGAGGAAGAAGGGAAGCAAAAGCCAGAGATCAAAATGGCCGATGACCAGCGATATGGTCACGAAGTAAATCACTATATAGACCACGATATCGGTAACGGTCATGACGGTTTCGCGCGCGGCAAGCGCGGTTTGCATGACTTTGGCGGAAATCCGTCCGGCAAATTCGTTCTGGTAGAACGACAGGCTTTGTTCAAGTATGTGGCGATGAAACCGCCAGCGCAGCAACATCGGAAAATTTCCGGCCAGAATTTGAAATTTCACCAACGAGTGCAGCGTGGCGATGAGCGGGCTGCATAACACGATGCAGGCAAGCAGCAGCAGCGACGTTTTTTCCTTTTCCCACAGCTGATGCGGTGGTACGGCGGCGAGCCAGTCGATGACGCTGCCGAGCATCGCGAATAATATGGCTTCGAATGCGCCGCCTAGAATTGAAAGGATAACGGTGATGATCAGGGCGCCGCGCAAGCCTTCTGTGCATGACCATAAAAAAGCGAAAAAAGTCGCAGGCGGCGTTTTTAAATGCTCCGGGTAGGGATCGATACGTTTTTCAAACCAGGAAAACACAATAGTTTATTCGGTAAGCAAATACAGTAGAATAACAGAAGCGCCGATAAACAGCGCTGATATCGGCGGCGGCGCTGTTGAGCGCCTACCCAAACATCCGTTTAAAAGCTTAATTTTTATTTTCCAAAAAACGATGAACAGCAAGTATCCGATTTTATTTACAGCAGCAACGTTTATCATTCTTTTGACCTCGCTGGTATTGGCAAACTCAAAAACGAACTGGGTGCTGGAAGTTTTTCCGATCCTGATCGGTTTTCCCGTCCTGTTTTTCACGTACCGGAAATTTCGCTTTACCGATCTCGTTTATGCTTTGCTGATTATTCATTTTATCATTCTGGCAGTCGGCGCCGTTTATACCTATGCGGAAGTGCCGTTGGGATACTGGATGCAGGATTGGTTCGGTTTTTCCCGCAATAACTACGACAAGATCGGGCATTTTGCCCGAGGTTTTATTCCCGCGTTGCTGGCGCGTGAATTGCTCATTCGGACATCGCCGTTACGGCCGGGCAAGTGGCTGGCCTTTATCGTGCTGTGCGTGTGCCTGGCAATCAGCGCGTTTTATGAAATCATTGAATGGTGGGTGGCGGCGGTGCAGGGCGCGTCGGCGGAGGAGTTTCTGGGTACGCAGGGCTATATATGGGATGCGCAATCCGATATGCTTTTTGCGTTGATCGGCGCGGCATGTGCATTGTTGTTGTTTTCCCGGTACCAGAATCGCGCCATAGCCCGTTTATCATCCGTCGTTTAATGTGGCGCCGCGGGCAACAGTCCGGCAGGCTTTTATGGCAAGGGATACGGAAAAACTTGACCGCCGGCTTGGTTATCGTTACTGTTATTGCCTATCGGGCGATTACGCCCGTTTTGCGTTCGGTCGCGTCGTTCCCCGTGGGGTCACAAGCCTGATCGGGTGTCCGGGACACACGTGTGAACGCAGCCAAAGCAGTACTATCAGAAGCTGCCGTTATTGAAAATTATCGTTGAAATACCCGTGCAACGAATGGTGTCCGCTTGCTATCAAGCAGAGGGTGACTTCACCCGTTAACATTTTTGTTTTGGGGTAAAAAATTATGGCAACACAACTCACGGGTGCAGAAATCATCATCCGCGCATTGCAGGAGGAGGGCGTCGAATATATTTTCGGCTACCCGGGCGGTTCTGTACTCAACATATACGATGCGCTTTGCGCGCAAGATAAAATTCGCCATATTCTGGTTCGCCACGAGCAAGGCGCGGCGCATGCGGCCGACGCTTATTCGCGGGCGTCAAAAAAAGTCGGTGTTTGTCTGGTGACTTCCGGGCCGGGCGCGACCAATGCCGTGACCGGCATTGCGACAGCGTATATGGACTCCAGCCCGATGGTGATTATTTCCGGGCAGGTTTCCACGCCGTACATCGGGCAGGACGCTTTTCAGGAATGCGACACTGTCGGCATTACGCGGCCATGCGTCAAGCACAATTTTCTGGTTAAGGATGCGGTAGACCTGGCCGAGACGATTAAAAAAGCATTTTATCTGGCTAAAACCGGACGCCCCGGGCCGGTGCTGATTGATGTTCCCAAGGACATCACGCAGGCGGTTGCGGAATATCATTATCCGAAAACGGTTTCGATGCGTTCATACAATCCGGTGGTAAAAGCGCATCTCGGGCAAATCAAGAAAGCCGTACAGCTTTTGCAGAAAGCCGAACGCCCGGTAGTTTATATCGGCGGCGGCGTTGTGTTGGCCGATGCCGCGGAAAAGCTGACCAGGCTGGTGCGCGAGCTCGGCTATCCGTGCACGCAGACGTTGATGGGGTTGGGCGGTTTTCCCGGAAGCGATCCGTTGTCCACTGGGTTACTCGGCATGCACGGCACCTATGAGTCAAATATGGCAATGCATCATTGCGATGTCCTGCTCGCCATCGGCGCGCGTTTCGATGATCGTGTGATCGGAAATGTTTCTCATTTTACCGGGCCGCCGGATCGCAAGATTATCCATGTGGATATTGATCCTTCGTCAATTTCCAAACGTGTTCAGGTGGACATTCCGATCGTTGGCGATGTTGGCGAGGTCGTCCAGGAAATGTTCAATATTTTGAGCGCATCGCCGAAACCGGAAAACGGCAAGGCGTTGGAAGCGTGGTGGAAAGAGATCGATGGCTGGCGGAAGAAAGACTGCTTGAAGTATGACGCCAAGAGCAAGAAGATCAAACCGCAATACGTCATTGAAACCTTATACCAGCTGACCAAAGGCAACGCGATCGTAACGACAGACGTCGGCCAGCATCAGATGTGGTCGGCGCAATATTATAAATTTGACAAACCGCGCCACTGGATTACTTCCGGCGGGCTGGGCACCATGGGTTTCGGTTTGCCTGCGGCGGTCGGCGCGCGTCTTGCCAATCCCGATAAAGACGTCGTGTGCATTACCGGCGAGGCGTCGATCCAGATGTGCATTCAGGAATTGGCAACCTGCTTGCAATATCGCCTGCCGATCAAGGTGATCAACCTGAACAACGGCTATATGGGGATGGTGCGGCAATGGCAGGAACTTTTCTACGGTTCGCGTTATTCCGAATCGTATTTCGATACGTTGCCCGATTTCGTCAAGCTGGCTGAGTCTTATGGCCATATCGGTATGCGCGTTGATGACCCTGCGGATGTTGAGGGTGCGCTCAAAGAGGCCATGAAGCAAAAAGATCGTCTGGTCTTTTTGGATATTCATACCGATCCGAAAGCCAATGTTTTCCCGATGGTTCCCGGCGGGAAAGGTTTGACGGAAATGGTTCTGTTTGATGCGCCGTAAAAAGAGGAAATCATGAGACATATACTTTCCATACTGGTTGAAAACGAGGCGGGCGCATTGTCGAGAATTGCCGGCCTTTTTTCGGCACGCGGTTACAACATCGAATCGCTGACCGTTGCCGTGACGGAAGATGAAACCTTATCCAGAATGACGATCACCACGCGCGGCTCGGATAGCGTGATTGAGCAGATCACCAAACAGTTGAACAAACTGGTCGAAGTGGTGAAAGTTGTCGATTTGACCGAAGGCACGCACATTGAGCGCGAGTTGATGCTGGCGAAAGTGCGCGCCGTCGGAAAAGACCGCGAGGAAATGAAACGAATGGCCGATATTTTCCGGGGTAAAATCATCGACGTCACGGAGAAAAGTTATACGATTGAGTTGACCGGCGTTTCGTCGAAGCTCGACGCTTTTTTGCAGGCGTTGGAGCCGGGAGCGTTGCTGGAAACCGTACGCACGGGCGCTTCCGGTATCGGGCGTGGCGAACGGATTTTACGGATTTGATTTGAAGAACAAGCTGATACTGCTTTAACAAGGAGACATAATGAAAGTTTATTACGATAAAGACGCCGATCTTTCTCTGATCAAAAATAAGAAAGTGGCGATTATTGGTTATGGTTCGCAAGGCCACGCACATGCGCTGAACCTGCACGATTCGGGCATTGAGGTGATTGTTGGCGCGCGCAAAGAAGGCGCTTCGTGGAAAAAGGCGGAGAATGCCGGGCTAAAGGTGGATACCGTTGCCAATGCCACCAAGGCGGCGGATATCGTTATGGTGCTGATGCCGGACGAAAACATTGCCGCCGCGTATACGGCGGAAATTGGGCCGAATCTCAAGAAAGGCGCGGCTTTGGCGTTTGCCCACGGTTTTAATATTCACTACGGCCAGGTCGCGCCGCGCGATGATGTCGATGTGATCATGATTGCGCCGAAAGCGCCGGGACACACGGTGCGTTCAACATATGCGGGCGGCGGCGGCGTGCCCATGCTGATTGCGGTGTATCAGGATGCTACGAAAAAAGCGCGCGATATCGCGCTTTCCTATGCGGCGGCGATGGGCGGTACGCGGGCGGGCGTGATCGAGACAACATTCAAGGAAGAAACAGAAACCGATCTTTTCGGCGAGCAAGCGGTACTGTGCGGCGGCGCGGTCGAGCTGATCAAGGCGGGCTTTGAAACGCTGGTTGAGGCGGGCTATGCCCCGGAAATGGCATATTTTGAATGTCTGCATGAATTGAAACTGATTGTTGATCTGATTTACGAAGGCGGTATCGCCAACATGAATTATTCCGTATCGAATAATGCGGAATACGGCGAATATGTTTCCGGCCCGCGCGTTGTGAATGCGCAAAGCAAAGCGGCGATGAAAGAGGTCTTGAAAGATATTCAAACGGGCGAATACGCCAAACGCTTCATTCTCGAATACAAAGCCGGTGCGCCGGGCATGATTTCCCGGCGTCGTTTGACGGCGGAGCATCCGATTGAGCAGGTTGGCGGCAAATTGCGCGCGATGATGCCGTGGATCAGCAAGAACCGCCTGGTTGATCAAAGCAAGAATTGATAAAGTCGTTTGGGTATTTACAAAAGGCACGGTTTTATTGCTGTGCCTTTTTTTATGTCCAAGCAGAACGTTTTCCCGGTTTGGTAAACCCTGCTCGGCGAAGTGGATTGTTCGAAGATGTTTCGTGGTCGGCCGGCCGGGCGACACGCTGTGAAACGGGGCAAGTCGGGAGCGCCCGTGCTTGTTTCATGGTGATCGGCAGCTTCGTGTTGACGAATTGTTTTGTTGCTATAATCAATCGTATTAAATTTGTAAATCTAATTTTTTTAATTCCTCTTATTCAATACCTATGAAAATCGAAACATTGGCCGTTCACGCCGGCTATTCGCCCGAACCAACCACCCGCTCGGTGGCGGTGCCCATTTATCAGACAACCAGCTATTCGTTTGACAATACCCAATACGGCGCCGACCTTTTCAATCTTGCGATTCCCGGCAATATCTATACCCGCCTGATGAACCCAACGACGGACGTCCTGGAAAAACGCGTTGCGGCGCTTGAGGGCGGTATTGCCGGGCTAGGCGTTGCGTCCGGTATGGCGGCCGTTACCTACGCGCTCCAGGTGATTGCCGAAGCGGGCGATAACGTAATTGCCACGCATGCCTTATACGGCGGCACGTACAATCTTTTTGCGCATACGTTGCCGCAGTTGGGTATCGAAATTCGTTTTGTCGATCATCGCCGTCCGGAAATGATTGCCCAGCTTGCCGATAAACGTACCAAAGCCGTATTCTGCGAAAGTATTGGCAATCCGCTTGGCAATGTCGTGGATCTTGGCGCGTTTGCCGAAGCTGCGCATGCGCAAAACGTACCACTGATTGTCGATAACACGGTGCCTACGCCGATTCTGTGCCGTCCTTTTGATTATGGCGCCGATATCGTGGTTCACGCCCTGACCAAATTTATGGGCGGGCATGGGACGACAATGGGCGGCGCGATTATTGATAGCGGCAAATTTCCGTGGGCGCAATATCCGGAGAAGTTTTCACGCTTGTGTACGCCGGATGTCAGCTACCACGGCGTTGTTTTCACGGAATCGTTCGGCGCGGCGGCGTATGTCGCGCGTGCCCGTTGTGTGATGCTGCGCAGTATGGGCGCGGTGCAGTCGCCGTTCAATTCATTCCAGATTTTGCAAGGCATCGAAACGTTGCCGTTGCGCATGGAACGCACCTGTGAAAACTCTCTGGCGGTAGCGCAATATTTGGAGAAGCATCCCAAAGTGGATTGGGTCGAATACGCGGCGTTGCCGAATCATCCCGATCACGCACTGGCAAAAAAATATTGCAAAGGGCAGGCGTCCGGCTTGCTGTCGTTCGGTGTTAAGGGCGGGCTTGATGCCTGTGTGCGTTTTATCGACGCGCTGAAACTGATTACTCGCCTTGTCAACATCGGCGACGCTAAATCGCTGGCGTGCCATCCGGCCAGCACGACCCATCGGCAGCTTTCCAGCGAAGAGCAAATCGCCGCCGGTGTTCGCCCCGAAATGGTTCGCCTATCCATCGGTATTGAGCATATTGATGATATTCTCGCGGACATTGAGCAAGCGCTTGCGTCTGCCTGAGAATAAAAAATGAAAAGAGGAACTGCCGGCTTGTCCGGCAGTTTTTATTGCGGTCAATGATGGGGCTAAGGCGTGCGGCAATGGCGGCGGAGGAAAAATAAGCCGGAATAAATCGGCTGTATTCGCAGTGGTCTTTAGCTTTGGTTGTCCTTTCCGCTTATTGCCATCAACCTTTTTTGCACGTCGCGCAGCCGGTCGCGCAATTCGGCGGCGCGCTCGAATTCCAGGTCGCGTGCTGCGGCAAACATTTCTTTCTCCAGCGCGCGCCATGTTTTTTCGAGGCCGGCTTGGTCAAGCGGCATGTCGTGTGCCGACCGGCGTTTACTGTCGGCCTTGCCCTGGCCGCGTTTTTGTTTTTTGTTATTGACTTCGTAAACACCGTCGATAATGTCGGTGACGCGTTTTTCAACGCCGCGCGGCGTGATGTGATGTTCGGCATTGAACGCCAGTTGTTTGTTGCGGCGTCGCTCAGTCTCGGTGAGCGCGGCGTTCATTGAATCGGTAATCCGATCTGCGTAAAGAATGGCCGTACCGTTGATGTGGCGGGCGGCGCGGCCAATGGTCTGGATCAGAGATCGGGTTGAGCGCAGAAAACCTTCTTTATCGGCATCGAGAATGGCAACGAGCGATACTTCGGGAATATCAAGCCCTTCGCGCAACAGGTTAATGCCGACCAGCACATCAAATTCGCCAAGGCGTAAATCGCGAATGATTTCGACGCGTTCGACAGTGTCAATATCCGAGTGCAGGTAGCGAACGCGCGTGCCGTGTTCGCCAAGGTATTCGGTCAGGTCTTCGGCCATGCGTTTGGTCAATGTCGTAACCAATATACGCTCCTGTCGCGCAACGCGTATTCGGATTTCGTCCAGGAGATCGTCAACCTGCGTTTCGGCGGGGCGCACTTGCGTCTGAGGATCCACCAACCCGGTGGGGCGCACCACTTGTTCCACCACTTGCCCCGCGTGTTTTTCTTCGTAATCCGCCGGGGTTGCCGAAACGAAAATGGTTTGCGGCAGCAGCCGCTCAAACTCGTCGAAACGCAACGGGCGATTATCCAATGCCGAGGGCAGACGAAAGCCGTAGTTCACCAGATTTTCCTTGCGCGACCGATCGCCTTTGTACATGCCGCCTGTTTGCGGAACCGTGACGTGGCTTTCGTCGATAAACATCAATGTGTTGCGCGGCAGGTAATCCATCAATGTCGGTGGCGGTTCGCCGGGCGCGCGGCAGGTCAAGTGGCGCGAATAATTTTCAATGCCTTTGCAAAAGCCGATCTCCACCATCATTTCAAGATCGAAGCGGGTACGCTGATCGATGCGTTGCGCCTCGACAAGTTTACCCTCATCGAGGAAAAACGCTTTGCGTACGGCCAGCTCCTCCTTAATCGTCTCGACGGCGGCCAGCATTTTTTCCCGGCCAGTGACGTAATGCGAAGACGGGAATACGGTAAACCGCAAAATTTTCTGGCGGATGCGCCCGGTCAATGGATCGAACAGTTGCAGCATTTCGATTTCGTCGTCGAAGAGGCTGACGCGCACGGCGTTTTCGGCATGCTCCGCCGGAAAAATATCGATAATATCGCCGCGTACGCGAAAAGTGCCGCGTTTGAAATCCATTTCCGCGCGTTGGTATTGCATCTCGGCGAGGCGTTTGATGATGTCGCGCTGTTTGACGGGCGTTCCCTGGCGCAGGTGCAAAATCATCGCGTGGTATTCGGAAGGGTCGCCGATACCGTATATTGCCGAAACCGTGGCGACGATGATGCAGTCAGGCCGTTCAAGAATTGCTTTGGTTGCCGATAAGCGCATCTGTTCGATGTGTTCGTTGATTGCGGAATCTTTTTCGATGAATAGGTCGCGGGCAGGGATGTATGCTTCCGGCTGATAATAATCGTAATAAGAAACAAAATATTCGACGGCATTGTTCGGGAAAAATTCGCGGAATTCCGAATACAGTTGTGCCGCCAGCGTTTTGTTCGGCGCCAATACCAGCGCCGGGCGGCCGGTACGCGCGATAACGTTCGCCATCGTGTAGGTTTTCCCGGATCCGGTAACGCCAAGCAATGTTTGAAACGATAAGCCGTCGCTCAAGCCTTCGACAAGTTTCGCGACCGCTTCCGGTTGGTCGCCGGCAAGTACGAAAGGTTGTTGCAGTTGATAC
Source organism: Betaproteobacteria bacterium UBA931 (assembly GCA_002293615.1). Lineage (GTDB taxonomy): Bacteria > Pseudomonadota > Gammaproteobacteria > Burkholderiales > Casimicrobiaceae > UBA931. Next base: position 3,629 of record DBDN01000048.1, on the reverse strand, counting down.
GGACTGTCGGGAGGTGCGGTCATGGATTGAACATTCGGGTGTCTTCGGTAAAAGCGTCGTCAAGTGCGGGCAATTGCGATATCCAAACTCGTTTCGTTATTTTTCCGCGCCGGCGGGAATCGCGAAGCTAAATTTGCCGGGCTACGCTGAATACGCCGGCGATATTACGCGCCTCGGTAAACGTATGCTGCAGTTGTGCGAGATTTTGTATTTCTACGGTGAAATAAAAGCGTACCTGGTGTTTGCGGCTTTGCATGTTGGCCGAGGTTAAACGGACGTGATCTCGTGAAAACACGTCGGAAAGATCGCGTAAAAGACCGGGGCGGTCGTGGGCGTCGACGACAATATCCACCGGAAACACGCTTTCCTTGGTATCGCCCCAATTGACTTCGATAATCCGTTCGGGACTTTCTTTTTGAATGCGTTGCAGGTTTTCGCAATTGTGGCGATGGATCGAAACGCCTTTGCCGCGGGTGATGAATCCGGCAATTGGATCGGGCGGTGCGGGTTTGCAGCATTTGGCGAGACTGGTCATCAGGTGATCGACGCCGACGACAAGGACGTTGCTGTCGCCTTTTGCGCGTTTGTGCGGGCGCTCCGCCGTCGGCGTAAATGTTTCGATCGCATGGTCGTCGGGTTTGCTTTCCGCCGCCGCATCCGGTTTGACAATACCGGTAATGAGCTGCTGCAGCTGGCGACTGTTGATTTCTTCGCGGGCGACGGCGGCAAATAAATCTTCGGTGTTGGTGAAATGGCCGTGATGGGCAAGGGTATCGAGCTTGATCGTCGATGCGCCGGCGCGCGCCAACTCCTTTTCAACCATCGCCCGCCCTTGGGCAATGGTTTCCTCGATTTGCTGTTGTTTGAACCATTGCCGGATTTTGGCGCGCGCGCGGTGGCTGATGACATAGCGCAAATCACTGTTCAACCAGTCGCGCGACGGGCTGCCTTGCTTGGCGGCAACAATCTCGACGCGTTGCCCGTTCTTCAAAGTGTAATTTAACGGCACCATTTGCCCGTTGACGCGCGCGCCCCGGCAGCGATGGCCAAGGTTGGTATGTACCGTGTAGGCAAAATCGAGCGGTGTCGATCCATAGGGCAGGTCGATCACTTTTCCTTGCGGCGTCAATACATAAATGGTATCGGTGAAAATATTGCTTTTAAAGGCGGTCAGGATTTCGCGCTCATCGGCGATGAAATCTTTCCATTCGAGGATCTGGCGCAACCAGGCTATTTTCTGTTCGAACGATCCTTCGCTTTTATGGTGGTTGTTTCCGGCATCGGCGGGTTTTTGCGCGTAACTTTTTTCTTTATAACGCCAGTGCGCGGCGACCCCGTATTCGGAATGTTGGTGCATTTCCCGGGTGCGGATCTGGATTTCGACGGATTTATTTTCCGGACCGATGACAGCCGTATGCAACGACTGATAATTATTGGCTTTCGGCTTGGCGATGTAATCGTCAAATTCGCGCGGGATCGGCGTCCACAAATTGTGAACGATGCCGAGCGCGGTATAGCAGTCTTTGATGTCGTCAACGAGAACGCGCACAGCACGGATATCGTACAAGCCGTCGAGCTCCGTTTGTTTACGGCGCATTTTGTTCCAGATGCTGTAAATATGCTTCGGGCGGCCGGTGATATCGGCTTTGACGTTCGCTTTCACCAACTCCTTTTTTAGAATATCGATCACGTTTTCGATATAACGTTGACGATCGACCTGCCGTTCGTCGAGCAGGTCGGCAATGCGTCGATATTCGTCCGGCGCCAAAATACGCAGCGATAAATCTTCCAGCTCCCATTTGATCTGCCAAACGCCGAGACGGTTGGCAAGCGGCGCAAAGAGGTCGGCAATTTCGTGGGCGATTTTTTCTCGATACGGGTTGTCTTTCTGATAAGCCACGCAGCGGATGGTTTGCAGCCGTTCGGCGAGCTTGATCAGCACGACGCGAATATCCTCGACCATCGACAGCAACATTTTGCGCAGGTTTTCTGCCTGTTTATTCTGCTCGTTTTTATCCAGTTCTTTAGGCAACACATGGATTTCGCGCATCTGCCAAGTGCCGCACATCAGCGTGACAACGTCGTCGCCATACGTTTCGGCGACGGCTTTGCGATCAAAGCTTTCCTCACCGGCCAGCGGCAGCAATAAAGCCGCACATAATGCCGATGCGTCAAGATGAAGATCCGACAGAATGATCGCAACGGCGGCAACGTGTTTTACCCAGGTTTCGCCCGCTTCGGTGAGGCGCTCGCTCATGATGGTCTGTGTTTGCGCGAAAGCTTTGGCAAATAACGCGCAATCCTGCTCGCTGTACGACAGGCGCGCGCCGGTCAGCCAGCTCTGGAATATCTTTTCGGCGTCCGACTCCCGGACGACTTTCTTTTCAGCGCATAAAACGTTGTCCATGGTCAGTTTTCATTTTCAATGGCGTGGCGAATCGTATCGGCAAGCTGTTGTGCCGTCGTTTCAGCCAGAGTAGAGTCTTCCGCTTCGACCATCACGCGCAACAATGGCTCGGTGCCGGACGGACGCAGTAGAATACGCCCGCGCTGGCCGATTGATGCGGAGAGTTCGGCCTCAGCGTGACACACCGTTGCGCTCTTGCGAAAATCCCAGCCGGTGGGCAGCGGAATATTGATCATTTTTTGCGGGAAAAGATGAAGATCGCGTGTGGCGCTTTCAAGATTGAGGTTTTGTTCAATCAACGCGCGCAATACCAACAACGCGGCGATAATGCCGTCGCCGGTCGTATGGTGATCAAGCGCCAGCAGATGCCCGGAGTTTTCGCCGCCGAGCGTCCATTGCCGGTCAAGCAAATGAGCCAGCACGTAACGGTCTCCGACCGCCGCGCGATCAAGCGTTAAGCCTTTGCGTTTTAGCGCCTGCTCAAAGCCAAGGTTGCTCATCAGCGTGCCGACAACGCCGTCTCCGCGCAACGCGTTGCGGCGCTGATAATCGCAGGCGATGATGTAGAGCAGGGCGTCGCCGTCGTAGATGCGGCCTTGGTCATCAACCATGATCAGGCGGTCGCCGTCGCCGTCGAGCGCGATGCCTAACTGTGCGCGGTGCTTGTGCATTTTTTCGACCAGGTATTCTGTATGCACGGCGCCGACGCCGTCGTTGATATTGATACCGTTCGGTTTTGCCGCGACGGCGATGACATCAGCGCCCAGCTCATGGAATACCGGTGGCGCGACATGGTATGTGGCACCATGCGCACAGTCGACGATGATGCGAAAACCTTTTAAATCGAGATCGTTGGGAAACGCGCCTTTACAGAATTCGATATACCGACCGGCGGCATCGTCAACGCGAAACGCTTTGCCGAACGCTTCCGGCGCGACGCATTCAAGCGGCAGATCAATCACGCGCTCGATTTCATGCTCAATGGCATCCGGCAGCTTTTCGCCCGCGGCGGAGAAAAACTTGATACCGTTATCAAAGAAAGGGTTGTGCGACGCGCTGATCACAATGCCCGCCGAGCGGCGCAGTGTGCGCGTTAAGTAGGCAACGCCGGGCGTTGGCAGCGGGCCGGTCAGGTAAACATCGACACCGGCGGCCGATAAGCCCGCCTCCAGCGCCGCCTCGATCAGATAACCGGAGAGGCGGGTGTCTTTGCCGATAAGTA